>JAGBKP010000051.1 GCA_017635875.1 Selenomonadaceae bacterium | reverse complement strand
TCTTTAGGCACTAAATCTTCTAAACATACGAATTGTATTTGATTTTGATTTTCCCTGCTTTGTTTACGATACATTAAAATCCCTCCAAATGTATTTTATCACATTTGAAGGGATTTTTAAATGAATTTGTCTACAGTCTGTGACTCCCTTCAAGGGAGTTTTTTTATTGCCGTTTTTTTACAAATCTTCCAATACTTTTAAAACTTCGCTCAAATAATTATCCATATTAAATAATTTAATGTCGCCGGTTTTACGAATTTTTACTTCCACTATGCCCTCATCAACGGTCTTAGGTCCGACCGTAATGCGAAGAGGATAGCCGATTAAATCCGCGTCTTTAAACTTGACGCCTGCGCGTTCCGCTCTGTCGTCAAGGAGCGCGTCGATGTTTTTTTCTCTTAATTCGTCGTAAATTTTTTCCGCCGCTTTTAACTGATCTTCGTTTTTAGCGTTTACAGGCACTACGACAACTTCAAAAGGCGCGACCGAAAGAGGCCAAATTATTCCGTTTTCGTCGTGCTTTTGCTCTATAATAGCCGCCATTGTCCTGCCGACGCCTATGCCGTAGCATCCCATAACAAACGGCTTGTCTTTGCCGTTTTCGTCTAAAAACGTCGCTTTCATAGCTTCGCTGTATTTTGTTCCGAGAGTGAAAACCTGCCCGACTTCTATTCCGCGCGTTAAGGTAAACGGCGCGCCGCAACGGGGACACGCGTCACCTTCTTTAACCATACGAATATCCGCAACGATTACATTTTTAAAATCGCGCTTGGGATTAACGCCCGTATAATGCGTATCGACTTCGTTTGCGCCGGATACCGCGTTTTTCATCTCGTAAGCCGTTAAATCCACTAAAGTTTTTGTACCCTTTTTTATTCCTATCGGACTCATAAAACCCGGACAACCGCCCGCCGCTTTTATTGCGTCTTCGTCTGCCATACGAAGTTCTCTTGCGTTCTCCACAAAATGCAAAACTTTCGCTTCGTTTACATCGTGGTCTCCGCGCACAAAAACAAGCACAAGTTCGTCCTGCTCGGTTTGATATGCTACCGCCTTTATGGTTTTTTCAATGGGAATATTTAAACATTTAACGAGCAAATCAATAGTATGAGCGTTCGGCGTGGGGACTTTTTTCAGTTCTTCTTCCGTCTCGTTTTCGGGAATAATCGCCTTTAATTCCGCTTTTTCGTCGCTTGCCGCATAATCGCATTTTGTGCAGCAAGCGATAAAAGATTCTCCCGCATCGCTAATCGCGGTAAATTCGTGGGAGTGACCGCCGCCGATCGCGCCGTTGTCCGCTTCAACGGGGCGGTATTTCAGCCCTACGCGGGTAAATATATTGCCGTACGCTTTATACATTTTTTCGTAAGAAATATTCATACCCGCTTCGTCTTTATCGAAAGAGTATAAATCTTTCATAATAAATTCGCGGCTTCTCATAAGCCCAAAACGCGGGCGGCGTTCGTCGCGGAATTTATCTTGAATTTGATAGAGCATAAGCGGAAGTTGCTTATAAGAGCGCACTTCGTTTCGTACGAGCGCGGTTATCATTTCTTCATGCGTTGGACCAAGGGAGTACGAATGACCGTGACGGTCTTTAAGGCGCATCATCTCTTCGCCGTAAGCCGCCCATCTGCCGCTTTCTTCCCACAGTTCGGAAGGTTGCAAAATGGGCATCATTATTTCCTGTCCGCCTGCTTTATCCATTTCATCGCGGATTATATTTTCGATTTTTTTTATGACTTTCCAGCCAAGCGGCAAAAAATTATACATACCGTTCGCGGATTTTCGCATAAAGCCCCCGCGAAGCATAAGTTTATGGCTGATAAGTTCCGCGTCCGACGGCATTTCGCGTAAAGTGGGCGCGTATAAATTAGTAGCTCTCATATTTCCCTCCAAAAGTAATACATTTAAAATTTGTCTATGATTATAACAAAAAATCTTGCGTTTGAAAAATAAAATTATGCAGGAAATATGAAAGCGTTTATCGAAGTTTTACAAAAAATGAATAAAATATGAGGAAGATGAAAATGACGGATATTTTTTGGATAATATTTATAATCGCGATATTTGCCCTCGTTGTTTTTGAAACGGTACATTCTTTAAAGCGAAGCAATACCACGGCGCGCCTTATAAGCGTTTACGCGGATAACACCGAAAACGAGAAACTTTTTGACGAAATTTACGACTATTGCATGAAGGATTATAAGCTTAAAAAAATTATGCAAAAATATAATGCGACAAAAGAAGATATTAAATTTTTGCACAAAAAACTGATGACTTGGGGAAATATAAAAAAAGGTCACCGCTTTATCCCCATTACTTCTTTTTTCTACGCTTATACTTTGGAATATCTTTTTACGCATAGGGACGATGACGATAAAAAAGTCACTATGCGTATGCTTAATTTCTTTCACATATAGCCGCGAAAATTTATTTGCAAGCGAAGAGTTTACGCTGTATAATAGCGATATTTACGGAGGTTTGTATGATAGGATTTTTGCGCGGAAAAGTTATTGTTCTTGAAACCGATTACGCCATTATGGACGTAAACGGCGTCGGCTATCGCGTGTTTGTTCCCGTATCTACGAGAAATCATCTGCGGTTAAACGAAGAGGCGGCGTTATATATTTATACGAGCGTAAGAGAGGACGCTATCATTCTTTACGGCTTTTTTTCGGACTCCGAATACGGCGCTTTTACGCTTTTAATATCGGTGTCGGGCATAGGTCCGAAAGGCGCGCTTTCGGTGCTTTCCGCCATAACGGTCGAAGGACTTTACAAGGCTATACAAAATAAAGACGTAAAAATTTTGACAAAACTGCCCGGCATAGGAAAAAAATCGGCGGAAAGATTGATACTTGAATTAAAGGACAAAGTAGCTTTTGAAGGAACGGAAGAAGAATTAAGCGCGGGCGAAGAAACTGTATTAACGGGAGATTTGACGGATGAGGCGAAGGCTGCGCTTATGGCGTTAGGCTATAGCGCGGCGGAAGTCGCCCAAACTTTGAAAAAAGTTAAAGCGAAAGATTCGGTTGAAAACATTATTAAAGACGCGTTAAAAATATTGAATAAGTTTTAAAAATATAACAGCTAATGCTGACTAGAGCAATTTTTAGAATTGTTTTCGCATACCCATATTATTATTTTTATTAAAGTTTTCTTTCTCTCTTTTCTTTTTTGTTACTTTTTTCTTTTCTCTCTTTCTTTTTCCCCCTCGCGGGGACAGGCAAAAGAAAGAGAGAAAAGAAAAAAGTAAGAAGCTAAAAATTTTAGGAGCAGTAAATGAAAGAAACGGAAGAATACGAGGATAGAATAGTCTCTTTAGGCGAAGCGCGTGAAGACACTTGGCAGTATAGTCTTCGCCCTAAGCGGCTTGCCGAATATATCGGGCAGGATAAAGTTAAGGAAGAATTTAAAATATTTTTAAAAGCGGCGTTAAATCGCGGCGAAGCGCTTGACCATGTGCTGTTGTTTGGACCTCCCGGCTTGGGAAAAACTACGCTTGCGGCTATTATTGCAAACGAGCTTGGGGTGAATTTTCGCGTAACAAGCGGCCCCGCTATCGAAAAATCCGGCGACCTTGCCGCGCTTCTCACTAATTTGCAGGAAAAAGACGTACTTTTTATAGACGAAATTCACAGACTTTCAAGAAGCGTTGAAGAAATACTCTATTCCGCTATGGAAGATTTTGCGCTTGATATTATTATAGGGAAAGGTCCTTCTGCGCGTTCCATTCGTCTTGACATCGCGCCGTTTACGCTTATAGGCGCAACCACAAAGGCTGGGTCAATCTCGCATCCTTTAAGGGATCGTTTCGGCATTATCTCTCGCCTTGAATATTACGATACAAACGCCCTTTGTCATATAGTGACGAGGGGCGCGGAAATTTTAGGCGTGTCCATAGAAAAAAGCGGCGCGGAAGAAATCGCCTGTCGCTCTCGCGGTACGCCAAGAATAGCGAACAGACTTTTAAAACGCGTGCGAGATTTTGCGGAAGTCGCGGGAGAAAAGGCGATAACAAAGACTATAGCGGACAAAGCCTTAAAAATGCTTGAAGTGGACGAAGCGGGATTAGACCACACGGATAGAAGAATGCTTCTCACTATGATAGAAAAATTCGCCGGCGGTCCCGTCGGTTTAGATACCATCGCAGCCGCTATCTCTGAATCAACGGATACCATCGAAGATGTTTACGAGCCGTATCTCATACAGCTCGGTTTTTTGTATCGCACGCCGCGCGGCAGAGTCGTAACGGAAGCGGGGTATCGTCATATGAATATCCCGTATCCCGCGCCTAACGCTAAAAACAATGGGAACATAGAATTAAACTTTGATTGAGGAAATATTATGAAACTCTTATTGCACGCTTGTTGCGGACCTTGCTCCTGTTATCCCGTAAAATCTTTGAGAGAAAAGGGCATAGAGCCGACGCTTTATTTTTTTAATCCCAATATTCACCCCTATATGGAATGGCAAAGACGGCTTGACGCGATTAAAGATTACGCAAATCAAGCGGAGGTTGAGCTTATAATATTTGAACGCTATATTATTCGCGATTTTTTGGAAAAGGCGATAAAAATTGAAAATGCGGGCGGCAACAGGTGCGCTTTTTGCTATTCTTGGCGACTTAAAGAAAGCGCAAAATTTGCCGCAGAAAACGGTTACGATGCTTTTTCTTCCACCCTTTTTTACAGTATATATCAAGACCACAATATGATGAAAAAAATAGCGGAATATTTTGCGAAACAGTATGGGATTGATTTTTACTACGAGGATTTTCGGATAGGTTGGCAAGCGGGAATTGACGAGAGTATTGAGAGAAATCTTTATCGTCAGCCTTATTGCGGTTGTATTTTTTCGGAAGAAGAACGCTATTCTAAAGAACTGAGAAAAAAACGAAAAAAGGAAAATAAGGCGAAAAAACGCGCGAGGTTAGAGGCTGAAAGGAGTACGGCGGTTGAAAGTTAAAATTTTTGTATTGCTCTTTTTTTTATGCGCGAATATTTCTTGTTACGCAGAAGAAGTAAAGAGCGCGTGGCAGCCGGAACTCCGTATAGGCGTTATGGAAAATTTAAAAAACGCGACAATAGTTGCAAATCGCGATTGTATTTTTTTTGCTGGAAACGAAAAAGTACGGATTTTTAAAGGCGAGGTTTTAGCGATAATTTTAACCGATGAAAATATTGAGGTAAAAGGCAAAAAATTTGACGGCAATTTATGGGAAATACGAACGGAGGATCCAAGGGAATTAAAGACGCTGGTGTTAAGAATTAACGGAAAATCTTATCGCGGCGGCTTGCGTTTTATCAGAAAAAAAGACGCGATGACCGCGATAAACGTAACTCCCGCAGAGGAATATTTAAGAGGGGTAGTGCCCGAAGAAATGCCGCCGCTTTGGGCAAAAGAAGCCCTAAAAGCGCAAACAATAGCTGCTCGCACGTTCGCGTTAAAAAATCGCAAGCGTCACGAAAAGGACGGCTACGATTTATGCGACAAAGTTCATTGTCAAGTATACGCGGGCGCGGTGAGAGAACACGAAAACACCGATATTGCAATAAAAGAAACTTACGGCGAGGTATTGTTCGCGCTTCCTAACGGTCCTATAATAGACACTCCTTTTCATACGGATTCGGGCGGGATGACGGAAAACAACGAAGATTTATGGGGAAGAGGTATTCCATATCTTCGCGCAGTTAAAGAAATCGAAGAAAAGACAAAACCTTGGACAAAGACGGTTTCTCTTTTTGAATTTGAAAAAAAGGCGGGCATTTCGGGCGTAAAAAAAATAGAGCTTTCGCCCCTTACCATAGGCAAGCGTTATACGGACAGGACAAAATCCGGCAGGGTAAAAAACATTCGCATAGTAAGCGCGCACAAAACGAAATTTTTAACCGGCGCAGAACTTAGAGCTATGTTTAATCTTAACAGCACGCTTTTCGACATAGAATTAAAAGGGAAAACGGTGGAATTTACGGGTTACGGCATAGGTCACGGCGTGGGTATGAGCCAATGGGGCGCAAAAGCTCTAGCCGAAAGCGGGAAAAATTACCGCGAAATTTTAGAACATTACTACCAAAAAACTTTTATTAAGAAATTGTATTGAATTAGTTTTTAAAAACCGTACTTTTCTTTCTTTTTCTTGAAAGAAAAAGAAAGAAAAGTACCAAAAGAAAGAAAAAGAACTTTATTAGAAAAAATTAAAAATGTAACGCTTAATTTTAAAATTTTAAAATTTAAAACTGATAAAGTTTTTTCTTTCTCTTTTTTCTTTGTTACTTTCTTTTTTCTCTTTCTTTTTTTCAAAAAAGAAAGAGAAAAAAGAAAGTAAGGTTTTAATAAACTTTGTTAAGGTGAAAAAATGCTGGTTAATGATTTTGATTATTATTTGCCCGAGTCGTCTATAGCGCAAAAACCGATAGAGCCGCGAAATTCGTCTAGGCTTATGGTGCTGTATCCGAAAGAAGAAAGAATAGAGGACTCTCATTTTTATGAGTTAAAAAATTTTTTAAATGAAGGCGATACGCTTATTTTTAACGATACAAGGGTAATTCCCGCAAGGCTTATAGGAAATCGCAAAACGGGCGGGCGGGTCGAGGTGTTTCTGCTTCGACGAATTGACAATAATTTATGGGAAACGCTTGTAAAACCGGGGAAAAAAGCAAGAGTAGGAGAGGAAATTTTTTTCGGAGATACGCTTTCCTGCGTTATTAAAGAAAATACGGATTTTGGCGGGCGTATCGCGGAATTTAAATTTAACGGAATATTTGAGGAGATTTTGGACAAATTAGGCGAAACGCCTTTGCCTCCCTATATTCACGAAAAATTAGAGGACAGCGAGCGTTATCAAACGGTGTACGCGAGGGAAAAAGGCTCCGCAGCCGCGCCTACCGCGGGGCTTCACTTTACTAAAGAACAGCTTGAAGAATTAAAAGAATACGGCGTAAATTTGGGATTTTTAACGCTTCACGTAGGGCTTGGCACTTTTCGTCCCGTTAAAGCGGAAAATATCGAAGAACATAAAATGCATAAGGAATATTACGTTTTGCCCGAAGATACGGCAAAACTCATTATGGAAACAAAAGCGAAAGGCAAACGCGTAATAGCCGTAGGCACGACCGCTATGAGGACGATGGAAGCGGCGGCAACCGGTATTGGTAAAATTGAGGGAAAAAGCGGCGCGACGGAGATTTTTATATACCCGGGCTACGAATTTAAAATTGTTGACGCGCTGATTACGAATTTTCATCTTCCGAAATCCACACTGCTGATGCTTGTAAGCGCGTTCGCGGGACGGGAATTTATGCTGAAAGCCTACGAAAGAGCGGTAAAGACGGGATATAGATTTTTTTCCTTCGGCGACGCTATGTTCATAACGGGAAGAAAATAATAAAAAACTACAAACTACGGCGTAAGAAATTAGTCTTGCGCCGTGGTTTTTTATTTTCGTATATATTGATTTTTCAAACCTTAACGTATTTTTAATGATTTTCTAATACTATTCGCGTTAAAAAATGGTAGAATTAGGGCGTGTTGGTAAACTCCTGACGGCGTGATGTGGCGAGATATTTTGTCGACTGACAAGGAAGAAAAAACGAAGTCGTAGCTAGGCTACGTCAAGTTTTTTCTGACGCAGTTCAGGCGGCAAAATAGCCGTCAAAGC
>JAGBKP010000050.1 GCA_017635875.1 Selenomonadaceae bacterium | reverse complement strand
CTCGTTTTTGCGTGCATGAATTTAAAGAAAATAGCACTTTGGAAAAAGAAAGGAAGGGAGAGTGTACGTAAAAGTTATATTTTATTCCTTATTTTGTATAATTTCATGGTAACAAAAATTAAACGGGTTTTCCTCATCTTTAGAGGAAAACCCGTTTTGTCTACAGTCTGAAAGCCTTCCAAGTTTTTTGGAAGGCTTTTTTATTTTGCGTGTTAGCTTATTGATCGTTGTCTCTATTACGACTCTTCGTCATTCCTTGATATATACCCACAATCTCTTAAAAATAGCTCTAACTCATTTAATCAGCGTTTCCTCAAATATGTTGCCGTTTTTTCACATAATCCCGCCGTCAAATTTCAAAGTGGCAAAATAATCGTCCACGGTTTCAGCGCGGCGTATCAGCTTAACTTCTCCGTTTTCTTTCAAGAGAAGTTCGGCGGAGCGGAGTTTTCCGTTGTAGTTAAATCCCATAGCGTGACCGTGCGCCCCCGCGTCGTGAATTACTACATAATCTCCTATGTCGATTTTCGGAAGTTTTCTGTCTATGGCGAATTTGTCGTTGTTTTCGCAAAGCGAACCCACTACGTCGTAAGTGTGGTCAAGCGGCAAATTCTCTTTACCAGGTACCGTTATATGATGATACGCGCCGTAAAGCGCGGGACGCATTAGGTTTGCCATACAGGAGTCAAGCCCGATATAGTCTTTATACGTATGCTTTTCGTGTATCGCCTTTGAAACCAAAAAACCGGCGGGACCCGTTATAAACCTGCCGCTTTCCGTTTTTATCGCAGTCGTTGTCATATTTAACGGCTCAAATATCTTATAATACAGCTCTTTTATGCCTTCACCCACAAATTTGAAATCTACGGGGCTTTCTTCGGGGCGGTACGCCACTCCGAAACCGCCGCCTAAATTTACGAACTCGAAATCAATGCCCAGCTCTTTTTTTATCTCTGCCGCCAGCTCAAACATTATTTTTGCGGTAAGCAAAAAGCCTTCGTTCCTAAGTTCGTTTGAAATCACCATAGTGTGAAGTCCGAAACGCTTTATTCCCTTTTCTTTCGCGATTCTGTACGCGTTAAAAATCTGCTCCTTGGTAAGCCCGTATTTTGCCTCCGTCGGTTTTCCTATTATGTCGTTGCCTTCTATTAAATCGCCGGGATTGTAACGGAAGGACAAACATTTCGGAAGGCGCGCGTTTTTTTCTAAGTATTCGATATGGGTTATATCGTCTAAATTTATAATCGCGCCCAGTTCTAACGCCTTTTGAAATTCGTCTATCGGCGTATCGTTTGAGGTCAGCATTATCTCTTCGCCCGTGATGCCTACGGCTTCTGACAGCAAAAGTTCAGGCAGCGACGAACAGTCCGTACCCGCGTCCTCATCTTTCATTATTTGCAAAAGGGATGGATTTGGCGCAGCTTTTACCGCGTAGTGTTCTTTAAACGCGGGTGCCCAAGCAAAAGCGTTTTTTAAAGTTCGCAAATTTTCGCGTATTTTTTTTTCGTCGTAGATGTGGAAAGGCGTGGGATATTTTTTTGCTATTTCGTCGACTTGCTCTTTTGTAAGCGGGAAAATTTTTTCGTTTGCCATCTGTTATTCCTCTATCCTCTTTATTTTTGCCCCCAGGCTTATCAGTTTTTCCACCAAATTGTGATAGCCTCTGTCTATATGGTGAAGGGCGGTGATTTCCGTTACTCCGTCCGCTACTAGCGCAGCTAATACCATAGCCGCGCCTGCGCGTAAATCCGTCGCTTTTACTCTTGACGCCTTTAACTTTTCAACTCCGACCACTTCGGCGCATCGCTCGTTCACCGTAATATTTGCGCCCATACGGCGAAGTTCTTCAACGTGCATAAAGCGATTTTCAAAGACTGTCTCTATGACTTGACCTTTGCCTTTTGAAATCGCCAGCATAGCCATAAATTGCGCCTGCATATCCGTTGGAAAACCGGGGTATGGCATAGTCTTTATGTCTACGGATTTTAAATCGCCGCTTGCGTAAACTCTTATTCCGTTGATACTTTCTTCTAAACTCGCTCCCGCATCTTTAAGTTTGGCGATAACAGGCTTTAAATGCTCCCTTATGGCGTTTTCTATGAATACGTCGCCCTTTGTCATAGCGGCGGCGAGCATATATGTGCCGGCTTCTATGCGGTCCGGGATAATCGTGTAGTTTTCGCCGCGAAGTCTCTCAACGCCCGTGATTTTTATTAAATTAGTACCCGCGCCCCTTATTTTTGCGCCCATTACGTTTAAAAAGTTCGCGAGGTCTACGATTTCAGGCTCTTCTGCGGGGTTTTCCAAATATGTTTCGCCTTTAGCCGTCGCCGCCGCCATCAAGATGTTTTCCGTCGCGCCTACGCTTGGGAAGTCAAGATAAATTCTGTTTCCTACGAGTCCGTTTGGCGCGGTTACGCTTATAAAACCGTGTCCGATTTCAATTTTTGCGCCTAACGCCTCAAAGCCCTTTAAATGCAAATCAATAGGGCGCGTGCCTATGGCGCAACCGCCGGGAAGTGAAATTTTAGCTTTTCCGTAACGAGTGAGGAGCGGCCCTATAATGAGGAAAGACGCTCGCATCTTTCGCACTAAATCCGTAGGCGCTTCCGTTGCGATTAAATTTGTTGCGTCTACCGTAAGCGTTTCGTTTTCGGCGTTGTAGCGTACTTTTGCGCCGACGGATTCTATTATTTCGGAGATGGTTTTAACGTCGCAAAGCCCCGGAACTTCTTCAAGCACACTTTCTTTTTCTTCGCCTAAAAGCGTCGCCGCTATAATGGGCAAGACCGCGTTCTTTGCGCCGCTGATTTTTACCCTGCCTTTTAAAGGTGCGCCGCCCTCTATTAAAAGCTTCTCCATTTCTATCCCTCAATCTTTATTCTGGTTTTAACATAGTTTTCGATTACATAGTTCGTCTTATACGGCTTATTTTTCGGCGGATTTTTTAACTTCGCGCCGAATTTTGCCTCCGCATTCTCCTGCGCCTCTAACGCCCTTTGTATCATCTTTTTTTGCTCGTTTTCGCTCATAAGCGCAGCAGGCGCGCCGGGCGCGATTACTATATCGTTGTTGCTTGAAGTTTCCGATAGTTTTTTCAGTTTCGTCTTGGTGTCTTCGCCAAGACCCTCTTGCGCGAACATCGAAGTGTCAGTTGTCAAGGGAATAAGTCCGCCGCCTCTTACGTCAAGGGTTAAATCTCCCTTTGCTTGAGTGTATGGCACAAAATACGGTATTGTAACCGTTTCGTCTTTTCCGCGATAGGGGCGAAGCGTAACTTTAAAATTCACCTTGTCGCCCGCCTTTGCGACGGATTTTTCGGGAATAGCCGAAACAAGCCGCGCCGTATGTCTGCCTTCCGCTATTTCAACTTTTATCTCTATGTCTTGCACGGCGGAATCCTTTTCCGGGTTCGTCGCCAAAATATTTAAAGGTTCTGCGACTTCAAGTATGGCGATTTTTCCGAAATCCGACGGAGCGTATATCATATTCTCATGCTTATAAACGCCGTTTTCTATCATATCGCTTTTAATCGAGCAGGAAATTCTTGCCGTAGCTTCTCCCGTTGTGTCCGTGGTCTTTGCAATGGCGGCATACATAAGGGACGCCGTAACGGGCGTTAAAAGTTCCTCGTCGTAGGCGACATAAGATTTATAGGATTTGTTCTTGCCGAGGGCAAAATCCACCACTTGCGTATTTACCTTGACGGTTTCGGGAAATTCGCGCAAAACGCCCGAAATCCCGACTTCGCGGTCTTGATTTATCCTGCCGATAACATCGCCCAAATTCGCCATCTTCGCGCCCGCTTCGGCGTTTGATGGGATACTCCCCACAACGGTGGCGTTCGTCATAAAATAATTGACGTTGCCGCGATGGGTAAACGGATGACCGAACGCCAGTATCTTTGCGCCGTCAACGTCAGTAACGGTACCTGTTGCGGCTATCGCAAAATCTCCGTAGGAAAGCGCAACTCCAAGGGCGGAGCCGGGTTTTAACTCTTTTTGTATATTGCCGGAAACGCCGCCGACGCTTGCGTTTTCGAGGAAATCCATATTTTTATCCTTAAAGAGCTGTTCTTTTAAGAATTTTCTCCCTTCATCGTTAAAGCCCGTCAAAAATACGTTGACTTTTTCCTCTTTGTTTTTATCGTTGATTTTAGCGTTTTCGTTATTTTCGGTTTTTGCGTTATCTTCCGTTTTCTTTTCCGCTTCCGCTTTTTTCTTTTTGGTTTCTTCTTCCTTATAACGCTTTACAATGGCGTCTTTTGCGTCTTTTGCGTCTTTAAGTTTTTTCTCGATTTTTTTCCTTAACTCTGTTTTTTCTTCTTCCCTGCGTTTTTCAAGAGCTTTGGCTAAATCAAACGGCTCGATTTTACGATTATTCTTTCTGTCCGCCATTTTCCATAGTTTACGCATTTCTTCGATAGGCGTAATAAGGCAGGTTTTTGCGTCCATACCCTTAAAGCCTGCGGAAACCGCGCCCATAAGTTTTCCGTCCACAAAGACGGGACTTCCGCTCATTCCTTGAAGTACGCCGTTCGTTGCGTTCATTAAAGAGCCGCTCGCTTTTGCCATAATATATTGTGTGTTTTTGTCGCCCGTCACGCCGTCAACCGTTATGGTAAAAGGATAAAGAGAGCCGGTTGCGTCCGCCTCCGTATACGCAGTCCCAACTTGCCCCGAATATACGGAAGAAATCGGAAGTATGTCTCTTGCGGCAAAAGCGGTGTTACAAAAAGTCAAAAGCGTTAAACATAAGATAGATTTTTTTATCAATTCGGTCACTCCAAAAGGTTCTATGAAAATTTTTCCTCATTATACTAAATTTTTTATTTAAAGAAAAGGGGTTATGTAATTTTTAACGATAAAAAAATGCTTCTTTCCCTCCCTATGTTTAAAGAGAGAGAAAGAAGAAAATAAAAAGAGAAAATTTATCAATAAAAATTGCATTACGCAACTTAACAATATTTACCGTATTATCCGACTATAAAACTGACAAGGTAAATAGCAAGAGGAATAGTGACCAGCGCTATGCCTATAACGTCCACATATACCCCCGCGCGTATCATCTTTGTCATAGGAATATAGCCGCTCGCGTAAACAATGGCGTTCGGCGGAGTCGATACGGGGAGCATAAAGCCTAAAGACGCGGAAAGCGCGATACCTACGCACACCGGCACGGGTGAAAATCCTGCGGATACTGCCGCCGTAATCGCCAAGGGACCTATCATATTTGTCGCCGCGGTATGGCTCGTCAATTCCGAAAGAATAAGCGACATTACGCAAAACGCGGATATCATTACAAATTGACCGGGCTCGCCTCCCATGCTTGTCACTATTAAATCGCCTACCCACGCGGACAGTCCGGTCTTATACATCATATATCCCATAGAAAGCCCGCCGCCAAAGAGTATGAGAGTGCCCCATTCGATGCCGTCCATCGCCTCTTTCCAAGTAATGGTAAACTCACGTTTTTTAAAGTTTACCGGCAAAATGAAAAGAAGCAACGCGCCTATCATCGCGGCGACGGCTTCGGGAAACAGACGGTCGTACATCTTTAAAACGCTCGATTCTCCGCCAAAGACGATTGAAATAAATCCCGGCGCAACCCAGAGAGCGACCGCGACAACAAAGGCAAACAGAGTATTTTTTTGCGCCCGCGTCCAGTTGCCGAGTTCCGCTATTTTAGCCTTGATAAATTCTTCCGCGCCGTCTATCTTATCAACGTCCGCCGGAAACATCTTGGTAAGCACTATAAATGCCAGAACAAAATAGCAAATCATAGCGACCGTTCCCCATACCATCCATTCAAAAAAAGAAATATGAATATCTGCCATTTGATCTAATAAGCCGAGCATTATCAAATTCGGCGGTGTACCGATTGGCGTTAGCACGCCGCCTATGGAGCAGGCGTACGCGGTCATAAGCATAAGCCCCGTGGCGTATTTATATTCGCTAAGTTCGATAGTTCTGCCGTTTACCGCAAACATTTCCTTAATGGAGGTCAAAAGCCCCAAACAAATCGGAAACATCATAGCCGCTGTCGCGGTATTGCTGACCCAGCCCGAGCAAAGCGCGGCGGCAAGACCTATAGCCAAAAAAATGCGCTTGGGATTAGACCCCACCCAAGACCTTGACAAAATCCAATATGCGAATCGTTTGTCAAGCCCGTTGGTCATCATAGCTTTCGCCAAAATAAAACCGCCCAAAAATAAAAAAATCATCGGGTTGGCAAATGCCAAAAACGCATCCCCGACTTTTACGACGCCCGTCGCAACGGCAAGAGTCGGTCCGATTAAACTCGTAATCGGAATGGGCACGGGTTCCGTTATCCACCACAGCGCGACGAGCACCGTAATTGCGAGCAGTTTATGCGCTTCCAAAGAAATCGCGTCTATCGGAGTAAAAAACACCAAGAGGGCGAGAACAGGCGCGCCGAAAAGTCCGACGGTTCGCCGCTTTCTGTCAAAAGCCTCTTCCGCTTCTTTGACTTTTTTTGCCTCTAAACTTGCATTATTCATAATTTGTCCTTCCTCACTTACCTTAACTCTTATGAACATATCTCATTCTTACGTTTCCCGTGTTCATATTCGTGAGAACAACGGGGTCAAGAGTGAGTTTGCCGTCTTTTACGCCTATAAAGTCGCTTGAAACTTCATAATAGCCGATGTCAATTTTAGCGTCGTAAAACCTTAAATCATGATACGCGTTTGTAAATCTTGCCGAAACTTTGTCGAACGGAATTTGCATATAACTTCCGCTTGTCGATACAAAATCGCCCCATAGCTTCAGATTTTTTGAATTTTCGTTGGCGATAAGGTGCAAATTTGCGTCTACGCTTGTTCTAAGCGAGTCTTTCGGCAAAGCCTCTTTTGCGGAAAGATTTTTCGCCACTCCGTCAATGTGGTAATATCTTGTATCAATATTATAATATCCCGTTAAATCCACTTCTCCGTCCCAGATTTTCGCCGTAAGAGAAGTAAAATTAAAAACGCTGTCCTTGTACTGAAATTTGCCGATTACGTCGCTAAAAGGAAGATTGGGAATATCTAATTTTTGCATCCGTATTGTTCCGTCGCCGATTGGCGAGATTAACGGCCCGCTAAAATAAATGTCAAGGGTCATATAATTGTTAAAATTATCAAGAAGCCCCAAAAGTTCGGGGTTTATATCTTGAAACAGCCCCGAAGCGTCTATCGTAGGCTCTTCGGTTGAAAGGTCTACTGTTCCCCTTAAATTTATGTTTCCGCCCGTCATACTGCCGGAAAATTGAGAAACCTGCACTTTGTACTTTAAATAATCGCCGGTTTTAATGCGGGAATCCACGTTTACGGAGTTTAAAATATAATGCTTGCCTCTGTGGAAAATTTCAACAACGCAATCTTCAAGGAGAAACCCAATGTCAAAATCCCTGTCGCTGTAATTAAAATTCTTAATTTGATGCTTTAACGCTTCTTCTCTTTTTTTGCGCCACTTTTCGCTTGCCTTTACGCGCTCTTCCTCAGTACCTGCCGCCATAATTTCTTCCGTTGCAAAATCTCGTGGTTTTACGCGACGGTCTTCTCTTTTGGGCAAAAAATCGGGAGTCATATTATCGTCAAGCCCTAGTCTTATTTTAGCGTTTTTTAGGCGAATACGATAAAGAGTTTCCGTTTCAAATTTTCCTTGAAGAATATCTAACGGCTTAACGCCTATTGTGCCTTCCGGAATATAAAGAATGGTTTCCCCCATTTCGTTTTGCCATCTTAAGCCTTCAAAATCGGTTTTACCGCTTATGCTGCCGTAAATTTTTTCAACGGTAACGGTGCCGTTAAACATCTTTTGTTCCGCCATGGCGCGGTTAAATACCCAAGCCGCGCTGCGCGCCAAGACGAAAAGATATAAAAAAGGCAATATAATAAAAAGGACAATTATGTATTTATATTTTTTTTTCAAAAATTGCAAAAATTTCATAAAAAACTCTTTCCTTATTTGTCATTTTTATTTATAATAGAATTGTTAGAAAATTTTAAATGTTTTGCTTTTCGCAAAATATTTCAGTTATAAATTCAACGGTAAGTTTAAAATTCCTGCAAGGGGGAGGTAGCTTAATGGAAAAACAAGAAATTACCTTAAGGAGTCAGTCTTTGCACAAGGAAACGCAAATTTTTGTATACGGTAGCGGCGAAGTGCCGATTATCGCATTTCCGACGCAGACGGCGATGCGAGATAATTACGAGAACTTTGGGCTTATCGACACTTTTAAACGAGATATAGAAAGCGGGCGTATTCAGCTTTTTACGGTTGACACCGTGGACGAAGAAAGTTTTATGAATTTATGGGGCGACGTGAATTACCGCGCCCAGCGACAAGAAGAATATTACGAATACATTGTTGAAGAAGTCGTACCATTCGTGCAAAAGCACAACGGCACGGGAATTCTTCCCGTTGTTATGGGCATAGACTTAGGCGCGATGCACGCCGCCATTTGTTTTTTGCGTCGTCCGGAGCTTTTTTCTTCTCTTTTGGCGCTGTCCGGCACTTACGACGCGAAATATTATTTCGGCGGTTGGTCAAGCGGCACTCTTTACGACAACTCCCCCGTGGATTTTCTCGCGAACATCTCCCCCGACCATGAATATATAGATATGTATAACGAGAAAAAAATAGTCCTTGCGGTAGGGCAGGGGCGTTGGGAAGACGAATCGCGGCGCACAACCTCGATTATGCGCGATATATTCGACGCAAAAGGCATTCACGGCTGGGTGGATTTTTGGGGTTACGACGTAGACCACGATTGGTACTGGTGGAAAAAGGAAGTTGAGTATTTCTTGCCTTACGTTTTAGGCGACGCGTGAGTTTAGGAAGGTAAAGGGGCTGTGAAAAAACTTCTTTCTCTTTCTTTTCTCTTTTCTTGAAAGAAGCAAAGAGAAAGAAGCAAAGAGAAAGAAGCAAAGAGAAAGAAGCAAAGAGAAAGAAAAGAGAAAAAGAACTTTAATATGTGTTCACTTATAAAAATAAAGTTTTACGCTAAATAATAAAACGCCGGCAAAATCTCGCCGGCGTTTTATCTTGTTCTGTAACTTTTTAGTTTTTTCACGGCACATTTCTGCCACATACTCATCAAGCGGCTTATTCTTCATAAAAGTAAGACTGCTCCAGTCCTTTGAAAAT
>JAGBKP010000049.1 GCA_017635875.1 Selenomonadaceae bacterium | reverse complement strand
GCTAAATTTTCCGTATTCGTTAATCTTTTCCGTTGACGCTGCAAGGCTTGCGGAAAGCGTACTCAATAATTCTTTATCATATCCCGGAATATCAATATCGCCGTTAAGCTCTTTTAAAATATCGTCAAACGCTTGTTGTGAATTTACGCCGAGGTCAAAAATTTTATTGTCAACAAGCATTAGCTTTTTCTTCTCTGCTTCCGACAATCCTTTGACAACATAACACTTTGCGCTTGTCCAGCCCATTTGTTCAAGAGCTGTCCAAAGACCGTTGCCCGCTAATACTACGCCGTTTTCATCAACAACAAGTGGGCGAATTTGCCCGAACATTTCAACGGAGCGAATATATTCTTTTATTTGTTGGTCGCCGTGAACGCGAACATTATGTTCAGGTCGTTTTAACTCCGAAAGTTTCTTTGTGACTTCTTTTATATCTGACATTTTATTTTCTATCCTCCAAAAATCTTTTTGCGCTTGGCAATATTTTCGATGCCTTTATCACTATTGACGGATCTATTTCATAAACATCTCTATATCCTTCTTCGACGCTATTGGCGATTCTTGACGGCCAATAATGAGTGCCTTGAAAAAATCCGTCTTTCCATTTGTATATAAATGGTAACTCTATGTTATTGTAGAAAAGATACGCAAACAACAATTCGTGGCTCCAATCAAATATTGGGGAATAAAGAATACCGCCGTGTGAAGATTTACGAACGCCGCCCGCGCCACAGATATTGCCGTCAATAATCCTATGTCCGAGAATAACTATATCAAGATTTTCTCTTTTCATATAGGAAATAAAGTTGTTCTGTTGCACCATTTTGTGCCACTTTTGCATTTCTTTTCCTTTTGGAAAAATCATCTCCTCGTGTTCTTGCAAATATCGAAGGTCAAATCCTATATTTATCATTTCACAGCCGGGCGGCGCATTAAGTTTCATAAACGCTTCCCAAGCTGGATATTCAACATCGGTTAAAATACATTGACACTTAGTAATACCGACGCTTTGGCAAATATCGGCAATAACAAGGGAATCTTTCCCTCCGCTCCAACTATATGCCACCCGCCGTCCTGCTGCCATTGATAAAATTCTTTGCCGCACAATTTGCGTAGCTATTTCCACGTCTTTTTGACTGACGTACTCGCTTATGCTGTTGATTATTTTCCACCACTTTGCTTGGTCTGCCGGTTTTATGCTTTGCTTTCGGCAGAGTAAACGCGATTTCATAAGCACCGCCTACTATGCGCTATTTTTAACGCTATGGCCGCAACAAGCAAAGCACCTACAAGATAGGTACGAATAGACGCGACAAGCGTCCAAACGCCCATCACGCCCATTTCTATAAAAATAGGCCATAAAAGCACAGCCACAATATCAATCGCTAATCCGATTTTTCTTCCAAACACAATATATGTAGAAAAAATAAACGTCGATAGTGTAGAAATAGCAATAAGACTTATAAGCACAGCTTTTATAAAGTTTAATGTAGGCGTAAATTGGACGAGTGCAAGAGCCAAAGCGAATAGCATATAACCACCGAATAATAAGCCGCCCAAAGTAAACGCTGTCTGCATATTTACTCTTCGCGCCTTATCTTCGCCGGAATCGTTATAATCCATAATCTCGAAAAAATAAATAAAAGTAAACGGACCCGGCAATAATAACAACGCTTTTTCAATTCCAAATTCTAATGCTTCTTTTTCCATACCGAGAGATATTGCATTGTAATTTCCATTGGTATGAATAAATGCAAGAATAGTTATAAGAGCGATTAAACCATATACCGCTATCCAAGACGCGCTGTCCGTAAGTATATTTCGTATCATACCCCGCCACAACAATAAGAAAATAAATCCGATCGCCACTATATACGCTATTGCTGTTCCGCCCGCCGCGCTGACAATAGTATCGGAAAACACCGTCTGTATGCCGTTCATATTTAGCCAGATATGAAATACCGCCATTGCTCCAACAATATAACGGGCTGTTTTTGTTCGTATAATATCTCTAATTTCCGGCAAACGGTGAACGATAATCCCAAAAACGATACACGCCGCTATATTCGCCGCCGCCCAAATTAAAGACGGTATCCAACCGTATTGTTGCGTAATAGTGATACTATTTAAAAGAGAGCCGACTCCCGCCCAACTCGCCGCTATGGATAATCCGTAATAGTACAGTGGATTTTCTTTGAATTTATCGGTTATAGTCCCAAACATACTTTATTGTTTTCTCCCTTCACTTCAACAGCCGCCCGCTGTCAATTTTATATTTGCCGCTTTTCTTTCGGCAACGAGAGCGAAAATTCGGCTGCATAATGTCTTGTATGCGTTCTTGCTTGAAAGTTCTGCACAATCTGTCTATATAACTCATAGTCTGCGACGTGCATTCGCCGTCTTCGTTATAGGCGCACCTCTTATTATTGCAAATAATATCCGGCACATTTTCGCCCCCTCCCTTCATAGTTTTAGATATAACAAAAAGACGCCGCCCGCGGCGACGCCTATAATGCTATTGTGTTTATTTTTGGACATAATTTTTCTAGGACACATTGTATCATAAAAAAATCACGTAAAAAAGGGCAACTTTGCCAGCGTAAAAAGGGACACATCTCAGGATAATGCGTCAGCCCCGTAAAGACTGATATTTACTGTGTCTAAAAGCCTTCCTAACTGTCTTGATACCGTTCTCGAATCACAAGGAAATTTCTCTGCAATTTCATCACGATTCATTTTTTGAAAGAAGCGCATTTCTATAAGACGATAATATGAATCATTTTTTATTTGCGACAAAGCTGCGTCCATATCTTTTATTTCTGCCTCATCGCGTTCGATTTTCTGTTCTATAAGCCGTATTTTCGCCGCCCGCTGTTCTTCGATAGTCAATTTTTCCGCATTGTCGCCAGAATTACGCTGAAAAATAACAATGCTTTTTGACTTTCCGAAGGTTTCCCGTTGAATATCCGCTATGTCTAATTTATAACGTTCGATATTCTTTTTAAGTTGAGGGTAGGCATAAAGGCGTTTCTTCGTGATTTTCGCAAGGTCTTTTACTCTGCGACTTCCTTCCCATATAAGACGATGGCCGACTTCTTCTATTGCCGCCTTTATTTCCGTCTTTATGGTTTCCATATCTTTTTTGTTCATTTCCCAAAATTCCTCCTACTTTCAAAGGTTATTGGTTCGGTGTCCGAATCGGACACGAGTTTATCCGTAACCATAACCGCCTGCTCCTTTCATTATCTATCGTCTCCTTTTGACTTTAAATTATTATTCCACATTGCAATAGCATTTTCCGGTCTATATGCGTTGCCTCCTTGCGCGCCGCAATCTTCACATTTTACAAACCATATTCCTTCATCATTTTCTAAATCTACATTATCACTCCAGCAAAATGGACAAGACCGAAACTTTTTTGCCTTAAAAGGTCGTTCTTTTTGAGCGTAAATATCTTCTAATTTTTGGTATCTTGCTATTTCCGGGTTTTCATATACATTGCCGACGATAACAATATTTTTTAGATTGTCTTTTGTAAGATTGATTTCCGCCGGGATATACGTGGCTGGATAAACAGGATATGAAGAAAATTCTGCACAATTATCGTCCCAATATACGATATACGGCTCTTTATTTTTGCTTTTTGCATTTACGATAATATCTCCCTCATATATAGGCTCGCCTCTGCCACTATTTTTCCCAGTCCATTGCATTACGGTATAACTTTTTGAATTGAATAATTTTCTCGTGGAAATATTAGGTATTTCTTTCTTGAATAACATTATGCCTTTTTGTGCGTCCCACACTCTAAATTTAAAACGGCTCATTTTAGTTTTCCTCCCTCTTTTATTTTTTTATTCGGAAATATGCGAGTAATAACACTCATATTGGGATTAGACCAATAATATTCATCTTCGTCAATATTGGTGTTGCAAATAGCAAAAGCCTTAAAACCGCCCACTAGATTGTAGTATGGATCGTAAATTCCCGCACTAATTACTACTTTGTATGTTTTAACTCTAAAACGTGGACTAAGTTTTATAATCGTCGCCAATGGATTTATTAGCGGCACAATCTCGTCAAATAGGTATCTCAACATACACATTTTGCTGTTATGCTCCGTATCAATCGCTTTTTTTCTTTTTAATCCCGCACGTTCTAAATGCAATTTGATAATATCTTTCTTTTCGTCAACTCTTGCCATACTCGCTTCCGGCGTAAATCCGTTCGGAAAACGCGCGTGTAATTTAGCGATATTGTCTTTCATCACGCTTTCTAAATCCAAGCCGTCTATTATATGGCAAACATACGCCATATACCAGAGAGCGTCGCCCATTTCCTTTTTGAGTTTTTCTGCGTCAAGCGGGTGTCCTTGAAATAAATGCTTTTTGATAACATCTGCGGCTTCGCTTGCTTCGGTCGCCATTCCGAGAGCCGCTTCCGCGAGGTTTAATTTTGGTGGTGCGGTGCGCATAGCCGCCCGCTGATATTCATTCGGTGTCATTGTTTTCGTCCTCCTCTTCTAATTTATGTCCAATCGCTTCGATAGCTCTTTCCGGCACAACCCCTATGCGTGGCAAATATTCGTACAATAACATACATATTTTCTCGCGTTCTTTTATTCTCGCCGTATATGCCGCTACATTTTTTACTGTACTGATAAATTCGTCTAAATCGTCCTTGTCTTTGAAAATCCAATTAAATTCACAATGACAATATCGAGATAAACTACGCACCATACAGTGCATAAGTTCTACCCGTTTTGCCATAGTAAGAGATTTCTTCTTTGCTCTATGGTTGTTATCCGGCACAATCTCACCATTGCCTTTATAAAGCAATAAACCTACGCCGTATAAGAAAAGTTTTTTAAGTTTTTCACTCTCGTTTATTTTTTCTTTGAGTTCGTCTGGTATTAGGAGATAATTGAAGTCTCCCGTAAAGCTAAGTTTCGCGTTGCTGTCAAAATCTTCTTTGGACGATTTTATCTCGTAACAGCGAAATTCATCTTTGCTGTTAAGTGTAATAAAATCTATGCGTTCGTCGCCGTAACCGCCCCCAATGGCGACTTCAAAACAGCCATACACGCCGAGACAGTCCGCCTTAC
Organism: Selenomonadaceae bacterium; assembly: GCA_017635875.1. Classification (GTDB taxonomy): domain Bacteria; phylum Bacillota; class Negativicutes; order Selenomonadales; family Selenomonadaceae; genus RGIG9201. The sequence goes on along the minus strand of JAGBKP010000049.1, from coordinate 19,403 downwards.
AGTATTCATAAAGTGCCTTCTCCATTTCCATCGTTCGGTTAGTTTTCATACACTTTTTCCTTTCTTTTCACGTTTCTTTTTCGCCTCCCATAAAAGGCGATATTCTTCTTGTATATCAATATTGCACTCTTCTTTTAAAATCCGGCGCACTTCTTCCATATTTCCTTTTCCAAAATTTTGAACATCTTCAATAAAATCATCAATACCATATAGCCACTTTCTAAGACGCTTTTCGCCATAGCCGTATTCATTGTGCATATAGAGCATAGTGACGGCGATTACTTCTCCATAAACTTCGGAAATATCTTCGTCACGGCGGGCGGCATATTCTTTTATAGCGATTTCCTTCGCTTTTGCTGGAGTTATGTTTTTACGATTAAATTTTCTTGCCAACGCTCCCATTGTTATTCACCGCCTTATCGCGCATACAAGTATCGGTTTTTGCGCTATAATCGCATTTACCGCCAAAATCTTCGCTGTGTCTGCATTCGTCGCATAACATAAGACGCTCGCCGCATACCGGACAAAACGCTTTATATCCACGAATATCTATATCCCACGTCATTTCTATTTCATTCATACAGTAAGAACAAACTTCTATGACTGTGTAAGTTTTGCCTTTATCTTTTTGCATAATGTTTACCTCCGCATTTGTTTTTCAATGCCTCTGTCGCCCTCTGCGGGCTTGTGTGTGAAGTTTTTACTAGGCTTCTATCCTCCAATACTCAAAGAATGGTAAAATCCCCCCTAGGCTTCGTCAGCCGCCTTTTCGCTCGTTTAAGGCTTTTATGGCTACTTCCAACGCTTCGTAATACCGACTTCCTTTTGCCACTTGGCTTTGTAGCTCCGTTAATATTTTGTATTCGGTATAAATCTCAAGTATGGTTAATATTAAATATTTTTCCCCTTCTTTTGCGCCCCATTCACTTTTGCCCTCTCCAATGGATAATTTGATTTCAGCGTAAAAGAACGGTGAATTTCTCGAATAACCATTACGAAATTTTACAAAGCAAGTCCGATGATTTAACACTTTATACACTCCGTCTCCGCCTTTTCGTAACAAACCTAAACTTTCAAAGCGTTTTTCCCAATATGACGAACGTTGACGATATTCCTCGCGTTTTTCGCCGGATAAAATCATATCGTACCATTTCTTTTTTATGGGTAGCGTTAGCATAACTTCCCGCCTCCTTTACTTTTAAACGAACGTAATATCGGGCGGAATATATATTGGTTTTCTCGTTTTTGCGTTTTCTTCTGACTTTTTCATATACGCCTCGTGTTTATCAAGAGCAACCGCCCGCACAACGGAAATATCGTTATAATTTACCGCTATGATTTCCGCGGAATCCTCGACAATATGTACTCCCATTGTCTTTTGATTTTTCACAATATCAAAAGCAATTTTGCGAGAAGTGTCAAATTTAATCTCTTTATCGCCTTTGGTAACGATTGTAAGCTCTGCACTTCCGTGTTTATCCCAAATACTCATTATGTTTCTCTCCTCTCAAAACGGTATTTCTTCATCTTCCGCCTGCGCGTCGCCAAAACCGCCCGAAGTTTGGCTCTGTCCTCCGCTATCGTTTCGGCTGTCCAAAAATTCCATTTCCTGCGCGATAATTTCCGTGACATAACGTTTCACCCCGTCTTGCCCTTCATAACTTCGGACTTGAATACGTCCTTCAATCATTATTCGCCGTCCTTTGGATAAATGATTTCCGATGACTTCTGCGAGTTTGTCCCACGCAACAACAGGAATAAAATCTGCCGTTGGCGCATTGCCGTCTTTTGCTCCGCGACGGTCAACGGCAAGAGAAAATGTCGCAACCGTTTTCCCGTTCTGCGTGTATCTTATTTCAGGGTCGCGAGTTAGGCGACCGATTAGAATTGCTTTATTCATACTCTCCACGTCCTTTGCAATATATCGTCTTGATGTTCGGCAGCGTATTCTTCCGCCATTTTCTTATATTTTTTCTTTAATTTTTCAAAATCCTTCGGAGGTAAGCCGGAGATTTTCTTTATGGAACATAGAGCTATAACATAAGCCGCCATAGCTTCATTCCGCTCTCTGATAATATCGCGTAAATTTTTCTCTGTGGCTTTCATCTTCTGCCTTATTCGGTCGTTCGGCATTTATTATCCCTCCAATTCTTTTTCTTTTTTCTTTTTTTATCTTTCACCTTATTATTGTTTAAAAATGTTATTTTGTATTTAGGCAAAGGAAAATTTTTGGCTTGCTGGATAATATCTTTGATAATATCCGATTTTTCTTTTGTGTCCGAATCGGACACCGCGTCGTCCGCTGTTATGCCATAATCGGAAAGATATTTAATTTCCATTCCGGCTTTCTTTGCGTATGCCATTTCCGCTTTGCAACCTGTCGATTTTTCCCAGTTTCGGCAAAATATCACTCCGTCGCACCGTGAAAGAATTTCCATTGCCAAGGACAGCGCCGCGCAATAGTCTAATTTGTCATTATCGCCAAATTCATCAAGCGGATTGATAAAACATATATTCGGATAGGCAAGCTGTAAGGCTTTCTTTACACGCTTTGCGCCTGCGGCGTTTTCTTTCTCGTTCCCCGTAAATGGGTGTGAAATATACATCATCTTCATAATGTTTCCTCCTTTAATTTTTGCAATTCTTTATTGATTTTTGCCGTTCCTAATACAACCGAAGTTGAGATGTAAAGTATTCCGGTTAAGATAACTATGGACGTTTCGTTAAGAAAATTTGTATTGAACAAATAATCAACACTTTTGAGTATTCCCGCCGCAAAAATCAAACTTGTTGTTATTTTTAAGGCTACTAAAAATGTAACTATTGTATGCGTGAATAACTTTTTCACTTTATAATCTCTCCTTTTTAGCCACTCTATACGACTTTCGATGTTCCTTGCCTATGTGTTTATCAAAACTCATTTATTTATCACCTTCTCAAAGCGATATTTCTGTTTAACATTCGGATATTTATTTTTATCAACCTCGCTCATAAACATATCCAAAGGTCTTGCATAAATATCTTTACCTTCGTAAATTACGAATAATTCTCCCGTTTCGCTGTGTTTTGCGATATGAAGAACAGTGTAAATATTACCCTTAAAGTGTCTCCAAAGTTCGCCCTCTCCCGGCAATTCCCGTCCGCCATATTGTTGTTCATTCATAAGTTTTCTCCTCCTTCGTCAGCTATCAATAATTCTTCCAAAATACGCGCCCGACATTCCGGCGCGACTTGTTTGCATTCCAAGTACACCGGGCAATTTTTACATTTAAGGTTTTTTTGCATATTCTCTATCGCCCGCCACAATGCGGCTTTTAATTCAATGCAATTTAATTTGTCGATGAGTTTTTTAGCAGGTTCTTCACCTTCAAACCGCCCGCCGAGATAAACCATTCCGTCGAGAAGTTCTTGACGCGTTCGCCAACCTCCACAAAATGCGTCCTCTTTCTCGCTTATGTTCGGGTCTGTGTCCATCATATAATCAACATAATAACCATAGCCGTTATGATTCGGCATAAGTTTATTTATTGTTGTGATGAAACGATCGCCTACTTTATATTTAGCTATCGGCTTTTGGCTATTGTACTTTTCCATATTCTCGTCCATATTAAACCCACCCATTTTCGTGTGCGATTTTATAATCGTCAAAAAATTGATTTTGGATAATATTCGCTATTGAAAAACCTTTTTTGAGCATTTGTCTTGGCGTTGTGTCCTTACTAAATGGAGCTTCACATAAAGCTATTCGCGGATTGTCGCCCATTATTCTTTGTACTATTTCATTGACAAGACTTTCTTTATACCCATAAGAAAAATATACATTTTTAACCTCTTCCCGTGTAAACTCTGTCATACGTTGCCCGTAAATGTTCACGGCTTTTGGCATTATTATCACTCCCTAAATTTTAATTTTATAAGCATAATACGCTCTAATGTTTGTATTCCTATGTCTGTTACAGAATATTCAACACTTCCATTGTGACATATATTTTTAGCCGCTAATCCTTTAGATTCCAAATCGTCCCACGCCCCAATGCTTTCTCCGGCGTCAAAATAATTTCGATATACAAGACGCTGACCGCGTATAGGCTCGCCGTCGTCTAATCCAAGGGAGTGTTGCATAAGCGAAATTTGCCGTATGGTTAGCTGACATTTATCTTTCATCTTTTCCACCCTCCGACGGGTCGCCAAAGGTGAAGTACATTCGGGACTTTGCGAAAACCTCGAAAATATTCTTTTTCGGAGGGGTGTATCTGGTGGACTTCTTCATCGTCATACCAAAAGATTTTTTTGACGGCGCACATTTCCTCCCAAGTAGGCGTTTTCTTGTACTCTTTAAAAATCCATACGCTGACGTGTTCCCATTCATAGCCGTCAGGCTCTTTGTCGATAGAGCAAACAAAGGTAAAGGCTCTTTTCCCGCCTCTCGGCAAAAGAAATCCGTCGATATGATTTTCATATTCGTTGTTTATCTTTTGTATCTGCGTATCATTCTTTATTTCCGCAAAAGTTTTCATAATCCGCCCGCCTTTCTAATCTACGGTGCCATTACCGTAATACATACTCATAGATACGCCGGTTTGTTTCCATTCCACATATTTCTCGTAAATTTCTTTGTTACCGTTTTCAAATTGAATATAATGCCCGTTGCAATAACGCAAACGGCGCTCGTAAGGATATGCCGCCTTAAAGCAATCGTTTATTGTTTCGCCTTCAACGATGTTTTCCTCTATAACTTTTCTGCTAAAATCGTGCGAGTTTTCTACGACTTCTTGGACTAAAAGTTTCATTTTCTTTTCCCTCCCTAAATTCTCTTGTCCGAATCGGACACCGCCGCAAATTCAAACGCCGTAACCATTCGACGAGCGAATTTTTCCGCTTTTTCCTCATCGTGCGCTTTTCCTTGCGTATGTTCTATATGGTGAAAATATTCGTGCGCGATACTCGATAATACTTGCTTTTTGCCTTCTTTAGATAATCCTTCCGGCACAATAATTCTTGCGTTTTCCAAATCGTAAACAGCCAATCCCTTTTCGCCGTCCGTAGTTTCTATTGTGTCGTAGCCCGGTATTACATAAAGTTCTACCGGTGAAATATTAGGCATACTTATAAATTCTGTAAATTCGCGAATTTCGTCGCTCGCAAAATAAATCAATCCGCCCGCCTCCTATTTCATTTTATGGTCGTATTCTTCAAACGTGTCTATCGTCCGGAAAATACGCTTATTATTTACGTAACGTTGTAAATATCGCGTTCGTTTCGGCGCGTTTATTTTGTCATATATCATTACATAAGGATCATAGCCGTTATCGCGTAGCCAATAAATACGGGATAAATCCTCTTGGTGACTACTCCAGTAGTTTGTCAGCACATAAACTTTATATTTCACATAATCGGTTTTCCGTTTCATCACCTGCTCGGCGAAAATTTTTAACGCTATCGGAGTTTTTGCATCTCTGGGATTATCCCAAGCGAAATGCAAACGCTTTATTTTCATTTTGGATAATAACTCAATTTTATTATCGTCTAAAAGTCTTGCGTCTAATCCTTGCGTAAAGTCAATATACGCGCCGCTGTCGCGTAATTGCTCTAAAAGATAGTCCGCTTCTTTCGCCGCCAGCAAATTCGGATCGAGAAGTTTTATATATTTTTGTCCTGCCCACCATTCGGAAAGGTCGGCGACTTTTCGGCTCTCTTTCCCCTCTTTCTTTGATACTATGCAAAAAGGGCAATTTCTCGGACAGCCTCGCGTTAAAAAGCCGTAAGCTGTATCTGAAATTCCATAAAGAGAATAATCCGGAAATATGTGCTCTATTTCTTCCGGCAATATGTCTTTCTTTCCCGTGCCGCTTCCTGCGACAATTCCGCCCGCGTCTTCTATATCTTTCGCCAGTTTTGCGTTTTCGGTAAATACGCAAGCTCCATACACTTTGTCGTATTGAGTAAAAAGATTTGCGCCCTGCAAAAATTCAGTAGGGTCAAGCAAGAAAACATTATCACCCCGCGCCTTATGCCACGCCGATAATTTCATCAATACAAGGTTGGGGAATTTATGTGAATCAATATCCACCAACGCAATATTCATTTCGCAACACTCCTAATTCTTACTCATCTGCCCTGCACGACGTTTTCTATCTTTCCCTATACTGGACTATTAAAATAATCTCGATACGTCCTCTAGGCTACCGCAGGCGGCTACAATAGCATAGCCGCCCGAAGGTGAAAAGAAGGTAACTATGCTATATACCCTTCTCGTCTTAAAAGTTCCGCTTGGTGAGTTAATAATTTTTTCTTATCCCTCTGATATTGCTCGAAAGCGTCCAATTGTTGCTCATTTTCAGCGGGCGGCTTTCCTTGCAAAGAAACTTTAGCGGGAGTTTTATCTGCGAAAAGTGACGCCTGCGCTCTATCTCCTTCAATATATCGCCACGCTTCTTCCTCCAATGCGCTTAAATCCCGCGCTAATTCGTTGCTCATACAATATTCCTTTGTGCAGGCTCCGTTCGGCATTGCCGGTCTTGCCGGGGTATTTATCACCATAGGACTTTGACTGTTCTTTAATTCTTTTAACGCCATAATGACTAAGTAATTATTATCATTGTTGTAAGAAATAGTTACGCCGTTTATGACGATTTTCTTTGTCGCTCCTTGCTCAAATTCGCAGATTTCGGTAACGTGATTCGCCATAACCTGCAAACGCTCTTTAAATTCTTCTCGCGGCGGGTCTTTGCAAACTAGCGTATGTTTGTCCCACTCTGTCGCGCGTTCGTTGTATTCTTCCCACGAAAGAGTATATTCGCCTTTTTTGACTTTTATTTTTGTAATGCGCCTTTCCACAATTATTCTCCTTTCTGCGGCTCTTCATATTCCTTATGCCACCACGCTTCGCACTTTTTACATTCAAAAATATCGCAACCGTGCTCAAATTTTTTCAATGTTCCGCAAGGAGAGCAAGACATTTCTAAATTCTTTACCGTCATTCTCGCGTTAAATGTCTTGTTCATTATCTGTATGAATTTTTCTGCGTTTGTCATATTTTCACCACCTTTAATGGCTTGCCTCGTCAGCGGAAAAGTTGCCGTCTTTTCCGGACGCTCCGAAAGGGAGCGTTTCGGCTTAATAAGTAGGCTCGATAAAATTAAATACTGCTTCAGCATTGAATTTTTCTTTTGTTTCGTTGTGTATTCGCGATAATTCATCTAATAAAACTTCCAAATCGCTAATGACGCCGCCGCCAATTAAATTTCCTTCTTCGCCGCTGGCAATTTCTCTTACTTTAGAGCGAATGTCTTGCGCTTCTATTCTGCAACTATCTCCGCCTTTAGTAATTCTTATAATATTGAAAAATATCTTTTCTTCCATATTTTTAAATCCTTTCAATATTGTGTGACTACTCATATAGGTTTTATGAGAGAGGACATATTCGTTACCTCTCTCTTCGCCTTTTAATACTCGTTACCAACCAATTATTCTTTTGTTGGATCGCAACTTAGTTTGTTTTCAAATTCCGTATCCGCGCCGTCAAGCATTTGGTCAAGCTCTGCTACGCTCTCATTGGCGGCTTCTACTAATTCTGCGATATAATCCGCCGCCTCACGGGCAATTCGTTCTTTGAAAGCATTATTATCTTCTGCCCAAATCTCCGCTTCTTTCACTTTTAAGTCAATTTGTCCTTCAAGATTTTGCACGACTTCCATAATAGCCTTTTTTCTTATCCAATAATCGCGTAATTCTTCTTCGTCTATTTCTTCTTCCTCCGGCTCTTGTTTAGCTTCGTCATTGGCGTTTTTAAATGGCTCTATTTCGCTCTGCGGGCTTGTCTGTGAGGTTTCTTCGGCGTTGCCCGTGGGTAAGGCTTTCTCTTTTTCTTTTTCTCTCTCCGGCTCGCCTACGATGCGATAACCGCTTTCCCAAAGGACTTTATGCAAAGTCTTGCTCATTCCGGCTATATGTTTTATTTCCGTTTCGACAGCTTCTTGTTCCGTATTGTGCGGCGTGCCGTAAGTGGGGTTTGGAGAATAACACCCGCCCGAATAATCGCCCATTCTGCAAGTATAGTCCGCTCCGATATAGAATTTTCCGTCTTTTTCCAATATTCTTAACGTAATATCGGTTTTAAATTTTGCAGGTATATCAAGTTTCTTTGTTCTAATCGGATTATCTTCATCGCTTGCGGAAGTATCTTTTTCACCTCCGCCCGCCGAAGGATTTTCTTGTTTGATGTCGTGGACACTTACAGTTTTCCCTTCTTTCATCTGCTCGGCAATTTTCTTTTGTCCCTCTTCGGACAATCTCGACGCTTCGTAAGCTGCGCTTACTCCCATTTCTCCGCTTTCAAATTTTTCTTTTAAATCCTCATTTTTAAGATTATTTGCTATCGCTTGGTATCTGCCAATTTGCCCCGATGTTGTGTTAAGCATTTTGGCAACGGCGTCCCTTATTCGTTCTGAAAATTGTCCTTTTTCTTTAAGGCTTTTCAAAAGTTCCGTCGCTCTCGTCGCTTGTCTCATTTTTTCAGCGTCGGTCAATTCGCGGGCGGTGCTGTTTGTGTAAATAAGCATTAGTTCCTGCAAGGTTTCATTCCGTTCATTCTCAACCAATGCGGAAAGCGTGGCAAATTCATTATGTCCTTGCTCTACTAACATTTTTGAAGCAAGGTGGCGACGATGGCCGGAGATAATCATATAATTGCCGTTTTCGTCGGCGGGTTTTACCACTAAATTTTGAAGGACGCGCCCCGCAAGCAATATTGAATTTGCGAGTTCCTCAATTCCCGTCATACTGTAAGCATTTGCGGGGTTAGGTATGAGTTTCCCGATAGGAATTTCCCTTAATTCATAACTCGGCTTTGAAGTTTGCGACTTGCTTTCATTGTTCATCAAGTCCATCATATTAAATCCTGCCATTTTTAATTCCTCCCTTTCTTCGTGTCCGATTCGGACACCGCTATCATTGTCATATATTCAGCCGCCAGTTTTTTATATCCGCGCGCCGCCCAACTGCGCGGACTGTATTCCATTACGGAAACTCTTCCAAAACTTGCTTCATCTACTTTCGCCGTCCAGTAAATACGGCTTTGAAACAACTTATATTTTGCGTCATTCTTCAAAAGTTCCGCGCCTTGCTTGTTCACTTCGTTTCCCTTGAAAAATGTGATAACACAGCCCTGAAAAACAAGCCTCTCGTTAAAATCTGTTTTGACTTGCGATATAACGTCAAGCATTATATCCACGCCGTCAAAAGTCATTCTGTCTATTTTTATTGGTATTATCACATCATCACCCGCGACGAGAGCGTTAAGCGTTCCCATTCCCGCGTCCGGCGCGTTGTCGATTATGCAATAATCGTAATTTGCGGAAACTTCGACAAGCGCGTTTTTAAGCCTTGTCTGTTGTGGTGTTTCCGTATCTGTTAATATTATCTGCTCTGCTCGGAGCAAATTCATATTCGCGGGTATAATGTCAAGATTTCTGTACTCCGTGTGCTCAATAACCTCGCCCGCCCGCTTTGTATTGAGAAGAATATCGGCTATGCTCGGCTTTTCATAACTATGCACACCGAAGAAATTACTGGAGCTTCCTTGCTTATCATTATCTATAAGCAAGACCCGCTTATTGTGTTCAGTCGCCAGCGAATAGGCGAGGTTGATAGCCGTAGTGGTCTTCGCTACGCCGCCTTTCAGGTTGCAAATATTGAGTATTCTCATAACTACTGCCCCTTTCTGTTATTTATGGGTTTGTCGTTTGTAGTTATAATATTAGCATACTCAATTATATTTTGCAATAGTCCAATCAATAATTTTTATAATTTTCTCTCAATGCCCGTCAATTCGACATCTAGCCGCGCCGTTCGCGGGTTTACATAGTCCAAAAACAGAATAACGCCGTTAAATTTTACTCGATATTGGATAATATCCTCTGCGGTAACGTATAAACGCCCGTAAATCCTTTTCATATCGCTAAATACGCGCCAAGGGAGCATAAAGAAAGAATTATCAAGTCCTATACACACCGCCGCCACCGCGCCTCGCTCTTGATATTCCGTAAGCGCCGCCGCTTGCGTTGGCGTAACAGCTCTTTGTGTCATTTTCCCCGTATCTGTGTGTTTAGCTTCAAAAACTATCATTCTGCCTCCGGCAAGGCAACCTATATAATCCGGCTGCGCCCGCGCCGTAAATTGCACAGTAGCGATGCCTCTTGCCCTATTCTTCGTTATCACTCGGAAAGGCTCCGGCACTTTAATAATAGACGCCCGTCCCCGCTCTTTATAGTAGCGACACCCGCCCTCTATCATCATTTCGTGTTGCCTACCGCGCCCGTTGCTCATCGCGGCTTTGTAACTTTTCTTCGCGACTTCGGCTTCTTTCCCCCAGAAGTCTTCTGTTTGTCTTTGCATTTTTTATTCCTCCTGATGTCCCCATTCCTGCACCGTGGTTTTCCAAGAGGCTTATTTTCTTTTGTGGATAACTCTGTGGATAAATCAACATTATTTTTCTTGATCATTCTCATACGACAGAAGAAAGACCATACTCCACTTTCATCGTCAACGCTTCTTTCCACCGACATAAGTTCATAGCCGGGATTATCTTTTTCGATGAATTCTTTCATCTGCTCACAATCTTTTGGCAATTTTTTCATCAAATTTATTCTTTTCTTGCTCATCTGCCTTGGGTCATCGTTGATAGTTTCCCACGGTTTTATCAAATTCAAACTGCTATCCCATTTTCTTCTGTTCGCAGTTGCATTTTCGACTTTAAAATCTTTGGTTAAATATTTTATCAGTTCTGTCAGTTCGGTGTTCTCGTCCGGCTGTAATCGCCTTGTATTTGCATAACCTTTTCCCCACAAGTCCTCCACTATGTTTCTGTCTAATTTTGCGTCCATTATGAGGTGATGATGTACTTTGCCTTTTTTCCCTATCTCGGTGACAACAATATATTTTGCGTTGCCTAGTCCTAATTTCTTTCTTCTGTAATTTATTCTTTTGATATAGTTTTGTATTTCTCTCTTTGCCGCTTTTTCATCAATGGGCATATTCTTTTTGTATGTCAAATCTACGCGCAAATCTCCTGCACCAAAGTTTGTGTAAATGAGAGCCTCTAAAAATCTCTTTGCTCTCTTATTGTTCAGTGCCTTTTGTCTTGGAGAGGTTACTTCGTGCTTCTTCTGTCTGCTCACTACCTTTTTATCGCTGTTATGAGGAAAGTATGATACTTGGATAAAAGGAGAACTTACCCCGTATTCTCCACAATGCCGTGTAATCTTTCTTATTCCGCTCATGCTCTCCCACCCTACACGACGCTATCCTCTACCATATACGCATACTAATCATTTTTATATAATTTATATTTTTATATAATTTAATATATCTTTTATTATATATTTATATTAGTATGCTATTATGATAATTTTATTTTTTCGCCGACTTGTTAATATATAACACAAGCCCGATACCGCCAAACGGCGGCTTATTTTAGGCTTTTTGATATTGACTTTTTAGGTGCGGGAATGGTAAAATATTCTTGCGTAGTGTATTACCTGTCCCGCTTTAGGGTTTAAAATAGGCTTTCTTCCCGGAAAGCCTATTTTTTATTTTTTTCTCTCACTTCTTGTCCGCTCCTTTTGCCCTATATAAACAATGCCAAAACATAGGCTGATGATATTCGCATTTTTCACAATGCTTCATACAAATCGAGCCGTCGTATCTGCGACAAATAACCTGCGCCGTTGACGCTTTATTGCAAACCCGGCAATACAAGTTGTTCGACAACCGCTTTATTTCCTCGCTTGTTCTCTTTTGTTCCGCTATTCGTTCTTGGAGGGCTTTTTGATATTCCTCCGACGGTTGCCATTTTTGCCTCATCGCGGTGTCGCCTTTCTCTCATAAACTTATCTCTGAATAACCATAAATCACATACATAAACGGGAGTAAACCACCGCCCGAAAATTTCTTGCGTTAATTCGTTTCCGTGTTGAATAACTGCGGGTAGAGCGTAGAGCGAGGCGTGTATATATGTCATACAAGCACAACGATAGTCTATATCCGTAGCGTAAATCAAAAGTTCTTTTTGCGGGGCAAATCCCGCCTCTTGCATTACCTGCGCCAACGCAAGTATCATCGTTCCTCCGCCAACCGTCGGCTCGTAAGCCGTAATGTATCCCTGCTCTTCGATTTTCTTTTTTACTTCTTCCGGTTGAAAAGTTATCTTTGCCGAAAAGTAGGCGATATGCCAAGGCGTGAAAAATTGTCCCGCGCTTTTGCTGTGTATTTCTAATCCTTGAAATATTCGGCTTAAAATATCCGTATATTCTCCCAAACGCGCGGCATAGTCCATAGCCTCAACCAATAGAGCGTACATTTCTACCATGGCGCGGCGTTCTTTTTCATCGTATTTTTGACAAAAATCCTGCATACGGCTCTCTATGCCCTTCGCGTTATTGACTTCAAGAGCCTGTCTTATAGAGAGCGTAGTCCACGAAACAAAATCGTGAAATACGTCGAAAATCGGAAATCGCAGAAATTTATTTCGCATAATTTTCATTATCTCGTTTTCGTATTTATTATTCATCACCGCCCGCCTCCTTTACGTTCCCCATCGTCAGCATAAGAAGACCGCTGTTTTGCGGTAGATAAAATTCCTGATTTTTATATGTGTCCTCGTAGCTTTCTTTTCCCTCGAAACTATCCACTATTTCCCGTTCTTCATCGTCAAGCTTGTTATAAGGCTTTCTGCCGTAATCGTCCGGAAGCCAATTCTTTTTTCGCCCGCAATACAGATTAAACTTTTTGAGCAAATCCATATCCTTGAAAGTTAAGTGGCAAGTTCCTTTTTTGAACAGATCCACAGAAAAGTATTTCGTGTTTATTCCCCTGTTTTGTCCTAAACTTTGCGCCACGGATAAATGGCGATACATCTCAAAATCTTCCGTTCGTCCGCAGTCAAGATAGTTCATCACTTTTTCAATATCGCGAAGTTTGCCGTCAACGCGATGATTAGGTCTAAAATCGCCGCAAGCGTCGAACGCATTCAGCGGAATTATCACTTTTTTATTTATCTTAAACGCTTTATTCGTCTTCCAGCCGTTATAGTAGTGAATATTCTTGCTATACTCGCTCCAAGTGTAACGACTGGTAAATTCTTCCCATACGTCCATAATGGCGACTTCGATATTATGAATAAGATTTTTCGCCAAATCCTCTTTCATCGCCAAAATGTTTCGTTCGTTAAATTCATAATCCGCCATTTGAGTTAAGTTTTGCGAATATTTGTACTGAATATCGCTTGTCATAAGGCTTGATAATTCTTTGCTATACAATAGAATTTTCCAATACTTATAATTGATTTTCCGTACAATGTTTATGCGGTCGTCGTTCCTGCTGTCATCGTAAACGCCGTTTATTTCAATTTTGAATACTGCTTCATAGTCGTATTGGTCTGTCGTGCCTTGTAAACAGACTTTTTTATAATTCAAAATTTCATCATAAAGGGCTTGCCCGGCTTTTACTTCCGCTTGGTATCGGTCAATAAGAGCGTTTACTTCTCCGTATCTCGTCAATGCGCCGTTTTGCTTTTCTCCTTGTTTGCGTCTGTCGAAAATCTGCTTTTTGAAATTCTCAAAAGTTACGCATATCTCCGGCGCGGCTTTTTTGCGAATATGTATAAGCGCAACTTCAACATCGGTTTTTCGTTCCGCCTCCGCGAACGCCGCCGTCACATATTCAATTTCGCAAAATTCCTGCTCGTCAAGTTTCGCGATTAAAGCCTTTTGTTCGTTCGTATGCGGATTCTTGATAGTTTCCGCATTTAATATGCAAGCGATATGACCGCCCGCCGCGCATATTTCAAGAGCCTTTAACAAATGCCTTGCCCCTTCTCTAAAAGGCGGGTTCATCATAATAAACGTATATTTCATAAGCGGGTTGAATGTGAGAAAATCGTCCCACACCACTTTATAGCCTTTGCCTTTTAATGTTGCCGCTCGCTTAGGGTTTATCTCGATACAATGTCCGTGATAATCCGTAGAGCAATATTCGCGACGATGTTTTGCCTCTTTCCACGCTTCTATCAATTCGCCCGTTCCCGCCGACGGCTCTAATATGTTTATACCGTTTGAAATTTCTTCAATATCTACCATATCCAACAATTTTTCCGCTGTTTCCGGCGGCGTCGGATAATATTGTTCAAAATCCACCACTGCCCGCGCCTCCTTTCGTTTATTCTAAATCCCGCAATTCTCGGCGTATTAAACTATTAAGACTCATACCGCCGGACATTCCTTGATTTCCTCCGCGCTTATGATTAGCGTTGTCGTGGCGGGTTACATCTCGCCAATATTTTCTTTCACACGGTTGACAACAAAACACCGTGCGCTTGTCTTTTTTCTCCCATACATATACCTTTTTCCCACAACATCTACATTCAAAAACTCGAAGAATTTCTGAATTGATAGGGGGCGGTGTGTGCGTTGCGCCGTGATTACGACGATAAGCTTTATAGCACATTAAGGAACAGAATTTATGCGCTTTGTGCCTATGTATCTCTTTTCCGCAATTTTTACATACCATAATCCGCACCTCCTTTCGTAGCTTCACAAATTCCCTTTGCTCGACAAAAGCGGCACCATTTTCCGGCGTTAAATTCTCCTTTCCCTTCATAAGCTATTCGCGCTTTCGGTTTTATGGATTCGCCCCATTCTTTCAGTTCTTTTACTGTGCATTTCCACTTCCCAAAGTAATTTATGCGGGGTTGAATAATATTTAATTCTATATTTTCCATATATTCAGATTCGTAAAGTTTTAATGCTCCAAGAGCGTATAACATCATCTGCGGATTTTCTTTTGCGCTGACGGGAACTCCGCGCCCGTGCTTATAATCTGCAACGATTAGCGTTCCGTTTCCACATCGTATTAAACAATCGCATCGTCCAAAAGCTTCCGGCGCATAATCGGAAATATCAACGCTTACTTCAAACGCTGGTTGCCATATATGACTATAATGCGCCGCTCGTTTTGTAAGATATGTTACATATAACTCCGCAGTTCGGAGCATTTCATCGCGCCATAACGGATTTTGTTTTAATTGTTTAATAACCGTTTGATGTTCTGTTGCTTCCGCTTGATAAAACCGTACTTTTGCCGCTATCTCGCAAACGCTGTGCGCGAGTGTTCCTTCATCAGCGTAAACGCTCGGTTTTTTAGGAATCGTAGCTTCAAGCCTTGGAGCGCGAGAACAGTTCAACCACCTATGCGCCGCCGAAGGAGAGAGTAATGCGTGCGCGCTCACGATGCCCGCCTCCTTTCGGTTTTCTCTATATTGTAAATATTGGGCATAACGGAATGACTTTCTGCGCCGTTTCTAATATCGCCTTTAAAACGATAAATGCTTCCGTCCGTAAATATTACGGTTATATCGGCAATTCCGCCGATAATCTTTCCGCCCATACAGCGGATTTTTTTGTCAATAATGCGCATAGTGTTTACCTCGCTTTCTGTATATCAAAGCTTCAACCCTCGTGGAAACTCCCGCCTCATATTTTCCTCGCCAACGATAGGAATAAGACTATCCTTCATAAAGATCGGAACGCCGTACTTGTCGCATTCCTTAGCAAGATTATCTATCCATTCTTTTTTAGGTATAACCTTATCTTTGCGGTTTCCCGTTTCCGCGCCGACAATAACCCACTTCATATTTTTTTCTCCAACAGAACGCCCCCATACGCCCATATCTTCCAATATCGGCTCTACGCTTAGAAACATATTGAATTTTTCTGTGCTTGAGAATATATACGGACTATCGGGATTAGTTATTGTCGTTCCGTACCACATATTTTCTTTTTGCGGCAATTTCTCGGCTTTTGCCAATTTCAAATATCGCGCCGGACTTTTAGTTAAAAATAAATAGTTATGTTGCGGCGCGTCCTCGCATACCTTAAAAACTTCTTCTATCCATTCGTCCGGCACCCACGCCCCGAAAAGGTCTGCCATAGAACATACAAAAATATTCTTCGGCTCTCTCCAAACTTTCGGCTGTTTAAGACGGTAACGATGAAATGTCGGATTAAATCTTGTAGGGTACGCCTCTTTCTTCCCTTTTTCGTCTATATAGGGTTTTGTAAATTCAACTCCTACTCCGTAAGATTTTCCCGTGTCCGAATCGGACAACTTCCGGAGATACACTCCACTCATTTCTTCCGGATTTTCTCTGTCGAAACGCGCGCCGCCCGAAAATCTTGTAACCATTCTTCGCGCGTAGCAATATGGGCAATCGTTCAAACAGCCCGTGACGGGATTCCAAGTGCTGTCGCACCACTCAATCTTTGTTTCTTTCATTTTCCATATCCTTTCGATTCAGAGAATACCGCGGCAATTTATTTTCATTTTTCAATTTCAGCAACGGTAACCACCACCTATTTCTATAATACTCGGCTACTGGTTCTCCTGAATTTAAAACATTAGAAAAAGTGCCGTCGTCAAGCTCCGTAATAACAAAATTTATAAAGTTTCTTTCCGTCAAGATAACCCACCCTTGCTGTTCACATTCAACCCTTTCAGTATTTCGGGGGTTTCGTAAATATTGCCGATAATCTTTAAACGATAGGCAAGTAAGTTCCCTATTGTTCTGTCTTCAAATGATAGTTCAAATTTTGCTCTGCTAAATTGTACTTTTGCAGTTTCGCCGGCGCGAGTTTTTACAATGTCGCCCTCGTATATATCTTTGCCGTCCACATCTTTTACGCCCGTGTATTGCATAAGATTATCAATATCTTCGATTTTTCCGTTGTTGTTGCGACACATTGACCAAGTTCCCGTTTGGCTCGTCCACATAATGTAATATTCGCGTTCGCCGTGACCGTCGGGCGTGTAAATCATTTTTCCCGTTTCTTTGTCATACCCGCGGAATTTAATCTCTCTCAAACTCTACCCCTCCCCGCTATTTGCTAATCTTTTTAATTTCTTTCATAATGCGAGATATTTCATCGTTGACGCCTGCGAGAAGTTTCGCGGCTTCTCTCGATAAAATTTTCTTCGCTCTGAAATCGTCTTTAATGCGCTCTTTTTCCGCTTCCTTTTTCGCAAGTAATTTTTTTAAATTCTTCATTTTCTTCGCATAGTTCAAACTCTATCCCTCCCAAGGTTTAAAACATATCGGGCATTTATCTCCGCTCAGATCTCTCTCGTGTCCGCAAATAGGGCAACCGCTCCCATATTTGCCTTGACCGCCGTCATATCCCCAAAATTCGACGGTTTTGTTTTCACCCTCGTCAAATAATCCGTAGCCGTCCATATCCGCTTTTGGATTTATGGCGAAAACCAAAAAACAATCGTCGATTTCATCTTCCAAGCGATTGTCTTTGATGAAATCCAAAATCTCGTTGATAGTAGGCTGTCGTTGACTGCCGGTAAAATAATACGAATAACGGCTGTCTTCGCCGTATTCTTTTTTAAATGTGATTTTATTTCTCGCCATGGTTCACATCCTCCGAAATTCTCATTACAAGCTCGCTTGCGAGGTTTACCGTTTCTTTCAAATTCTTAGAGATGAAACTATAATCGCGTTCGACAGTAGAAATGCGGCTCTCTAGTTCGTTTACGCGAAAATCGAGATACACGCAATTCACCATCAATGCAATAACGGCGATAATAAGCATAAATTTTTCGGATTTTTCCATATCAATTTTCCTCCTTGTCCTCGAAATGGACATATTCGCTTTGACATACCGGACATTTCATCAAGAATGCGTAAACGTTCGGCAGAAACTTAAAATTGCTTTCGTAGTCTGCCGCAACTTGAAGAGGCGAAAGACAATGTTCGCAAAGCCCGAAGATAACTCTCATAATCTTTACCCCGCCATAACGAACGCTATCCCGATAATCATAATCGTAAAAACACATTTCCGAGCGTTGTCGTTTAAAATAGGCAAACGCTTATACTTTCTGACCTCTTTTATCGCGCCTTTTAACATATCCGCCCGCCCCTTTCTAAAATGCAGACTTATAAACCCCTTGAATCGCGAGAGTGTATTTAATCCAAAACACCACGGCAACGCCAACGGCAAAACCGATAAATCCTGCTCCCGCGAATATTCCCCATTGCCACGGCTCAACTTCTCTAACGGCTTCTTTAATCTCGCTCATAGCTTGTACTCCCTTACGTTTTCAACAGGATAGAAGTTAGGCTTATATCCATACTTTGCCGCCCACTTATTAAAAGCGGTCGTCAATATTTCCGTGAGTTCGTCCCGCCGCGCTTCGGGCACATCTTTTAAATAATCTTCCGCATATTCACCTCCCACGTCATAAGCCTCGTCGCAAAGCATATCTATAATGCTTTCGCCGCTAATTTCAGGCTTCCACTTCTCGCCGACAATACCAATGTAAACTTCTGTCGGTCTATTCGCGTCATCAGGAATTGCTTTCACTTCTTTTCTCGCTTCTGCCAAAGCCTCTTCCAACTTACCAAAATAATCGCTGTTAAAATCATAGTAATCACTGAAACTATAAACATATTTACCCTTCATATTGCCCTCCTCTGAATTTCTCTAACTCTTATTTTCCCCTCCATATTCTCCTGTTCGGCTTTAAGGGTAAAAAGAATCCGAAGCGCGTTTATCCTCACCCGCGCCGCCTCGTTTTCGGATAGCCCGAAAGCGTTTTCATTTGTCGCATTCGCCCCTACTGCCATAACTTCACACCTCATTTCTTTTGTTTCCGCCCGCCTCTCGCTTGTGATATAATATCTTTAAACTTTTTCACTTATGAAAGGATGCGATATTATGATTGACCACTTTGTTGTACTGCCGCCCGAAACCGAAAAACTCCTTAAACGCCTTATTGCCCTATATAAAAAGCATTGGAATAATGAAGCTCTTTATAAACAAGGGCTGAACGAAATCGCTGAAGAAAGCGATTCGTCTTTGTTTGACCGCGTTGAAACACTTGTGAAGTCTAGGTATTTGCGTGATAACGATAGATGTATACCTACGGATATAGGCATTTCTTATAGTTTTTTAAAGCGTATGCACTATATGGATAGATATTTTTTCCCCGCCTCAATATCTATTGCTGTGTCTATTATCACAACACTTATTACCATCTGGATAAAGGGACAACTATGCAACTAAAAGGGTAATTATAACGCTGGTAATAATGGACGCTACGATGGGAATAAGAAAATCTCTCGTAAAGTCAAAATTGCTCCATATAATCTCCCAGTGCTCGCGGAATGTGTATCTAAATTCTTTTGGCGGTAGTATTTTTGTTTGATTTTCTTCCATAATCTCAACCTCGCTTTCAAAAAAACCACAAAACCGCCTAAACCGTCGCGCCACTAATTCGCCTCTTCGCGCCTTCGGCAAGCCCGTATTTGTACGCCATTTCAAAAGTCGCCGCGCTTTTGAAGAGTT
>JAGBKP010000048.1 GCA_017635875.1 Selenomonadaceae bacterium | reverse complement strand
GTGATGTGACGAGAGATTTTGTCGTCTGACAAGGAAGAAAAAACGAAGTCGTAGCTAGGCTACGTCGAGTTTTTTCTGACGCAGTTCAGGCGGCAAAATAGCCGTCAAAGCGCGTTGGCGGGGTTTACCAACACGCCCTAGAATACCCTAAAAAATACCCCCGTATTTTTACGGGGGTAAAATAATTTACGGAAGTGATTAAATGTCATTTTTAGACGATTTAAACCCAATGCAGCAAAAAGCGGCGGCGCATATAGAGGGACCTCTACTCATTATAGCCGGAGCGGGAAGCGGCAAGACCCGCGTACTAACTTACCGCATAGCTAATCTTTTAGAGCACGGCGTCGCGCCTTACAATATTCTTGCAATCACTTTTACGAACAAAGCGGCGAGGGAAATGAAAGAGCGCGCCGCAAAACTTATCGGCAAAGCCGCCGAAAACGTGTGGCTCTCTACGTTCCACTCGTTTTGCGCTCGTTTTTTGCGCCGTGAAATAGAGATTACGAATATATATCAAAAAAATTTTACCATTTATGACGCAAGCGAAAGTCTTTCGCTTATAAAAGCGGCATTAAAGGAAATGAATTTAAGCGACAAGCAGTATGTGCCAAATTCAATTTCGTATACCATTTCCGCCGCTAAAAATATGTTGATGTCCCCTGCGGAATTTATTGATTCAATATCCAAAAATGACTATCACAAGCAAAAAGTCGGCGAAATTTACGAACTTTATCAAAAAAAGCTCGTAGAAAACAACGCCCTTGATTTTGACGACCTTTTAATGGTTACCGTCAACATTTTAAATAAAAACGCGGAAGTTCTCGAAAAATACCAAAATCGTTTTAAATATATAATGGTTGACGAATATCAGGACACCAACGGCGCGCAGTATCAGCTTACGCGTCTGCTTGCGAAAAAGCACCGCAATATCTGCGTGGTAGGCGATGCGGATCAGTCCATATACGGTTGGCGCGGCGCGGATATGAGCAATATTTTGGATTTTGAGAAGGATTACAAAGAAACGACGGTTATAAAATTAGAGCAAAATTACCGCTCCACGAAAACCATATTGGAGGCGGCAAATTCCGTCATAAGCGAAAACACGAACCGCAAAAAGAAAACGCTGTGGACGGACAACAACACAGGCGACAAAATAGCCGTATATCAAGCACTGAACGAATGGGACGAGGGGCGGTTTGTCGCCAAGACTTCAAAGAAAATCAAAGAAAACGGCGAAAATTATGGGGATATTGCCGTGCTTTATCGAACAAACGCGCAATCCCGTGTTATTGAAGAGACTTTTATGAAAGAGGGCGTGCCCTACGTCATCGTAGGCGGCTTAAAATTCTACGACAGAAAAGAAATTAAGGATATTTTGGCGTATTTGAAAACTATCTATAACCCTCTCGATTCGGTCAGTTTAAACCGCATAATAAACGTGCCGAAGCGAGGACTTGGCGCGACTTCCATCGGAAAAATCGCCGCATTTGCCGCGGAAAACGAACTCTCCTTCTTTGAAATTATCGGAAATCCCGAAACTATCGCGGCGGTAGGCTTATCTAAAAGAGCTACTGCCGCTCTTGAGGATTTTTCCGCGCTTATTTTTGAACTTATGGGTGAGGCGGAAAATCTTCCTATCTCCGCTTTTGTTGAAAAAGTTATGAATAAAACGGGGTATATGAAGGAACTGGAGGCGGAAGGCGACAATCCTGAAGCCATAGCCCGAATTGAAAATTTAAAGGAATTTATAGGCGTGGCGCAGGATTTTGAAAAAAGCGCGGACGAGCCGAATTTGGAGGAATTTTTGGCGCAAGTCGCCCTTATCGCAGACGTTGACACCGCAAATTTTGAAGATGACAGAGTTACGCTGATGACGCTTCACGCCGCAAAGGGACTTGAATTTCCCCATGTTTTTATGACGGGTATGGAAGAAGGAATTTTTCCCCACGCAAGAACGCTTATGAATGAAAATGAAGTTGAAGAAGAGCGGCGCGCTTGCTACGTAGGCATAACAAGAGCTGAAAAAAAGCTCTATCTTTCTTACGCATACAGCAGAACTTTATACGGCAGGGAAAGCGCAAATTCACCGTCGCGCTTTATCGAAGAAATTCCCGAAAATTTAATGGAAGAAACAAAGGGCGAAGATATATTTGAGGCAAGACCGATAAAAAGCGTAAGCAATTACGGCAATTACAGCGACGGTTACAAAAGCGCTTACAACGCAAAATTTACCGATGCGCCATCGGCTTTTTCAGCAATGCAAAAAGCCGCGCCAAAAGAACCGTTAGGCGGAATAAAACCCGATACGAATGCGGTGTATAAAACAGGCGACAAAGTGCGTCACGGAAAATGGGGCGAGGGAATGATAGTTTCGGTAAAAGGGGTAGGGGAGAATGCGCTGCTTCAAGTCGCTTTCCCTAATGAAGGTATAAAAAATCTTACGCAAAAATATGCGCCCATTGAAAAAATATAGTTGTCGGCGCGTACGGTAAAAATAAAAAGCATTTCACATTTTAAGGCGGTAATTTATGAAGGGTTTAAGACTTTATATTCCTCCTTTCGCGCCGGACGATTCGGGGGCAGTTGCTGTTCTTCACGCATTAAACGCTGCAACTGTCATAATAGACGCGGGCGGTTGCGCCGGAAATATCGCCGGATTTGACGAGCCGCGAACGACAAAATCAGCGGTGTTCAGCGCGGGGCTTCGGGATATGGACGCTATTTTGGGGCGTGACGATAATTTAGTAAAAAAAATTTCATCGGCTTTAGAGTCGGTATCGCCGGAATTTGTCGCGTTAATAGGCACACCTGTTCCCGCCGTAATCGGCACAGACTATAACGCGCTTTGCCATATCATCGAAAAAAAATTAAATATTCCCGCCGTAGCGATTGATACCGATGGCACTAAACTTTACGACGACGGCATATCTAAAACTTATTTGAGCCTTTTCAAAAAATTCGCAAAAGAAACCGATAGCAAATCCGATTCTATAGGGATACTCGGCGCGTCGCATTTTGATTTCAACATAAACTTTCTTTGCGAAAATATAAAAAAAGCGTTTAATAAATACAGTCAATTTTTTGTTTATGGAATTGAAAGCGGAATTGACGCTTTTAAAAAAGTTGCGGAAGTTGAAAAAAATATAGTAGTATCGGTTTCGGGGCTTTCCGCCGCAAAATATTTGAAAGAACGCTTTAACGTACCTTTTGAAATTTATTCGCCTGTTTTTGACGATGAAATTTTAAAAGGTATAAATACCCACGCAAAGAAAATTTTGATAATGCACGAGCAGTTTCGCGCAAATGCTTTGAGAAATATTTTACGACAAAATAATCCCGACGCAAAAATAATCGTTGGGAATTGGTTTTTGTCTTATAAGGGATACGAAGAAAGCGACGACCTTCATTTTGACGATGAAGACGAATTTACGGACTATGTGAAAAACGAAAATTTTGACTGTATATTTGCCGATAAACTGTTTTTAAGAGCCGCGCCGTTTTATAAAGGCGAATGGGTACATCTTCACCATTTTGCGGCAAGCGGGAGCGAAAAGCGATAACTTTTATTATACACTTAGTTGCAAGTATAGCTTTACCGTGATATAATTGCGGTATTCTACTCTATGGAGGGCAAGATGAAAATAGTAATGTTTGGAAGCGGAGCGGCGGGCGGCGCCGTCGGCGCGTATCTCGCTAAAGCCGGAGAGGACGTAACCTTTATAGCAAGAGGAGAGCATTTAAAGGCTATGCAAGAAAATGGTCTTTTGCTCACGAGAAGTTTTTTGGAAGATGCGGAAAAAGATATTTTAATAAAGCCCATAAAAGCGATGAAGGCGGCGGAATATAACGATACGCCTGATGTGATATTCGTCACGGTAAAATATTATTCAATCGAAGACGCGATAGATTTTGCAAGGCGCGTAGCCGCAAAAGATACGCTCATTATACCGATTTTAAACGTATTCGGCACGGGCGCGGTTATGCAGGAGAAACTTTCGGGTTTAATCTGCCTTGACGGTTGTATGTATATATACGCTAAGATAACAAAACCCGGGGCAATAGAGCAGTCGGAAGAATTGGTGCGCGTTATTTACGGTTTTAGGAAAAATCAACCGATTGAGTTAAAAGAAAAATGCGAAGAACTTGAAAAAATCTTAAAAAACGCAAAAATAAGAGGGCATTTTTCACAAAACATCGAGCGGGACGCTTTAAGAAAATTTGCCTTCGTTTCCCCGATGGGCGCGACGCTTCTATATTACAACGCGCTTTCGGGCGCGATTCAAAAAGAGGGCGAGCCGAGAGAAATGTTTATAGGGCTTATAAAAGAAGCTGTAGCGATAGGTGAAGCTATGGGCATTGAATTTGACGTCGATTTGGTGGAAACGGGGAAAAAATTCATAGATTCCTCCCTAGATAACCTTTCAACTTCAATGGTGCGCGACGTGCAAAAAGGCGGCTTGTCAGAATTTGACGGTCAAGTCAGAAGAATAGTGGAACTAGGAAAAAAATTAGGCGTACCAACGCCACTATACCAAAAAGTAGCCGAATGGGGCGATAAAAAGGGAATATAAAGATAAAAATGGGGGTCAAGGGGGACAAGTTCCCCTTGCAGGTGCAGGGCGGCGCCCTGCTGGGGTCCGGGGCAAAGCCCCGGCAAACAAAAAGGAGAAAAAAATCTTATGCCGGTTATGGATTTTTTGGAGAAAAATGCGGTAAAATATAGGGACGAAATCGCGCTTGTGGAGCTTAATCCTACGGAAAAAGATACGCAGAGGCGGTCTTGGAAAGAGTATGGATTGATAGAATCGAATACGTTTGCGCCTTATAGGAGAGAGATTACTTGGGGCGTGTTCGACGAAAAGGCGAACAGATGCGCGAATTTGCTATTGTCGAGGGGAATACGAAAGGGCGATAAAGTCGCCATTTTAATGTATAACAGCCTTGAATGGCTGCCGATTTATTTCGGAATATTAAAAACCGGGGCTATCGCGGTGCCTTTTAACTTTCGCTACGACGCGGAGGAAATTTTATATTGCGCCGAACTTGCAAAAGTCGACGCAATACTTTTCGGGCCTGAGTTTATTGGACGAATTGAGGCAAACGCGGAGCGGCTTTCAAGGGAAAGGCTTTTAATCTATGTTGGGGATAATTGCCCGAGTTTTGCGGAAAGTTATTATCTGATGATTGCAAACGTGGCGAGCGCGAAGCCGAATGTGGGCAAGATAACAGACGACGACTACGCCGCTATTTATTTTTCCTCCGGCACGACGGGTTTTCCGAAAGCTATACTGCATAAGCACCAAAGTTTGACGCAAGCGGCGGAGATGGAGCAGATACATCACGCAACGACGCATAACGACGTGTTCCTCTGCATACCGCCGCTTTATCATACGGGCGCAAAATTTCACTGGATGGGAAGTTTGGTGGTAGGCTCTAAGGCGGTGCTGTTAAAGGGCGCAAAGCCTGAAACGATAATAAAAGCCGTATCGGACGAACTATGTACGATTGTATGGCTGTTAGTACCGTGGGCGCAGGATATTTTGGAAGGCATCGAGCGCGGAACGATTAAACTCAAAGACTACAATTTAGACCAGTGGCGGCTTATGCACATAGGGGCGCAGCCCGTGCCGCCGAGTTTGATTCGTATGTGGAAAAAATATTTCCCGCATCACGACTACGATACGAATTACGGCTTGTCGGAGTCAACCGGTCCCGGTTGCGTGCATCTCGGTATGGAAAACATAAACAAAGTCGGAGCGATAGGAGTGCCGGGTTATCGTTGGCGTTGCAAAATCGTGGGCGAAAACGGCGAAATCGTAGAGCAGGGCAAAGTGGGCGAACTTTGCGTAAAAGGCCCCGGCGTTATGACCTGCTATTACGGCAACGAAGAAGCGACGAGGGAAGTTTTAAAGGACGGCTGGCTCTTTACTGGCGATATGGCGCGTCAGGACGAGGACGGTTTTTATTATCTCGTCGACAGAAAGAAAGACGTTATAGTTTCTGGCGGCGAAAATATTTATCCGGTACAGATTGAGGACTTCTTGCATAAATATCCGAAGATAAAGGACGTCGCCGTTATCGGGCTTCCCGATAAGCGATTGGGCGAAATCAGCGCGGCGATTATAGAGGTAAAGGACGGCGAAAGTTGCACGGAAGAGGAAATTTTGAACTTTTCTATGGAACTTCCGAGATATAAAAGACCGAAGAAGATTATTTTTGAAAGCGTGCCGAGAAACGCCACGGGAAAAATCGAAAAACCCGCGCTAAGAAAGCGTTTCGGCGCGGAGCAGTTGGTCGCGAGAGAAACAGAGGGATAATATGAAAGAACTTATGCTTGGCAATAAAGCGATAGCTAGGGGACTGTACGAGGCGGGAGTAAAATTTGTTTCGAGTTACCCCGGCACGCCGTCTACGGAAATTACGGAAGAGGTCGTAAAATTCGACGACGTGTACGCAGAATGGGCGCCGAACGAAAAAGTCGCTATGGAGTCGGCTTTCGGAGCGTCGCTTGCGGGACGCCGCGCGTTTTGCGCCCAAAAACACGTAGGATTAAACGTGGCGGCAGACCCGCTCTATACTATGAGTTACACGGGGGTGAACGCAGGGCTTGTAATCGTAGTTGCAGACGACGCGGGAATGCACTCGTCGCAAAACGAGCAGGACAGCCGTCGTCACGCTATCGCCGCGAAAGTGCCTATGCTTGAGCCTGCGGATTCAAAAGAGGCTTTAGAGTTTACGAAACTCGGCTTTGAAATCTCCGAAAAATTTGATACCCCGGTCTTAATAAAGATGTGCACAAGGGTGGCGCACTCTCAATCCATCGTTGAAACGGGAGAACGCAAAGAGTTTGAGAAGCCTTACGAAAAAAATATCGCAAAATACGTAATGATGCCGGGAAACGCGAAGAAAAGGCATCCGATAGTGGAGGAGCGCACAAAAAAACTCGCCGAATTTGCGGAGACTTCAACTTTAAACCGCATTGAAACAGGCGATACGAAACTCGGCATTATTACCGCCTCGACTTCGTATCAGTATGTAAAGGAAGTTTTCGGCGATACGGTAAGCGTCTTAAAACTCGGTATGACTAACCCTCTGCCCGAAAAACTCATAAAAGATTTTGCCGCAAAAGTAGATAGGTTGGTTGTGGTTGAAGAGCTTGACCCCATTATCGAAGAAGCGGTCAAGGCTATGGGGATAAAGGTTGAAGGCGCAAATATTTTGCCAAGAATTGACGAATTTTCGCCGAATATTATACGAAAAGCCTTTAATATGGAGGTAAAGGCGGGGGAAAAATTAGAGGACGCCATTCCTCCGCGCCCGCCCGTAATGTGCGCGGGTTGCCCCCATCGCGGAATGTTCTACACTCTGAAAAAACTCGGTTGCACGGTGCTTGGCGATATTGGTTGTTATACATTGGGCGCAGTGCCGCCCCTTGCCGCTATGGACATAACGCTCTGTATGGGCGCGTCTATCGGCGCGTTGCACGGTTTTACAAAGGTAAATAAGGACGCGGCGAAAAACACCGTGGCGGTTATAGGAGATTCCACCTTTATTCATTCGGGAATGACTGGGCTTGCGAATGTCGCTTATAATCAGTCAAACGGCACGGTTATAATTTTGGACAACAG
>JAGBKP010000047.1 GCA_017635875.1 Selenomonadaceae bacterium | reverse complement strand
ATTGATTTAATTATATTAAAGTTTTTTTCTCTTCTCTCTTTCTTTGCTACTTTCTTTCTCTCTTCTCTTTTTTTACAAAAAAAGAGAAGAGAGAAAGAAAGTAGATAACAAAAATTCAAATAAGGAGGAAAATAAAATGCAGGTAATATTAAAAGAAGATGTTAAGAAATTAGGCAAGAAGGGCGAAATAGTAGAGGTGCAGGAGGGGTACGGCAGAAACTTTTTGATACCTAAGGGACTTGCCGCCGTTGCGAATAAGGAAAATTTAAATGTCGCAAAGGCGAAGATAGGCGCGAAGGCGCACGCGGATAAGAAAGCGGAAGACGAAGCGAAACTAATGGCGGCGCAACTTGAAAAAGTGGAAGTAACGATAAAAGTGAAATTAGGCGAAGGCGGAAAATTCTTCGGCAAGGTAACGGCTAAAGACGTGGCGGACGCGTTAAGTAAGAAGAATATAGACGTGGATAAGAAGAAAATCGCGCTGGACAATATAGACGGAATCGGCGAATACGAAGCGAATATAAAGTTGTATCCGAATATTTCCTCAAAGATAAAGGTAAAAATTGAGGAGGAATGATGCATGGAAGTGCTGGAAAGAACCGAAGTTCTTAAAAGATCGCCGGAATTTTATCGAAACGCGACTGTGGATGAACTTGATAATGACCCGTGGTTTGTAAAAAATCACCCGTTAAATGCTGACAATATGACGGCGGAAGAAATACTGGCAAGCATACGCAAGGGTGTTGCAGATGCCGAAGCCGGAAGAACTATGACGCTTGAGGAAGTAGAGGAATATTTTCATAAGAAATATGGATACGCTAAAATTGTACAACATTCGCTTTACTGAGCGCGCTTTGATTAAATTGGACGAAATACCTAACTATATTGCATACATCCTTTTTGACCCGTTTGCCGCTGAAAAATATTATAACGATATTTTTAAAGCGGCGTACAGTCTTGAACATTTCCCCAATCGCGGTTCATTATTGGGTCATGATGAACTTACCAATCGCGATTATCGCAAAATCTTCGTGCATAACTATACCATTATATATTATGTGGAAGGCGATACGGTGTATATTGTCGATATATTATACAGCGCGTCCGATATAGCCTCAAAGTTTGAAGGAGAAGTTAATGGGAATTTTTGACAGATTTTTTAACAGACGCAAAGAAGAAGAATTAAAAAATGAAATAGACCCGCTTGACCGCGACATCAATATGCTCTACGAGTTTGCGGTGAACGTTATGGGCGCGGACAATTTAGTGGTGACTGCGGGCAAAATGGACGCGCTTCGCCTTATGCGCTCGGAAATTCGCGGCGAACGCCTGCTCGCTTTAGACCGCATTATATTTAAAAACCCTTCTCTTTCCAAAGTACCGAAGGACAGCGAGATTAAAGACGAAATCGCCCGCCTTACGGACGCTCTTGCAGATCTTCTCGCCAGACGCAACCTTGAAGACCATATTGAAAAGCGGATAAACGAGAAATTGGAGCAGGAACACGAGGAGTATGTCAAAGATATTCGCTTGCAGGTCTTAAAAGAGGAGAAAAAGGAAAAGGAATCCGCCCACGACAAGAAGAAGCGCGAAGAACTAGAAGCGTTGGAAAAAGTGCATTTGACGGAATCGGTAATGGAACTTTTGCGCCCCAAAAACTTGGGCGAAATAGTGGGGCAGGAACGCGCCGTAAAATCGCTTATGGCAAAACTCTCTTCGCCATATCCGCAACATCTGATACTTTACGGTCCTCCCGGCGTTGGGAAAACCACGGCGGCGCGCTTGGTGCTTGAAGTAGCAAAACAAAAGGAGCAATCGCCTTTTTCTACCGACGCGCCCTTTGTGGAAACCGACGGCACAACTTTAAGATGGGATCCGCGCGATATGACAAATCCGCTTCTTGGCTCCGTGCACGACCCGATTTATCAAGGCGCGCAAAAGAGTTTGGCGGACCTAGGCGTTCCCGAACCAAAGCCGGGGCTTGTGACGGACGCTCACGGCGGCATACTCTTTATCGACGAAATCGGCGAAATGGACGAAATGCTGCAAAATAAACTGCTAAAGGTTTTGGAGGACAAGCGCGCGTTTTTTGAATCCGCTTACTACGACCCTGCGGACGAGCGCGTCCCGCCGTATATCAAAAAACTGTTTGAGGAAGGCGCGCCCGCGGACTTCGTGCTAATCGGCGCAACTACAAGGGACTCGCGGCATATAAACCCCGCGCTGCGCTCTCGTTGCGCGGAAATTTACTTCGAGCCGCTGACTCCAAAACATATAGTCGAGATAGTGAAGAACGGCGCGAAAAAGTTAAACGTAACCCTTGAAGACGGCATAGCGGAAACTATCGCGGAATACACCATAGAAGGGCGCAAAGCGTTAAACATTTTGGCGGACGCATATAGTATCGCTATCGAACGAGATTACAACAATAAAAATATATCGGAAGATAACGAAAATAATAAACCGTTATATAAAAACGTTGTCGAAGAAGAAACAAAAGATAACAACAATAATATAGCGGAATCTTTTGAGGCGGCTCTTGATAAACTTTCAGAAACGGACGACAAAAATAAAAAAGTCGCCCCTGAAAAGGACGACGATAAGAAAATTCTGCAAGTAACAAAGCAAGACATCTACGAAGTGGCGCAGGTTGCAAGGCTCTCGCCTTACGTTACGAAAAAAGGCGAAGACGTATACAGGGCGGGGCATATATTCGGGCTTGGCGTAGCGGGATTTTTAGGCTCCGCCATAGAAATTGAGGCCGTCGCATTTCCCGCTCACGAAAAGGGCAAGGGCGCGGTGCGTTTCAACGAAACGGCAGGCTCTATGGCAAAGGATTCGGTGTTTAACGCGGCGTCCGTTATGCGCCGTTTAACGGGAAAAGATCTTGCCGACTACGACCTCCACATAAACGTGATAGGCGGCGGCAACATAGACGGCCCGTCGGCGGGAACTGCTATCCTAGCCGCTATCGTAAGCGCGGTGACGGGTAAAAAAATCCGCCAAAACGTGGCGGTCACGGGTGAAATTTCCTTGGCAGGGCGCGTCAGACCCGTCGGAGGAGTGTTTGAAAAGGCATACGGCGCAAAGCAAGCGGGTATGAAAATTATGGTTATACCCAAAGAAAACGAAAAGGATATCCCAAAAGAACACCTTGGTCTTGACATCCACCCCGTAGAAACAGCCGAAGAAGCCTTTAAATACATATTTGAACAGGAAGACGAGTTTTAAAACCGTACTTTTCTTTTCTTTCTTTTTCTTTCAAGAAAAAGAAAGAAAAGTACCAAAAGAAAAGAAAGAAAAAGAACTTTAATATAAAAAATGTAATAGCAGAAAAACTAATCAATAGAGTTTAGTAAAGTTTTCTTTCTCTCTTTTTTCTTTGTTACTTTCTTTTTTCTCTCTTTCTTTTTCAAAAGAAAGAGAGAAAAAAGAAAGTAAGGTTTAAAATAAAAGGGAGATATGATAAATGGCAAACAAAGTGCCGCCGCAGAATTTGGAGGCGGAAGAATCGCTTTTAGCCGCTATTATGATGAAAGATGAAGTATTTGCGGAAGTCGCGAACATCATAACGGCGGAAGATTTTTATCGGCAGGCGCACAGCGTTATATATTCGGCTATGGAAGAACTCTTTAACAATCGCGAACCTATAGATTTAATAACGCTTGTGGAGCTTTTAAACAAAAAGAAAGAAATTGATAACGTAGGCGGCGTAACTTTTATCACGAAGCTCAGCCAGCTTTTGCCGACTGCCGCAAACGCTAAATTTTACGCCAAAATAATAAAAGAAAAGGCGGATTTAAGGCGCCTCATTGACGCGGCGACGGTTATAGCGGGCAAGGCGTATGAAGAAGAGGACGAAGCGGACGTTATAATAGACGACGCGGAGCAGATGATACTTTCCGTAGCAAAGGGCAGGGATTCGTCGGAGTTTACGCATATAAAACCCGCCACAATGGAGGCTATGGAGCGAATCACGGAGCTTATGGAAAACAAAGGCGCGCTGACGGGGCTTCGCACGGATTTTAAACGGCTTGATTTAATAACCAACGGCTTGCAACCCTCGGACTTAATCCTCATAGCGGCGCGCCCGTCTATGGGAAAGACCGCCTTCGTGCTGAACGTTGCGGCAAACGTCGCAAATAACGGCGGAGTCGTCGCGTTTTTCTCGCTTGAAATGAGCAAGTACCAACTGATTACGCGTCTTTTGGCGTCCGAAAGCGCGGTGGACGCAAGTCGCATAAAATCGGGCGATTTAAACGATGACGAATGGAACAGACTCGTTAATAACGCTGACGATCTCGTTTCAAGAGAATTTTACATAGACGACACGCCGGGGGCGACCGTAATGGATCTTCGCGGAAAGGCTCGCCGATTAAAGGCGGAAAAGGGGCTTGACCTCATTGTGATAGATTATCTGCAACTTATGCAGGGACGGGGAAAATCTTACGGAGATAATCGTCAGCAGGAAATTTCCGATATTTCCCGCTCGCTGAAATCTCTAGCAAGAGAATTAGACGTTCCCGTTATCGCCCTATCTCAGCTTTCGCGCGGCGTGGAGTCCCGCCAAGTCAAAAAGCCGATGCTCTCCGATTTAAGAGAATCGGGCTCGTTAGAGCAAGACGCGGATATTGTTATGTTTTTGTACCGCGAGGATTACTACGACCCGGAAACCCAGCGGCAAGGCCTCACCGATTTAATAATCGCAAAACATAGAAACGGCTCTATAGGAAACATCGAACTCGCCTTCCAAAAAGAATATACGAGATTTACGGACGTTGCGTATCAAGACGAATAAATGCTGAAAACCGTACTTTTCTTTTCTTTCTTTTTCTTATAAGAAAAAGAAAGAAAAGAAAAGTACCAAAAGAAAAGAAAGAAAAAGAATTTTAATATAAAAAATTAAAAATGTAATAGTGCCAAAACTAATCAATAGAGTTTAGTAAAGTTTTTTCTTTCTCTTTTTTCTTTGTTACTTTCTTTTTTCTCTTTCTTTTTTACAAAAAAGAAAGAGAAAAAAGAAAGTAAGGTTTTAAAAATTTAAACATTTAAAAATATATTTTTCTCTATAGCGTCTTTGTCCATAGTTTTTATAGCGGGGCTTATTGCGCTTTGAGAAAAATTCCTTACGGAAAAAATTTTAAGCGCTTCTATAAAATCGGCGACGTTTT
>JAGBKP010000046.1 GCA_017635875.1 Selenomonadaceae bacterium | reverse complement strand
TGTATATTCCCTTATTCTGTTCCAATTTGCCTCCGTATCCATAGCCTTTTTTGCGTAATCAATTTCTTCGTCGGACTTTGCCCTTTTTCCGTCGTTTGCGTCAATCGCGCCGTAATTTACCAAAGTCGAAACCGACATTTCGAGCATTCCGCCTCGGTCGTAAACGGGATGATCGGTCAATTTAGACGAAACCGAATATGAAATGGGTTTTCTTATTGCAGTGTCGTTTGAATTATCCACATTGGGCATAAACGCATTCCAAGCGAGATAATATTTTGAGAATATATTTCTCGCGGGCGTAACATTGTAACCCGCCGCCTGCGCGGCTTTCAGTTGTTTCATCCAGCTTGACTCATAAGAAGAGAATGTGCCGAACGTCCAGCAAGTGCCATGTTCCTGCAACTCAACCGGGCTAACGATGGAGAGCGCGTCTTCGCCGGAATTAGAATCCGTGGGATTTGTCAGCCGCCAATCGAAAAAAGCGGGCGAATCAGCCGCGCCTACTTGCGGAAATCCGAAACACATTCCTGCGGCGACTGCGAAAATTATAGCTTTTTTCTTTTTTGTCGATAAAAAATTTTTCATTGTATCCTCCTTTTATTACACTCTTTAACATTTGTGTTTTTTACATATACAGTGTCACTGTTCCTCCGTTCCTTATCCTTGTCTAACCCCTTGCCAAAAGTAATAGGGGGGGCATTGCCTTTTACTTCAAAACGCTGAAAATCAACACAACCTTATAATCAAAATACCTAAATAAACCATAGCTTGTCACATTCGACATAAGAATAAAAAATCCTGCAAACGCTATATCGGTATAGTAAACGACAAAAGCGGTAATTTTTTATAATTTGCTTGTTACTCATATTCAACGCTACATAAAAAACGACCATACAAGAGCGTTTCACTCTTATATGGTCGTTTTTTATTGTCAGACTTAACTCTGCTTGTTTTGTTGAATCACAAGTAAACAGCGTTCTCTTTTTTATCTTACTTTGCCATAAGTTTGGCGACTTTGTTTGCAAAATCCACGGGATTTTCCGGCAAAATTCCCTCTATAATGAGGGCTTGAGTGTATAGCAAATCGCAGTAATCCTTGAAATCTTCGCTTTCTTTGCCTTCCTTATATATTGCTTTCAGTCTGCCGAACAAGTCGTGATGCGGGTTTATCTCAAGAATACGACGCGCCTTGAAGAAGGGGTTCTCCATATCCGCGAAAGTTTTTTCCATAGCAAGCGAAGGTCCCGCCTCGTCTGTCACTAAACATACCGCGCTTGATTTTAGGCGGTTTGAAATCTTTACTTCCGCCACTTTGTCGCCTAATGTTTCTTTTATGTCTTTTAACAAATCGTCGTTGGTCTTTTGAATTTCTTCCGTTTCCTTCTTGACTTCTTCGGACTCCGCGTCGCCTAAATCCAAATCTCCGCGGCTTATGGAATGGAAGGATTTTCCTTCGTATTCTCGAATGGCTTCGATTGCAAATTCGTCAACATTATCGAGTAAGTATAATACTTCTATGCCCTTATCCCTTAAAAGCTCCATTTGCGGAAGTTTTTCAATGGTCCCCTCGTCTTTTGCCGTGGCGTAATAAATTTTCTTTTGGCTCTCCGGCATACGCTCGACGTATTCCTTTAACGATACGAGTTTGCCTTCTTTTGAAGATTTAAAGAGGAGCAGATTTTTAAGTTTGTCTATGGTGTCGGAGCCCGTATACATCGAATTATATATACCGATTTTAAGGGATTTTCCGTATTCGTTCCAGAATTTTTCGTAGGCTTCGCGCTTGTTTTTTAAATTTCTTTCAAGCGTTTTTAAAATATTTTTTTCAATGGCGCGGCCTATAGTCTTTAACTCGGAGCTTTGTTGCAAGAGTTCCCTTGAAATATTCAGCGAAAGATCGGGGCTGTCCACCAAGCCTTTGATAAATCCCAGATAATCTGGCAAAAGATCCTTACACTTATCCATTATGAACACGTGACGAGAATAGAGCGACACGCCCGGCTCATAATTGGTATGGTAAAGGTTAAACGGCGCGTGGGCGGGAATGGCGAGAAGCGCGGTGTAAGTGACGTTTCCTTCGGCTTTCGTATGGAAAATTTCCATAGGAGCCTCCCATTCGTGGAATTGTTGTTTGAAAAATTCGTTATAATCTTCGTCTTTAAGTTCGCTCTTGTTTTTTGTCCAAAGCGGCTGCATAGAGTTTAGCGTGCGAAGTTCCGTTTTCTTTATCTTTTCCGCGTCTTTAATGGGTTTACCCTCTTCGTCTTTGGGCGTTTCTTCCGTGGTGAAGTTCATTTTTATAGGATAGCGGACGTAATCCGAATATTTTTTCACTAAATCCTGCAAGGCGTAAGTATCTGTTAAATCAAGCTCCGCGCCGTCTTTGTAAAATTCTTCCTTCAAAGAAAGAGTAATCGAAGTGCCGCGATTTTCCTTTTCCGCGTCCTCTATCGTATACGAGCCGTCGCCCGTAGACTCCCAGCGAGTAGCGGTGTCTTCGCCGGCTTTTTTCGTAAGAATCGTAACTTTATCCGCCGCCATAAACGCGGAATAAAAACCGACGCCGAATTGACCGATTAAATCTTCGCCTATATTTCCGTCTTCTTTAGTCTGCTTTAACTGCTCCAAAAAAGCTTTTGTGCCGGATTTTGCGATAGTGCCGATATTTTCGGTAACTTCGTCTCTCGTCATACCGATGCCGTTATCGGAAATCGTAAGCGTATGCGAATTTTTATCGGGGATTAAGAAAATTTGATACTCGGTATCGTCGCCTAAAAGCGAGCTGTTTGTAAGGGACGCAAAATGCACTTTGTCGATAGCGTCCGACGCGTTTGAAATGAGTTCGCGAAGGAAAATTTCCTTGTTTGTATAGATAGAATTTATCATCAAATTGAGAAGTTCTTGGGTTTCAGCTTGAAACTCTCTTGTTTCCTTTGCCATATAATCACCTTCCGAAATATTTTAGCACTCTTTCTTTTCGAGTGCTAAAATATATTAACTCATAAACGACAAAAAGTCAAATAAAATTATATTTCTTATTCTTTACGGGCAGTTCCCCTTCAAGCTCTATTATCATATCTCTAAGCTCTGCCGCTTTTTCAAATTCCAGATTGCGCGATGCCTCTTTCATTTCTCTTATAAGCCCCTTTAAGAGCGCGTCTTTTTCCTTCTTCGTCAGTTTCTTCTTGGTCTTTTTGCCCTTTGCCGAAACTTTTTCTTCCGTCACAAGGGTTGTTTCTATAAGGTTTACTATCGGTTTTTCAATGGTTTTGGGCGTGATGTTATGTTCTTTGTTGTATTTTTCTTGAATATCCCTTCTGCGTTTCGTTTCTTCCATAGCGCGCGCCATAGAATCCGTTACGCGGTCCGCGTATAATATTACTTTTCCGTTGGCGTTTCTCGCGGCTCTGCCTATTGTCTGCACAAGAGATGTTTCAGAGCGCAAAAATCCTTCTTTATCCGCGTCAAGTATGGCGACAAGCGACACTTCGGGCATATCTAAACCTTCTCGAAGAAGATTTATACCGACGAGAGCGTCGAATTTGCCGCTTCTTAAATCGCGGATTATTTCCGCTCTTTCCATTGTGGCTATATCGGAGTGCAAATAGCGCACCTTTATTCCCGATTCCTTTAAATAGTCCGTTAAGTTTTCCGCCATTTTTTTCGTTAAAGTCGTGATTAAAACACGCTCTTTCCCCTCGCGCAAACGAATTTCCGCAAGCAAATCGTCTATTTGCCCCTCCAGCGGTCTAACTTCAACAACGGGGTCTAAAAGCCCCGTCGGCCGTATAATTTGCTCCACCACTTGTTGCGCTTGCTTTAATTCGTAATCGCCGGGCGTTGCGGAAACGTAAATTATTTGATTTATGCGCTCAAAAAATTCATCGTACATAAGCGGACGATTGTCAAACGCGGATGGGAGCCTAAAACCGTTTTCCACAAGCGTGGTTTTTCGGCTCCTGTCGCCGGCGTACATCGCGTGAAGCTGGGGAAGTGTGACGTGGGATTCGTCAACCACTATCAAAAAATCTTCGGGGAAATAATCAAGGAGAGTGTAGGGAGCTTCGCCGGCTTTTCTGTGGGTGAGGTGTCTTGAATAGTTCTCTATGCCGGAGCAATAGCCCATTTCTTCCATCATCTCTAAATCGTAGTTTGTGCGTTGCTCTAATCTTTGCGCCTCCACAAGTTTATTGTTGTCCTTTAAAAATTTAAGCTGTTCCGCTAATTCTTCCCTTATGGCCTCCGCCGCGATTTTTCTGTCTTCTTCGGCGGTGACGTAGTGAGAGGCGGGGAAAACCATAGCGTGGGTGCGCGTTCCGAAAACTTCGCCCGTGGTTACGTCAAATTCGGTGATTTTTTCCACTTCGTCGCCGAAAAGCTCTATTCTTATTCCGCGATTATTGTATCCCGCGGGGAAAACTTCGATAATATCGCCTCTTACGCGGAATTTGCCGCGTTCAAAAGCTATGTCGTTTCTTTCGTATTGAATAGACACGAGTTTTCGTAAAATCTCGCCGCGGCTTATCTCCTGTCCTTGATGAATTGAAAGCACCAAGTCGTAGTAGCTTTCAGGACTGCCGAGTCCGTAAATGCAAGAAACGCTCGCAACTATTATGACGTCGTTTCGTTCAAAGAGCGAACAAGTCGCGCTGTGCCGCAGTTCGTCGATTTCGTCGTTTATCGCCGCGTCTTTTTCTATGTATGTGTCCGTAGAAGGAATATACGCCTCCGGCTGATAATAGTCGTAATAACTTACGAAATAGCCGACGTAATTTTCGGGGAAAAACGCTTTAAACTCGCTTGCAAGTTGCGCCGCCAAAGTTTTGTTATGCGCTATCACAAGGGTCGGTTTTTGCACTTTTTCTATTACTTTTGCTATCGTATAAGTTTTTCCCGTACCCGTCGCGCCTAAAAGCACCTCCGCAAATTGACCGTTTTTTATGCCTTCCGACAAATCAAGAACGGCTTTTGGCTGATCGCCCATAGGGGAAAAGGGCGCGACTACTTTAAAAGCGCGTTTCCCTTCAAAATGCGCGGATTGTAAATTTAATTTTCCCAATATTATTCTCCTTAAAATTTTTTCTTAAGGGCATCTCTAAAAATCTTACTTTCTTTTTCTCTTTTCTTTTTTGAAAAAAAGAAAAGAGAAAAAGAAAGTAACAAAGAAAAAGAGAAAAGAAAAAACTTTATCAGCTTAAAATATGAATTTAAACATTACACTTTTATATTTTTATATTAAAATTCTTTTTCTTTCTTTTGCTTCTTTTCTTTCTTTTTCGCCTGTGCCCTTTGGGTATATAAGAAAAAGAAAGAAAAGAAGGTTTTTTATAGGTTACCTTAATTATAGCTTAAAATTTTAAATATTCATAGCTTTTTTCACAGCTTTATTTGATAAATCCTTGACATATCGCGTCTTTTAGCGGTAAGATATAGCGATGATATTGAAATTTTTGGAGGTAGACGGAATTGAAATATATGACGGGAAACGAACTGCGCGAAGCGTATTTGAATTTTTTCGCTGAAAAGAAGGGGCATCTTCGCCTTCCAAGCTTTTCGCTCATTCCGGAAGACGACCCGACGCTGCTTTTAATCGGCGCGGGAATGGCGCCGTTAAAGCCGTTTTTCACGGGCAAGATGAAACCGCCCAGAACGCGCATTACCACTTGCCAGCGTTCCGTTCGCACGGGCGATATTGAAAACGTCGGAAGAACAGCGCGTCATCAGACTTATTTTGAAATGCTCGGAAACTTTTCTTTCGGCGATTATTTTAAAAAAGAAGCCATTCCTTGGGCGTGGGAATTTTTGACCGAAGTTGTGGAACTCCCAAAAGATAAACTTTGGGTGAGCGTTTACCCCAAAGACGACGAGGCGGTTGAAATTTGGCTAGCGCAACCGGGGTTTAACAAGGACCATATCGTTAAACTTGAAGATAATTTTTGGGAAATAGGCCCCGGACCTTGCGGCCCTGATTCTGAAATTTACATAGATTTGGGCGAGGAGCGCGGTTGCGGAAAAGATACCTGCGGCGTTGGGTGCGATTGCGACAGATTTTTGGAGATTTGGAATTTAGTCTTTACGCAGTTTGACAAGCAAGAGGACGGCGAATATAAGCCGCTCGCCCATAAGAACATAGATACGGGTTGCGGACTTGAGAGGCTCGCGTCCGTTGTGCAAAACAAAAGGACGAATTTTGAGACGGATCTGCTCTATCCCATAATCGAATACGCGTCAAAAATTTCGGGCGTTACTTACGGCGAGAACGCGGAAAAAGACGTTTCGATGAAGGTTATAGCAGACCACGCCAGAAGTATGGCGATTATGATTATGGACGGAATACTCCCTTCAAACGAGGGACGCGGTTATGTTCTTCGCCGAATACTTCGCCGCGCCATTCGTCACGGCAGAATGCTCGGGATTAAGGATAAATTCCTTGAAGGCGCGGTTGACGCGGTGGTTGAAATTTATAAAGACGCAAGCGATTTTAAAGCGTTGACAGAGCGTCAAGACTACATAAAAAAGGTAATCGCGCTTGAAGAAGAACGCTTTGCCGCAACCTTGGCGCAAGGTATTGAAATGCTTTCCGCCGAAACTGACAAAGTAAAATCGGCAAACAAAAAGGAACTTTCGGGAGAAGTCGCTTTTAAACTCTACGACACTTACGGATTCCCTTGGGAACTCACGGAAGAAATTTTGCACGAAAACGGCTTAACACTCGACAAAGCGGGTTTTGACAAGGCGATGAACGAGCAGAGGGAACGCGCCCGTTCGGCTCGCGCGGAAAACGAACGCGTCGCCGTGCCGGATTTAAGCTCTATTGACGTAAAGAGCCTAAAAACAGACGAAAACGCAACGGAGGCGACGGTAGTCGCGATATGGAAAGACGGCGCGTTGGTTGAATCTTTGTCGGACGGAGAAGAAGCGGGCATTATTTTAAGCGCGACGCCGTTTTACGCGGAAGGCGGCGGACAGGTCGGCGACGCGGGTATGTTTTTATCGGAACTCGGAAAAGTTAAAGTAGACAACGCAAAAAAACTTCCCGACGGCACGGTTTATCATATCGCCTACGTAGAAGAAGGTATGCTGAAAGTCGGCGAAAAAGTAAAAATCGAACTCGACCGCGAGAAAAAACTTTCGTCTGCGAGAAACCACACCGCAACGCATCTGTTGCAGGCGGCGTTAAAAAGAGTCGTGGGTGAGCAGGTAAATCAGGCGGGCTCTCTTGTGACCTCAGAAAGGCTTCGTTTTGACTTCACGAACTTTGAGCCTGTAACGAAAGAACAGCTTGAAGAAGTTGAAAATTTGGTAAACCGCGAGATATTAAAGGGAACGGATTTGGATATTTCCTTTATGTCCCTCGACGAGGCGAAAAAAGCGGGGGCGATGGCGCTTTTCGGCGAAAAATACGGAGAAACCGTGCGCGTTGTTAAAGTGCCCGGCTTTAGTATGGAACTTTGCGGCGGCTCTCACGTTAAAAACGTGGGGCAAGTGGGGCTTTTCCATATCGTAAGCGAAACCGGCGTTGCTGCCGGAGTGCGTCGTATTGAGGCGATAACGGGCGCGGCGGCTCTTGAGTTTGTGAAAAAAGAATCCGCGATTTTAGAAGATACCGCGTCAATTTTAAAAACTCGCAAAGAGGATTTAAAATCTAGCGTCGAAAAACTCGTCGCGGCGCAAAAAGCTATGGAAAAAGAATTGGGCGAAGTACACTCTATGCAGGGTAAAGAAGACGCAAACAAACTTTTGGCGGCGGCAAAAGTTGTCGGCGATGTTAAACTTGTATGCGGCAAAGCCAACGCAAGCGATATGGACGAACTGAGAAAAATCGCCGATATGACCTGCGACAAGCTCGAAAATGCGGTTGTGGTTCTGGCAGCTGCTATGGGCGGCAAAGTAAATCTTGTTGTAAAAGCCGATAAAGGCGCGGTCGCAAAGGGAATCCACGCGGGAAGCATCATAAAAGCGGCGGCTAAAGTTGTCGGCGGCGGCGGCGGCGGCAGACCCGATATGGCGCAAGCGGGCGGCAAAAATCCCGAAAACATACCGCAGGCTTTAGAAAAAGCGGAAGATGTTGTAAAAGAAATGTTAAAATAAAAATAAAAAGGGGCTTCGGCTCCTTTTTATTTTTTAAAATTTCAAAACCATAAGCAGGAAATAAAGAAAATACGGCGAATGTTGAGTCGAGGAGATGTGTAATAGAGTAGTGTATCATAAAGATACTTGGAGGACGCTTATATGGGAAGAAAGACTTTGCTGACCCTGATTGCGGCTTTTTCAACCTTCGCCCTTTTGATTGCGGGTTGCGGCAATTCGGCAAACAACGCTAAAGAGCATAAACTCGTAATATATACGTCTATGAAAGATACGCTGATTGGCAGCATTGTCGAGGGATTTAAAAAAGAGCATCCGAATATTGAAGTTGAATATCAAACGGCGGGCGCAGGCAAATTGATGAACAAAATCGCCGAAGAACGCCGTAACGGAAAGATACAAGCCGACGTTATCTGGACAAGCGAAGTCCCCGATTTTTATCAGATGAAAGAGGACGGCTTGCTTGCCGAATATCGCCCGCAGGCGTTTAAAGACATACTCAATCCCTTCCCCGACTACGACGGATTTTTCACCGCCGCGCGCCTTGGCACTTTGGGCATTGTCATAAATACGGATAAAGTAGCCGCTCCTCCCGTGTCTTGGGAAGATTTAGCGTCTAAAGAGCTGTATAAGAACTCTTTTGGCATAGCGGATCCCGCGCTCTCCGGCACTGCGTTTATGAGCATCGCGCTTTTAAAGAAACAATTCGGCTGGGGGTATGTGGAAAGACTTCACAAACACGGCGCGGTTAAATGCGAGGGTTCGTCGCAAGTAATAGAGCGCACAGTTTCGGGCGAACTTGCGGCATGTTTGGGCGTAGATTACATCGCGGCAAGCAAAATTGACGGCGGCGCGCATCTTGCGATGGTTTATCCCAAAGAAATGATAGTAGTCCCAAGCCCCATAGCCATCTTTAAGAGTACGGACGATATGGACGCGGCGAAAGCCTTTGTCGAATATATGCTCGGCAAGGAAGCTCAACAAAAAATCGCGGACGTTGGTACAATTCCGGTGCGTACCGACGTGAAAATACCCGAAAAATATCGTCTGCCGCAGCCGCAGGACGCGCTGAAAATGGGAATTCGCGTAGATTATTCGGAAGTGCTTCAGCATAAAAACGACACTATAAAGAAATTTACGGAGCTTTTTGACAAATAAAATAAGGACGCGATTTGCGTCCTTTACTTTTTTCTGTTAAAATTCTTTTTCTTTCTTTTGGTACTTTTCATACAATATCTTAGCGTTTTAACGCTTAGATATTGTATGAAAAGTACGGTTTTTATTATTTCATAGGGAAGATAAAAATGAATGAAAAAATTACAAGTCTCGCCAATGAGAAAATTAAATTTGCGGCGTCGCTGAAAGACAAAAAATATCGCGACGAATACGGGCTTTTTGTCGGCGAAGGCGTCAGATTTGCCGAAATGGCTCTAACCTCCGATTTTGAAATCGTTTCCGTATTTTTTGAAGCAAAAATTACGAAAACGGACAGGGGCAAAAGTTTAATCGAAAATTTGCAAAAAAAAGACGCGGACATATACGAAGTTACGGAAAAAATAATGCAAAAAATCGCAAATACCAAAACTCCGCAAGGCGTTTTGCTTGTCATAAAGCAGAAAAATTTTACGCTGAACGATATTAAAAGCGAAAATTTTATCGTGGCTTTAGACGAAGTGAAAGACCCCGGAAACGTCGGCGCGATTATTCGCCTGTCGGACGCGGTCGGCGCGGGAGCCGTCGCGCTGTCCGTAAATTCGGCGGACGCGTATTCGGATAAGGCAGTCCGCGCCTCTATGGGTTCCGTTTTTAATATTCCCGTATTGCAAAATATCGACAAACAAAAACTTATAGAC
Source organism: Selenomonadaceae bacterium (assembly GCA_017635875.1). Taxonomy (GTDB): domain Bacteria; phylum Bacillota; class Negativicutes; order Selenomonadales; family Selenomonadaceae; genus RGIG9201. The sequence goes on along the minus strand of JAGBKP010000046.1, from coordinate 5,301 downwards.
TTTGCCAAAGAGCAAAATTTAAAAATTTACGCGACGAAGATGAACGCGACTTCTTGTTACGATAAAGATTTAAAGGGCGCGGGAATTTTTGTTTTCGGCAGCGAAAGCGACGGCGTATCCGATGAAATTTTAAACGCGGCGGAAAATATTTCTCTTCCCATGAGGGGAAAAGCGGAATCGCTTAACGTAGCGACGGCGGCTTCCGCGTTGCTTTACGAAGTCTTTAGACAAAGCCTAAAACCGCGCGAGCAGTAAAAAAATCGGCGACATATTTGATAATTGCAATCAAATATGTCGCCGATTTTTTATTTTGCAAAACGACGCAATTTGTAAAAATAGCCCGCCTTTTTAAATGGTCTGATGAAACGATGGTTTTTTTTCAAAAATTTGTTCGCCAATAGATACGGCAAAGTCACGCCCACCGTCATTGCAACGATTATTTGAAGAGCGTCTATCGCAAAACCCATTTCGTAAAAAAACTGTTCAGCGTTCAAATATCTTATATATACGAATGAAGATAAAGCTCTGAAAATTAAAACGCCCGGTACAAAAGAGATTATCGGGGGAACGGTTAAAAGCAACGTTGGCGCATAGGTATATTTTTTTGCTATTATCGCTAAAATTCCGATAATAAGCGATGAGATAAACGTTGCCATTTCAGTCGATAAAACCAAATGGTATATTATTAAATCTTTGATTATGAGGGCAATTACACCCAAACTTCCAAGAAGCAACAAAATTTTTTTCGGCGCGTTTATGAATGTGGAAAATGAGATTGACACTATTATCCCCAGAAATAAAAGTTCAACGAAACTATGATGGACTAAGAGCGATACTTTGCCCAAATCTATTTCTTCCAGATGTTCCCAAATGTTTGCTGCCAAAACAATGCCGACCATTATTGAAATAGCGATTAAAGTCGAATGGTAGGCTTTTGTCATTCCGTTTAACAAAAATCCGTCCAGAGATTCCGTTATCGCGTTCATTATGGGAATACCGGGGATTAAAAACAGCGAACAAGCGACAAACGGCGTCCACATAGTTTCTGTCGGCAAGAAATGAGCAAAATACGCCAAAGACGTGGCGACAAAAGACGCTATTGCTATCGCGCAAAAATGATTTACGCCGTACTTTATTGATTTTAATTGGAAAAATTTTCCCATAATCGCGGCGATTGCGGTATAAAACGACGCTAATAAATCGCCGCCGAACAAAAAGCAAAATGCGCCGCAAAACAATCCCGTCGCAAAAATGATTTGCGTATTGGAATAGAGTTTATTTCGGCTTACGATTCTGTTCAAAATATCGTTAAACTTTTGAGGCGGATAATTTTTTTTCACCGCTTTTATGGTTAACGTGTTAATTAAATTGACAATATTCATATCGACGCCGTGTTTTTCGTAATTTCTAAACGCCAAATGTGATTTTTCACCGCATGAAACATTTAAGAACAAAACTTCGGGCATAACTTTCAAATTAAAATTTTCTTTAGGTATTTGCATACTCACGGCAACTCTTTTTACGTTGTTTATAATCTTATTTGCCGTTGCTCCGTTTTCCGCTAAAATTTGCCCTACGCTTAAAACAATCTCCATCTTTTCCGTTATACTTAAATTTACCATTTTGTCTTTTCTCACTTTGCGTAAAGTTACTATTCACAACATAATATTTCTTCCAACTCGTTTTTAATAACGGTAACTTGCGGACCGTAGATAACCTGCACACCCGCGCCGCTTTGCAAAACCGCGAGAGAACCGCTTTCTTTAAGCAAGCGTTCCCTTACCTTGCCGCCGTCTTTAACGGTGACGCGCAGACGAGTGGCGCAACAATCAAGTTCCGCGATATTTTCTTTGCCGCCCAAACCGCGTATAATCAAATCCACGCGTTTAGAGCCGCCCAAAATTTCCGCTGTTTCTTCGTCGTCCTCGCGTCCAAGCGTCTTGAATTCAAATTTCAATATAAGATATTTGAACGAAAAATAGTATAAAAAGAACCAAGGAACGCCCACCATAGGAATATAAATCCAATTTGTTTTATCCGCCCCTTGCAAAATTCCAAACAAAATAAGATCGATAAAACCGCCGGAAAAAGTCTGCCCGACCGTAATTTGCAAGATATGCGCAAGCATAAAGGCGCATCCGTCAAAAAAAGCGTGAAGAACGTAAAGCGCAGGCGCGACAAACATAAAAGAAAATTCAACGGGTTCGGTTATACCCGTTAAAAACGAAGTCAAGCCGGCGGAGAGCATCAAGCCGCCCACCGCTTTTTTCTTTTCGGGTTTAGCCGTGCGATATATGGCAAGACAAGCGCCAAGAAGCCCGAACATCATAGTAATAAAACGGCCTGACATAAAGCGGGAAATGCCGATATAATACTCTTCTGTGTTAGGGTCGCCGAGTTGCGCAAAGAAAATCCGCTGCGCGCCTTCAACCAATTCTCCGTCAATGATTTCCGCGCCGCCAAGAGCCGTTGTCCAAAAAGGAAGATAGAAAATATGATGCAACCCGAAAGGACCGAGCATACGCAGGACAAAACCGTAAATCAGCGTGCCGATATATCCTGTGGATTCCACAAGTCCGCCGACGCAAAATATAAGTTGTTGCAAATGAGGCCAAACAAAGAACATCATAAGTCCCAAGAAAATAGCGGAAAAAGAGGTTACGATAGGCACAAAGCGAGAACCGCCGAAAAATCCCAAGAACTGCGGCAATTCAATCTTATTGAAACGGACGTGCAATAAATATGTCATAATTCCTACGGTTACGCCGCCAAAAACGCCGGTTTCAAGAGTTTGAATTCCCAAAGACATTCCCTGACCTACGCCCGCCAAATTATCCTTTGCCAGCGTTCCCGTGATTTTTAGCATAGCGTTCATAGTTGAATTCACAACCAGAAACGCCAAAACCGCAGATAACCCCGCCGTCCCCTTATCCGTTTTAGTCAAGCCGACGGCAACACCGACGGCGAACAAAATAGGCAAATTAGAAAAAATAACGTCACCCGCCGCCGCCATAACAGTAAAAACATTTTGCAGCCACTCTATATTTAAAAAGGGATAAGCCTTGACGGAATTGGGATTTGACAATGCGCCGCCAATCCCGAGTAAAATGCCTGCGGCAGGGAGTACCGAAATGGGTAGCATAAAAGATTTGCTAAAGCCTTGCGCCTTGGCAAATAAAGAGCCGTCGCTTTTCTCTTTTTGCGCGAATATGTTCACCGAATAATCCCTCTTTGATAAATTATGGTTAGCTGTATATTACGGTATAAGTTTTTGCGCGAATTTTGCCGTTATAAGTTGTGGTCTTGTTATAGCAGAACCCACAATCGGCGCATACGCGCCCGCTTCCATTACGCGGCTGATGTCTCTTGGCTCGTTTATGCGTCCTTCCGCGAACACGGGAACAGAAAGTTCTTTAGCGAGTTTTGCAACCAATTCCACATCAGGACCTTCAAGTTTCGGCGAATAGGGCGTGTACCCGGATAGCGTTGTCGATATTGCGTCTGCTCCCATTTTTGCCGCCGCGACGCCTTCTTCATAAGTGGAAATATCCGCCAATACCAACCGCCCTGCCTCCCTAATACGCGCAAGCAAGTCTTTAACATTTTCACCGTTCGGTCGCGGACGATTAGTCATATCAAGTGCGATTGCCTCACATTCTGTCGTAAGCAGTTCGTCTACTTCCGCCATTGAAGGCGTAATATAAATCGAAGAATCATCATAGTTGCGCTTTATAAGACCGATAACGGGTAAGCCCGTTATTTTTTTTATCTCGCGAATGTCGGCGGCTCCCTGCGCTCGTATGGCGCGCGCGCCGCCTTCTTTTGCCGCCAAAGCCATACGCCCCATTATAAACGAACTGTGGAGCGGCTCGTCCGGCAAAGCCTGACAAGACACAATCAATTTGCCTTTCAATGCCGATAAAAAATTCATAAAATCTTCCTTTTGATTAAAACTTTACCGCACCGCTAATAAAATTATTTTTTCGTCGTCGGGCAGAATATCAAATTCCGCTTCAAGTACGGAAATAATTTGCTCTCTTGCCGTAAGCCCCGATAAATCGAGTTGCTTTTCGCCGTAGTACGCGTAAATCGGCGGAAGTTCCTCTCCTACCGTGCCGTAGGCGGCTGTTTCTTCAAACAGCGTGTCAATGTCTGCTTTTAGTTTGCTCTTGTTGGTTACTACCGCGCCTAAACCTTCGCGTTGCAAAGTTACTACGCCGTTTCTGTCGATAACCCTTACAAAACATTTTTTTGACGGGAAAATGCCCCAAAATTTGGTTTTGACCATACCTTCATAAATATGCCATTTCCCAGTCGCAGCCGCTTCCGTGACTTCTTCGACGGGCAGGCGCATACTCTTGGCGGCTATCGCTTTTAATTCGTCTTCCGATACCGCTCCGGCGGATACGCCGTCTTTTTTCAGTTCCGTCGCGCCTGTCGCAGTCGCTCTTAATATGTTGGTTTTCTTGTCGTATTCAATGGCGATTTCCACTGTTGCCTCTTTTGCGCCGGATTTCATAATCTGCTGCAGAGCTTCGTGGCGAATGGATTTCATATCGCTTTCGGTGGGATTTACCACCGTGCGCTCCACAACTTCGCGCACCATAGCCATCGCTACTCCGATAGTGGAAATAATCGGCGCGTTCTTCACTATCTTCCATTGAACGTTTTTCATTTTTCCAAGATACGGAACAACAACGCCGCCGCTGCCGCCTCCGCCCGCCAAACACAAAAGTTCCGGCGAAAGTTTGTATTCTTCTATCAAACGGCTTACAATTTCCCATATTTTTTCCGAAGCAATATCCATAGCCTGTTTGGCGGCTTCTTCCGCGCTTACGCCTATAGCGTCGCCTAACGCTTGCCACGCAACGCGGGCGTTTTCCGTATCTTTTGCGTAGGCGTAATCTCCTTCGGGTACGCTCCTTAATAAATTCGCCGCTCCCGCAAGCGTCAAAGAAACTTTTCTGCCGCCCTCGCCGCTTACTACGGCAAAAGCAGGCTCGTCATCCTTCAGCGGCGCGATTAGTTCAAGTTTTGGGTTTTCCGATTTATCCGAGAAAACTTCGTAGGGCAAGCCGGCAATATGCGCGCTTCTTGGGCCTACGTCCGTTATTTTCCCGTTTTCGACGCGAATCATACTTCCGCCCGCAACGCCCAACGTTCTTACGTCGAGAGAGGACAAATAGGTTTTATGCCCGCCTATTTCGCCGTAGCGCACCATAACTCTGCCGTCTTTTACAACGGAAATATCCGTCGAAGTGCCGCCCGCTTCCAAAAAAATTCCGTCTGAAAGTCTTTCAT
>JAGBKP010000045.1 GCA_017635875.1 Selenomonadaceae bacterium | reverse complement strand
TCAAAATAATAAATCTTGCCCGCTTTTTTAAAACGAACTCCAACTACAGTCTGCAACTAAATTCCTCCGAGTCTTTGCTTATTTCCTTCTTTCTTTTTCTCTCTCTCTTTTTTATAAAAAAGAGAGAGAAAAAGAAAGAAGCAAAGAAAAAGAGAGAGAAAAAATTTTATTATATTTATTTTTTTACAAACATAGTCGCCTAAACTTCAATAAATATCCTTCTATGAACAGACGCAAATTTACGTTTGCAAAAAGGCGTTTTTCGTATTCTGCCGTTAAGCTTAACAGATTAAAAATTCGCGCTTTGTCGTATTTATATATTAAATCGCGGTATTTGCCGTTTAAATCTGCCGCGCCCTCGTAATATAGCAAAACATCCCTTAAAATAAGCGTGAGGGCGGAAAAAAATCCGCTTATTCTTTTCTTCTCATCTTTACCCATAATTTCAGCCATCGCGAAAATTTTTTTATGGGTAAGATTATCGTTTAAAAATTTCAAACAATCGTCCATAACGGTAAGACCGTCGTTTTCGATTAAATCTATCGCCCGTTTCATACTTCCAAACGAAAGCCGCGCCGCTTCTCTTGCCGTTTCTTCCTTTGCCCCGCGCTCTGTCAATAATTTTACGATAACATTCTCGTCTAAAGCGGAAAATGATACCGGCATAGCGCGCGAGAGAATGGTCGGAAGTATTTTGCTCCGCTTTGACGCTATCAAAAAAAATTTAATATCGCCCGTCGGCTCTTCAATGGTTTTTAAAAGGCGATTAGACGCCGCCTCGTTCATCAAATCCGCGTCGTCTATAAGCGCGACTCTGCATTTAGACAAGAGGGGCAGTCTCGCTAAATCCGTCAAAAGCTCCCCTACTTCGTCTATGCGTATCATAGGCGAGGCTTTTCCCTTTGCCGTCGGCGTAAGTATGTGAAAATCCGGATGACTTTCTTCTCTAAACGCTCTGCAAGATAAGCAATCGCAACCGTCTTCCCCGCGTTCTTTACAAAGTATAATGCGCGACAGTTCCGTCGCTATTTGCCTTTTTCCTATCCCTTCCGTCCCCGTAAACAAAATCGCGTGAGGAAGGGTATTTTCTTTTATCAAAGAGCGCAAGCGGTTAAATTCTTTATCAAATCCGACTATATTCATAAATACAAATCCAAAAGCATACCGCGAATAGCGTCGTGACTCGCCAAAATATCAAGTTTATCCGCTTGACCCAGGCGTATTTGTTCCGCCATATCCTCTAGTTTTCTGTCGATTTTCCGAACCGTTGTATAGACTTTTTGCCTGCCCATTCTGTCCCAACCCGCTTCGGTATTCATATCGTACATTCTTGATACGGCCTCGCCCACGAAATTTTTTATCAGCGTGCGGTATTCTTTAAGTTCGTCGTAAGTAGGAGTCTGACTTAATCTTTCTCCTTGCTCATCTATTTTTTTCATTAATTTTTCCAGGTCTTCAATGGACGAGCTTTTTTGCTCATCGTAAAGCTCCATCGAAAATTCGCTTTCCGCGCCTTTTACAGCCGTATTATGCTCCGGCATACGCATAACCGAAGAAGTTTGATTTGAAAAAGAGCCGACTTTCATTGCCATAATATCACCCGATTTTTAGTTTTTGCAATATTTTAACACAATTATAAAATTTTGGGTAGAAAAAGATTTCAGCAACGCCTATATAATGTCGGTTCAATTCTGAATATTTTTCTTACCGTTAATAATTTCTATCAAGCGGTGATTGCCGCGCTCTAACGCTTGATTAAGAGCGTTTTTTACTGCGTATTTAGGGCCTACCTCCGCCAGCGTCGCTTTGTTGTCCCTTGACGTGGTTATTCTAAAGGGATATATTTTACTTCCTGCGGCATCGTATATTTTATATAACAGTTTAATTTTTGCGGTAAGTTTGGTTTTGGGAAATTCATCTTCCCTTGAAATCGCAATCTCCTCTACTTCCATAGCTATTACAAAATCGGCTTTAGTATTTTCCGCAACGCTTCTCATCACCTCGTCGGAGGCTATAATATTGTCCCCTTCGATATAGTCGCTAAGCGAAAGCGCGTTTAAAGTGTTCTCACGAGGAACAATTTTAAATCCCTCTTTGGCGAAATAATCCGTATATCCCTCTTTTAAACTGTCCAAAACATAAGAAGATTCATCGCCTGAAACGTTTACATAAGGAATTGCAGCCAGAGTGATTATTTTTTTGCCGGAAAAATCAATGGAATGACGCGGCGCGGCGTTTGCCGCTGAAATTGTAGCAACGGTTAAAAACAACGCAACAACAAAAGCAAAAATTCTTTTCATACCAATCTCCCTTTTCCTAAAATCAAATTCAATCTTTCCAATACATAGCCACTTTAACATAACCGTTTTCCTGCGAAAAGTCAAAATATGCGTCGTATTTTTTTGCAAAGGATAAAAGCGACAGCATACCGATTCCGTGACCCCGCTCTTTTGAAATGGGCAGCCCGTTTTCCCCTATGTTTAACCCTTCGTCAAAAGTATTTGAAATTTCAAGGACAATTTGACCTTCAATACCGTCATTGTGGATTTAAAAGAAAGATAACGCAGATACGCGTCTAAAATCTGAATTAGCGCGATAATCACCGGCAACAAATAATGGGCGTATGCAGGGATAAAATTCAACATCGAGCCTCCTTTATACCGGACCACTTGTAAAATTCGTCATTTTTTTTAAATTCCCTGCACTTTTTCAATTAGTATTGTATTTATTTCGGAAATGTTATATCATTATTAATTATATTTGCGATATTTGCGAGGTGTAGTTATGAAAAATATGGCGACCAAACAGTTTCTGGTGACCGTGCTGCTTATCTTCGTTTTGCAAGTCGTTATACTCTCTTATGTATACATATCGTTTTATTCAAGCTCCGTAGAAGGCATAAAAAATCTTGGCGTAAGCAATATGAAAAGTCAAGCGATTATGATAGAAAATTATTTGAATAAAGGTACAAACGTTATGTGGCTTGCGGCGGAATCAGCCGATTATATGCTGAAAAATGGGGAGAGTAACGAGGCTATTCGTCGCTATTTAGAAGGCGCGACGAATAAAATGCAAGGGCAATTTGACGCGAATTTCACGGGAATCTACGGATACATCAGGGAAGAATACATTGACGGCAGCGGTTGGACTCCTCCCGCCGACTTTTATCCCAGAGAGCGAACTTGGTATAAGGAGGCGGTGGAAAATCGAGGAAAAATGGTTATCTCCGAACCTTACGTGGACGCGCATACGGGAGATGTGGTTATATCTTTAAGTCAGCTTCTTTCCGACAATAAAAGCGTTTTGGCTCTTGATATAGTGTTGGGCGAAGTGCAAAAAAATACGGAAGAAATGTCCATAGGGGGCGAAGGCTACGGTTTTATAGTAAATCAAAAGGGCTTGGTGGTAGCGCATAGCGACGCGGCGCAAAAAGGTCAATTCTATACCGAAAATGAAACTTGGTCAAAATTACTGCCCAAAATTTTTGACGATAACACTATGGAATTTGAAGCGAATATTGACGGAGAATTCTGCACGATTTTTTCTGAACGTATCGTAAATGATTGGTATGCGGTTATAGTCGTAAGCAACGCTCATCTTTTCCAAGAAGTTAGATCACAAGTAACCGCAGGCGCGCTCTTAATGCTTTTGACATTTTCAATCATAGTCGTGTTCTGCGTTGTTTCCGCAAGAAAAATCAATGACGCGGAGGAAAAAGAACGAGAGAGCAGGTTGCAGATTGAAGAAATTAACGCAAACATTATAAAAGCGTTGGTATCTACAATAGATGCGAAAGATCACTATACGGGCGGACATTCCCAGCGAGTAGCAAAATACGCCACGGAAATAGCGCGGCGTATGGGAAAAAGCGAAGAAGAAATCGAGATGATTTGGAGAGCGGGCATTTTGCACGATATAGGAAAAATTCGCGTCCCCGTCGAAGTTATCAATAAAAAGGGAAAACTTAACGACGAGGAATTCGATCAAATCCGTATTCACCCCGTCAGCGGCTTCCTTATACTGCAAAATATATACAAGGACGAACGCATAGCTTACGCCGCAAAATTTCATCACGAACGCTACGACGGTCGCGGCTATCCAAATGGGCTTGCGGGCGAAAACATCCCCGAAGTCGCGAGAATTGTAGCCGTCGCCGATTCTTACGACGCTATGGCGAGCAACAGAAGTTACCGAAAAGCTCTGCCGCAAGAAATTGTTCGAGAAGAAATAGCGAAGGGCAAAGGAACGCAATTTGACCCCGTAATAGCGGACATTATGCTTGAAATGATGGACGAGGATATAAATTATAAACTTTGTCAAGATAAGGACATCATTCAAAATATACTTTTGATAGACGAAGACCGAGAAGGCGTAGAAAAAGTCCATAATATGCTTGACAATACGGAAAATCTCAGAATTTACGACGCGGACAGTTTAGAAAACGCGCAAGAAATTTTAGCGATAAAACGAATAGATTTAATGTTTATCGACCTTACGGACGAATCGCTGTTAAATCAAGTCAGAGAAAAATACAAAGGACCGATAGTGTTTATGACGGCGAACAAAAGCGCGGAGGTCTTGGAAAAAACCAAACGATTAAAACTTTCGGATTATATAACAAAACCAATTCATCCCGTAATAACGGTAGAAACGGTACACGGCATATTAAACTGAACTCAATTTACATTATAATCGAGGCGATTTTATGCGTATTGTAATTGTTGAGGACGAATCGGAAGAAGCGGACATAGCTAAAGAATGTTTAACGCGAATTGTAGCCGAACACTATCCAAGTGAGAAATCATCGCTTTTTGTTGATGTTTTTATACTACTCACCGTTTGAAACTAGACAATGTTAGGAATTTATTCCTTACATTGTCTTTTCAACTACGGTGAGTCGTATGAGACGTAGGGCGCGAAGCGACCGCCTTCAATAAAATTTCCTTATAAAAATTTTGTCTTGTTTTTATTGAAGAATAGTATTAGCTCCGCCGAAGAATTTTTGGATAAATTCAAAGCGAACATTTACGACTTAATATTGCTTGATATTTGTTTGGGCGAAACTAACGGTATGCAAGCCGCTAAAAAAGTTCGCGAGATTGACGACGAGGTTAGGGCGTGTTGGTAAACCCCGCCAACGCGCTTTGACGGCTATTTTGCCGCCTGAACTGCGTCAGAAAAAACTTGACGTAGCCTAGCTACGACTTCGTTTTTTCTTCCTTGTCAGTCGACAAAATATCTCGCCACATCAC
>JAGBKP010000044.1 GCA_017635875.1 Selenomonadaceae bacterium | reverse complement strand
TTTTGTTTCTTTTCTTTTTTCTCTTTTTTTACAAAAAAAGAGAAAAAAGAAAAGAAAGCAATCTACCGAAAATGAGGAGAAAGAATATGCAAAATTTAGGTTTAAAATATGGGTGCAATCCTAATCAAAAGGACGCGTCGGTTTATATGAGAGAAGGGGAGCTTCCCTTTGAGGCTTTAAACGGAAAGCCGGGATATATAAATTTATTGGACGCTATGAACGCGTGGCAACTTGTGAGAGAGCTTAAAGAAGCTACCGGACTGCCTGCTGCCGCGTCTTTTAAGCATGTAAGCCCCGCGGGGGCGGCGGTGGGATTGCCGCTTACGGATACGCTGTCGAAAATTTATTTTTCGCCTAAAGACGTAAGCCCCGTTGCGGCGGCGTATATTCGCGCGAGAGGCGCGGATAGAATGAGTTCTTACGGAGATTTTGCCGCGCTTTCGGATGTATGCGACGCCGATACCGCAAACTTTTTGAAGAACGAGGTGTCGGACGGCATTATTGCGCCCGCCTATACAGACGAGGCTCTTGAAATTTTGAAGTCGAAACGCAAGGGAACATATCTTATTTTAAAGATGGACGAAAATTACAAACCGCGTCCTTATGAGGAAAAGGACGTTTTCGGCGTAACCTTCAGACAGGACAGGAACGAGGCTAAAATCGACGAATCTCTTTTAAGCGAGATAGTCACAAAAAACAAAAATTTTACCGCGGAAGCCAAACGCGACCTTTTAATCGCGCTTATCACGCTGAAATACACGCAGTCAAATTCGGTGTGCTACGCTAAAGACGGACAGGCGATTGGAATTGGCGCGGGCCAGCAAAGCAGAGTGCATTGTACAAGACTTGCGGGGAATAAGGCGGATTTATGGCATCTTCGCCAAATGGAAAAGGTTATGAATTTGCCCTTTAGAGACGATATAAAACGCCCCAACAGAGATAACGCGATAGATGTCTATATCGGCGAAGAATGGGAAGATTTGCTAAAAACCGACGCTTGGAAAGAAGTGTTCACGGAGCGTCCCGAACCTTTGACAAGAGAAGAAAAGCGGGAGTTTTTGAATAAGGTGACGGGCGTGTCGTTAGGCTCCGACGCATTCTTCCCCTTTGGCGACAATATCGAGCGCGCAAAAAAGAGCGGCGTAAAATACGTAGCAGAGGCAGGCGGCTCCATTCGCGACGACAACGTTATAGCGACGGCGGACAAATACGATATGGTTATGGCATTCACAAGATTAAGACTTTTCCACCATTAAGATAATATAAAAAACCGTACTTTTCTTTTCTTTCTTTTTCTTGAATACCCAAAGGGCACAGGCGAAAAAGAAAGAAAAGTACCCAAAGGGCACAACAATATCTAAGTGCTAAAGCACTAAGATATTGTATGAAAAGTACCAAAAGAAAAGAAAGAAAAAGAACTTTAATATAAAATAAAAATGAAATTTATGAGATAATATATCATATTTTTTCACAGTTTATCCACAAAGTTATCCACTTATCCACATTATTTTAAAAATACGATGTGGATAATGTGGAAAAGGAGAAAAAAATGGAAACATTAAAGTTTGAAGGTAAGGACTTTTCTTTGATTCAAGATTATGTGTCTGCAAGAAATATGAATTTAAGGGATTTTATGCTTCAAGCCGCGCTGGAAAAAATCGAAGATGAGAGGGATATTTCCGTCTACAAGGAAAAAATGGCGGAATTTGAAAACGACCCCGTTTATTATACTATTGATGAAGTCAGAGAAATGATAAAATGAAATATAGAGTTGTTTTTTCGAAGCAGGTTGTCAAAAAACTAAAAAAATTTGATAAGCCTATAAAGGATATGATTTTAACATGGCTTTCTGCTTATGTAGACGGAACGGAAAATCCGAGATTTTACGGAAAGGCGTTGTCGGGTGATTTAAAAGGTTCTTGGAGATATAGAATTGGCGATTACAGAGTGATTGCCAGTATTGATGATGGTAAGGTTCTTATTTTGGTTGTTGATGTTGACCATAGAAGCAAAATTTACAAATAAAAAATCCCGACTCAGAAATTTCGAGTCGGGATTTTTTTTACAGATATATATGCAAAGTATCTTCCAAAAAGTCGTATTTGTCTTCTTTGTCGCTTGGTTTTACGCGCTTTTTCTTTTCAAGAGTCTTCAGCACTTTTAATGTGCCTTTGTAAATTTCTTCTTCAACGCTGCCGGGGACAAGTTCTTCCCAATAGCTTGGTTTATAGGGGCGTTCTTTGATGTTGTTTTCCGGGCGTCCCGTTACTTCAAGCTCACTTAAAAACATTACTTGGTTTTTTGCGGGGCGAAGGTACAAATGCTCCATATAATATTTTTCCGGATATGTGTATTCCTTGTCGGCGGAAATATCTTCCATTTTTACCCAGCAATCAAGCATATCTTCAAGCGCGGAATACGGCATCGGTCGCCAGCGCAGGGCTTCCGTGTCCAGCCAATAGATGAAATTGTCGTCCGCGAACAGCATTATATAGCGCGGGATAACTTTTGCGGCTTTTTTTCTCGTTTTTTCGTCCTCTTTCGCTTGTTTTTTTGCCGCTCCTTCCGCTTTTTCCCTCGCATCTAATCTTTCCTGACCTTCTTTTATGTAGTCCTCAAGCGATTTTTTGTTCCTCGGCGCGGGGGATTTCATACGCTCCCTCATAAACCATTCGTCGGCGCGCTCCGGGTCGTTGCCGCTTGCAAGAGCCGCCGTCGAAAAAGCGAATGTCAGGAGGGTTATCAAGGCGAAATATTTGAATATCTTCATATTTTGCCCTCCAATACCGCGTCAATTTCTTGTTCGTGCAGACTTTTCGCTTGTTCTTCTTGGTTTAGCGTCATATCCGTCTTTGTTTTTTCTTCCGGCACGTTAAAATACGTTTCGTCCCTATAGTCGATTCTAAGGTCGTCTAACAGTTCCTGCGTGTAAGAAGCAACCATTTCGGGTTTTAAGCGGCAACGAATATGATTTTTCGTGGATTTGCCGGTCACCGCAAAATCGTTTCTGTATAAATAGCCTTCGTATTTTGGGTATACAAGGCGAATTTTCATCCAAACGGTTTCTTCTCCGCCGTCTTCTGCCGCCATAGAGGGCGCGTTCCAACGCTCGTCGTGGATAAAACTTATAACTAGAAGATAGTCGTAGTTACATTCCACAGCGGCTATAACATAATCCGTTTCGTTCATCTCGGGGAGCATCTTTTTTGATCTGTCGCCTTTTTTAAGGAGAAAAGTCGCCGCGTCCGTCGCTTTCATAATCGCAAATTCCTCTTTGGGGAATTTTTCGCGAAGTTTCCTATATATAATGTTTTTAATTTCATCGTCTATAAGAATGTGCCCGTCGCCGTGAAGGAGCAGCCCCAGTTTAACGCGTCCCGAAACTTCTTCTCCGCCGGTAGCAAGAATCGTGTCTATTCTGTCGCCAAAATTCCCGCTTGCCTGCTTAACGGCTTTCATCTCCCTGTCCGCTATGTTTATGCTGGTTGCCGTAGCCGTACCGTTCGCGCATAAAAACAGCGCGGCAAGAGTGCATAATAGAAACTTTTTCATTGTGTGTCTCCGTTTTTTATATTATTTGTTCTTTACTTTCTTTTTTTCTCTCTTTCTTTTGAAAAAGAAAGAGAGAAAAAAAGAAAGTAACAAAGAAAAAAAGAGAGAAAGAAAACTTTACCAAACTCTATTTTTTGGTTTTTTATATTAAAATTCTTTTTCTTTCTTTTGCTTCTTTTCTTTCTTTTTCTTATAAGAAAAAGAAAGAAAAGAAGGGTTTTTATAATTTCTCCAAGTCCATAATTTTGTTGACGCGTCTTTCGTGGCGACCGCCTTCAAATTTAGATTCAATGAAAGCGCGGACGATTTCGCCGGCGGGGCCTACGCCAAGGACTCTGCCGCCGAGCGCCAAAACGTTCGCGTCGTTGTGCGCGCGCGCCATTTTTGCGGAAAAAACGTCGGAGCAAAGGGCGCAGCGTATGCCTTTGATTTTGTTGGCGGATATGGATATGCCGATACCGGTGCCG
>JAGBKP010000043.1 GCA_017635875.1 Selenomonadaceae bacterium | reverse complement strand
TCACAACAAGCGTTTGACGATATTTTAAAAGAGCTTAACGGCGATATTGATATTCCGGGATATGATAAAGAATTATTGAGTACGCTTTCCGCAAGCCTTGCAGCGTCAACGGAAAAGATTAACGAATACGGAAAATTTAGCAATGAAGCAATAACAAAAATGAGCCAACAGCCGAATCAAGAATTAGCTCCGGCTTCCTCTAATAATCCACCAGAGAATGACAATACTCCCGTATTGGAAGACGCGGCAGAGCCTCGCACAGACGAAACTACGGCGCAGGAGGGCGAAGCTACAAAGGGAGAATACGAGGCGGAAATTCAGACAGACGAAGAAGGACGGCAATTTGTTATTTGTCCGTGTTGTGGAGAAAAGATATGGCTGTAAAGAGAATTTACGGATCACAAAATGTATTGGAAGCGGCAAAAACGCGAATAAAGAACGTATTTTCAAACGGCGTTCCTGTTTATATGGCGTTTTCTTGCGGGAAAGATTCGCTCTGTATGTCTTCTATCGTTTACGATTTAATCCGAAGCGCAGAAATAAATCCGAAACAGCTTGTCGTAATGTTTATAGATGAAGAAGGTTTATATCGTTCAATGTTAGAAGCCGCCTATCGGTGGCGTGAAAAATTCATTTCCGTTGGAGCAAAATTTGTTTGGTATTGTTTGCCCGTAAAGCAAGTAAGTGTTATAGACCATTTATCAGCGTCCGAAAGCTGGATTACTTGGGATCCAAAAGCAAAAGACAAGTGGATGCGACAACCGCCGCCTTTTGCAGTTACAAAACATCCGTTGGTAAAATATCCGGGCGAATGTAACTATCAAACTTTTTGCGAACGTTTAACAAAGAATGGCATTCAGCTTATAGGACTTAGAGTAGCCGAATCAATTCAACGTTTGCAAATGATAGCAAAAATAAAGAATGAAATTCGCAACATCTATCCTATATATGATTGGACTGATAACGATGTTTGGTACTATATTAAAGAACGCAATCTTGATTTTCCAGAGATATACATTCGTCTTTACGAATGTGGCGTTCCAAAACCGCGTTTGAGGCTTTGCTGTTTTTTCGGGGATTCCAGTATTGCCGGGCTTAAATGGGTCGCTGAGACAGAGCCAGAATTATGGGAAGCGATAGAACGACGTTATCCAAACGCCTATCTTGTCTTGCTTTACTGGGATAGCGAAATGTTTAGACATTCGACAAGGAAAAGGCGTGAATTAGAAGAAGGGCAAACAAAAGATTATAAAGCATTGGTAAACGATATTCTTTTTCTGCACCCGGAAAGATACACGATTCCGTCGGAGACCAAAACAATGATTTCCAGTTGGAAAAGACTGGTAAAGGATTTTGACTTTTATATGACAAACGCTGATTATAAAGATGTTTACGAAAAGTTTATGGCGGGTGATCCAAAGAAACGTTCGTATAGAGCGTTATACACAAGTCTTTATGAGAAACGAGCCAACATAAGCGAAAAGGAGCAAGCAAAACGATATGGAAAATGAAATTATGAGGCCACTTTCAACGCTTCGTTGGGTAGATAGAGAACGGTTGAAAGCCAATAATTACAATCCCAATAAAGTTAGCGCAGATAATTTGAAACTTCTTACGCAGTCGATTTTAGCGAACGGTTGGACACTTCCGATAGTGGTGCGTCCTGATTATACAATTATTGACGGGTTTCACCGTTGGACGGTTGCAGGGCGAGAGCCGTTAAAGTCCAAACTTGGCGGGAAAGTACCGGTTGTAATTGTCGAACACAAAAATCACGAAGCCGATATTTACGGCACAATAACGCATAACCGCGCAAGAGGCGTTCATTTATTAGAGCCGATGAAAGCCATAGTCAAAGAACTCATCGACGCAGGAAAAAGCGTTGGAGAGATAGGAAAAGAACTTGGAATGAAGCCGGAAGAAATCTTTAGATTATCGGGATTTACGCGGGAACAATTCCTCGAATTGATGACAAAAGGCGTAACCGGGTATTCCAGAGCGTCGATAGTTAAGAATGTGCGGTAGGTGTTTTTAGAGAGTGGATAATGTTATTATTCCAGATAATCAAATTGAATTAACAGTAAAGCGGCAAGCGGAGAAATATATCCAAAGAGCAAAAACCCGCGAACAATACAGAAATGTCGTTCGGGCGGGGATAGCGCAGTGGATTGAAAAATTTCAAGCAGGGGAAATTAAAATCGAAACCGTATCCGATTTACGGGAATTGATAGAAATGGACTTATATCTCGAAGAAAAATAAAAAATAAAAGTTATAAAGGGACGGTGGTGAACGTGTAAATGCCAAAAGCAGAGAGAAGCGAGGCGAGGGACAAGGCTTTTGAGATATGGCGAGTCGGAAAGGGCAAAATGCCACTCGTAGGTATCGCCGAACTCTTGGGCGTTCCAGCCGTCAAAGTGCGAAAATGGAAGTACGAGGACGAGTGGGAAGCGAAAATTGGAAAGCGTCCCGCTAAACGTACCAGTCAAAAAAAGAAAAAAACACGTTCGCCAACGAAGAAAAAAAGCGTAACAAAAAAAGCGGAAAAAAAATTTGCGATTTTAGGAAATAAAAATTTTTTTGAGGGTGAAAAATCACCGCCAAAAAATTCTACTACGACCGCAAAAGAACAAACGAAAAATTGTACCTCCGATAAAAAAACGAAGGAACACGGCAACAAAACGGCGCAACTCGGCAACAAAAACGCCGTCGGGCACGGCGCTCCAAAACGCAACAGGAACGCCGTCAAAACAGGAGAGTATCAAACTGTCTATCAAGACGCTCTCACCGATGAAGAACGCGCTGTTTACGAATCCGCGCAAACGGATATTATGGCAGCGTTGGACGAAGAAATCAGAATCCAAGCCGTTCGCAAATTCCGTATGGAAAAACTTTATCGCGAAATGGCGGAACGCAAAGAAGATTTTGACGTTACGGACATTTACGAATACAAAGAGCAAGATACTGTTGTCAGCGTGTCGGACGAAATGGGAGAGCCGCAAGAAGCGGTTGTAAAGAAACGGCAAAAAATACCCGTAAAGCGCGTTGAAAATCGTAAGACAATGGACGATAAAATGCTCGCGGCGACACAAGCAGCGGTGCGTGTTGATAGGCAAAGATTATCCACCATTGTCGAAAAAGCAAAGCTAGAACAAGGCAAGAAAGCCTTAGAACTCAAAGAGCGAAAACTAAACGCGGAGGATTGGTAATATGGATTTTACAGTCGGACTATCCGTAGGACTTATTTTCGGCGGCATAGGCGGCGTGGTTACGGGCTTTTACTTTTTTGCGAAAATCATTAGCGTGTCCGATTCGGACACAGGACAAGAAATTACGCAAGAGCCGGAAATTATATCCGGCAATAAGACTAAAAAATATTCCGACAAGAAACGACGCAGAAGAAAAGGTATAACCGGCAGAAGCAAGAAAAAACGCAGAAAGGACGGGTAAATATGGCGGAACCTTGGGCGGCTAAATTTTACAACAGCAAAGAGTGGAAAGACCTACGAGGACAACTTATTGTCGCCGCAAAATATACTTGCCAAAAGTGCGGAAAAAATCTTGTCTTAAATCCGTCAAGGCTTGTCGGGCATCATAAAATAAAACTCGACCCCAAAAATATTTTAGACGTAAATATTTCACTTAATCCACAGAACATCGAAATTATTTGCAAAGAATGTCACGACGAAGAACATAAGCGATACCGTTATAGCGGCTCACATAATGTTTATCTCGTTTATGGCGCGCCGTGCGCGGGAAAGTCAACGTGGGTAAACCAAACGGCAGAGCGAGGGGATTTGTTATTGGATATGGACGCTGTCTTTTATGCCATAAGCGGCTGTCCTATGTACGATCACCCTAAAAACCTCAACAAGACGGCGTATGCCGTGCGTGACACTATACTGGAGCAGATACGTATGAGGGCGGGTGCGTGGCACGACGCATACGTCATAGGAGGCTACCCGCGAAAGCTCCAACGGGAGACGCTGGCGGGACGGCTTGGCGCGGAAGTGGTTTATATAGAAACCACGCCGGAAGAAGCGAAAGCAAGAGCTATGACAAGCCGCGGCGCATTAGCGGGCGAATGGTGCGGGTACATTGACAAATGGTTTAAAGAGTTTTCGCTATAAAATAATTTTCCAACCCCTCCCCCCGCCTTGTGTGGCGGGAACTTTTGCAAAAGACCAGTCGCCAACCTTTTTTATCGTCAACATCGAATTTTTGACTTTTTTGGAAATTCGATGAAAACTTGAAAATTCGCGAAAAGTCTTTTTTGGGGGTGCGAGAATGAGCGAGATAGAGCGTATTTTGAAAATTTTGCGGGAAGCGACCGAAGACGAACGGGCAGAATTTCGTCGTTTACTCTTTACTCCGACCGGAGAGCCGCTTTCTGTTGTGCAGGAACACGAACGTTTGCGGGCGTTGTTTGCCGATGTGGACGAGAAACAAGTAGAACTTGCGGACGGGGCGATATGGGAGGCGGCGCGAATACGCCACCAACTCGACGAGATAAACGAAAAGGCGAAAATATCGGGGCTTGTAAAATTTCACCCCGAAGACCCTACAAAGCAAAAAGTCCTTCCTGTGTCAAAGGAATTGCCGAAACTTCGGGCGGGATATGCAAATATTATTTTCAAGTTAATTCGCGTTCTTGGCGCCAATGTAAACGAGGACGAATTGGGACTTGACGATTATGAGTAAAGGGGCAAATTTGAAATGAGCCATAAAACAGAAGCGAGGATATACACTATCGTTGTGATATTAGGCGTTTGCGGGGCGTTATATTTTATTTATACAAAACTTGGATTAGGCGGTTTATGGGTATTTGCTTTTGGATATACGTTCAAAGACTTTTATTGCCAAATCAGAGAATATGCTAATAAGCCTCGGAAATAATAAATTATCTTAGGCGGGAAGGGGGCGGGCGGCGTGTCCTATATTTTGGATTATTGGGACGAAATAGAATCCGGCAAGGCTATTGTTGGGTACTATGTTCATCGTCAAATGGAAATGCTTATTGACGATTTGAATAATCCCAATTTGAAAATTGATTACGAAGAAGCGGAAAAAAGAATACGCTTTATCGAAAACGAATGCCGCCACTCGGAAGCTCCTTTCGCCGGAAAACCTTTTATACTTCTCTCTTTTCAGAAAGCTATTTTGGAGGCTATTTTCGCCATAAAAATTTACAATGACGAATTAAAAAAATATGTGCGGAAATATCAAGAAGTCCTCTTGGTTATGGGGAGAAAAAACGGCAAAACACCCTTTGCTTCCGCGCTCTCTCTTTCAGAATGGGTTTGCGGGGAAATGGGGACTAAAATCCTTTACGGCTCTAACGATTACGACCAAGCGGATTTACTTTACACCGCTACCGACGCTATGAGAGAGGCTTCTCCTAAACTTGCAAAATGCACGCGCCGAAACCAAAAAGGGATTTTCTTCGGCGGGAAACGACAGAAAAATCACGTCGGCAAATTTACTTCTCAAAACAAAGGCTCCATTCGTAAACTTTCCGCCAGAACTTCCGCAAAAGAAGGACGAAACATAAAAGTCGGTATCGTCGATGAGGTGCACGAACTCAAAGACGATACTTTTATTATGCCTATAAGACAGGCTCTTTCCACGCAGGACGAGCCGCTTTACATTGAGATTACCACCGAAGGATTTACGGATAACGGCTATCTTGACGCTAGACTTAAAACGGCGGAGGCTGTTTTAGAGGGCGAAATAGAAAAGCCGAATATGCTTATATTTTGGTACACGCAGGACAGCGAAGAAGAAATATGGCGAGATGAAACTTCTTGGCAAAAATCTAACCCCGGTATGGGAGCCGTCAAAAAATGGTCTTTCCTTCGGGGTATGGTTGAGGACGCGAAAAACTCCGCAAGCACAAAAGCCTTTGTACTCGCCAAAGATTTTAACATCAAACAAAATTCTTCTGCGGCTTGGCTGACGGAGGACGTTTTAACAAACAAGGCGACGTTTGACATCGAGGAACTTCGGGGACAAGTCTTTATCGGGGGATTTGACTTTGCGGAAACTACCGACCTTTGCAACGCTAAAGCCTTATTCGTCAATCCTTGGACTATGCAGAAACGAACTTTGTCTATGTATTTTATCCCAGAAACGAAAGCGGACGCGATACTCGAAGACACTAACAAACTTAACCCCGAAAAGAAAAATTATAGGGATTGGGAAAAACGCGGTCTTGTTACCATTTGTCAAGGAACGGAAGTAAACCCCGCGGACGTCGTTGAGTGGTTTGTAAATCTTACTCAAGTTTTAAACGTACTGCCTTATAAAATCGGCTTTGATAATTGGCACGCAAAAGGCGTGAAAGATTTGCTCGTCGAGGCTTTCGATGAAAAGGAAATTTTGGAAAGAATAGGTATGGATTTTATGAGCCTTAACGGGGCTATGTCGTCCCTTGAAACCGACCTTATGTATAAAAAAATAAACTACAACGACAATGAAATTGACCGCTGGTGTCTTCGCAACACCGCCTTAAAATTAAATACTATGGGACTTAAAATGCCCGTGAAATTATATAACCAGAGCAAGAATAGAATAGACGGCACTTTGGGATTTTTGATTTCTTACGCTACATACAGCAGATATAGCGACACTTATTTGCAGTATCAAAAAGGACGCGTGGAAGAAGGGAGGGAATGGTCTTGATAAAGAGTTTCTTGGAAAACGTTATGAATCGCTTTCGGAAGAATAAAGAGCGGCATATTTTAGCCGAAGTGCTTACGGATTCGCGGGCGGTATTTTCCTCTTTCGGAAAGAATGTCTATTTGAGCGATTTAGTGAACAACTGCATTGACCGTATCGCTGTTGAGATTTCAAAAATCGAAGTCGTATCCGTTATTGAGAAAGAAGGCAGCATAACGAAGCTGAATGACGATATATCAAGGCTGTTTCGTTTTCAACCGAATGAACTTCAACCCGCGAAAGATTTTCTCTCCTGCTGTGAGTGGCTGCGCCGCAAGAATATGAATTGCTTTATTTATCCCGAATGGGAAACCGTGCAAAACAAGCAAGGCAAGACTTTTAGAAAATACAAAGCCTTTTATTCCTTAAACCCCATAAGCGCGGAACTCGGACATTTTGAGGACGGCAGGTGGGCGATTAAGTTTTTTTGGCGTGACGGAAGTTACGACGTTTTACCCTACGACGCTATAATTCATCTTCGTTGGAGACGCGGAACGTCAACCCTTATGGGCGGCGGCGACGATTACGGACACGCCGACGAACGCGACATTTTAAAGTCCCTTGAAATTCACGACAAAATGCTTCAAGCTATGCCGAAAATGCTTGAAGCCGGAATGAATTTTAACGGTATTTTGAAAATAAAATCCTTGCAAGCAGGGAAAATGCAGGAGAACACTTTGGAGGAATTTGAAAATCGCTTCAAACAGTCTGAACTTGGAATACTGGCGACGGATTTAGCCGCCGATTTTCAACCTCTCGACAGAAAGTTTCCGCAGATACCGGAAACGGTGATGAAATTTGTCAAAGATATTATCCGCGAACGCTACGGCATTAGCGACGCTATTCTTTCCGGCGATTACACGAGCGACCAACACAGCGCATTTTATCAGTCCTGCATTGAAGATTTTATCGTCGAGTTTGAACAAGCGTTTTCCAAAAGACTTTTCACCGACAGAGAGCGGGACGTTGGGCATAGAGTAAAAGGCTATTATTCAAAAGTCGCTTACTACTCCACGAAAGAAAAAATGGAGCTTGCGAAACTTGCAACGGAAACGGGGCTCATTACTTTAAACCAACTTGCGGAGATTTTCGGCTATCCGCCTTTTGCGGGCGGCGACAGAAGAATACAAAGCCTAAACTATGCAAATACGGAAATAGTCGATCAGTATCAAATCAAAAACGCTCAAAGTAGAAAGGAGAATACTAGCGATGGAAAAGAATAAAGATTTCAAAAACGCGCCGAAAACGGTGCAACGCTCTTATTCCGGCTTAGAATTTAGAGCGGAAGAAGAAAACGGGGAAAAGATTATCGAAGGACACCCCGCCGTTTACAACAGAACAACGCAAATAGGAGATTGGTTTAAAGAGGTTATTTTACCCGGAGCGTTCGACAAGGCGGATTTAACCGATGTTGCGTTATTTGTAAACCACAATATAAAATCAATTCCACTTGCGCGTTCGAGACGAAACAACGGCAACAGCACAATGACGCTTACCGTTGACGATATAGGCTTACACATGAGAGCCGTACTTGACACAGAAAACAACGAAGATGCAAAAATGCTTTATTCAGCCGTATCGAGAGGGGATATGGACGGGATGAGTTTTGCGTTTCGCGTTCAAGACGAAGAATGGATAGACCTCGATTCGGATATGCCGACGAGAAAAATAAAATCTATCAGTAAAGTCTTTGAAGTGTCGGTGGTAACATACCCCGCCTACAAGGACACAGATATTCACGCTCGTGCCGGAGACGCGCCGCTGGAGAGCGGCGAAGAAGCGCTCAAAAACGCTCGTCAAAAGGCTTCTTTGGAGAAAGAAGCGCGGCAGTCGGTGGAGACCGAAAACGAGATTGAACTATACAAAATGAAAAATCGTAATTTAGGAGGAATTTAAAATGAACTTAAACGAGATGATTAAAAAGCTAGAAGAGAGGAAAGCGGCTCTTGTGGCAAGATCCGAAAAGAGCGAGGACATTAGCGAACTTCGCTCCATAAACACGCAGCTTCAACAAATCAACGGCGATATAGCAGACCTTCGCGCGGAACAGGCGAAAGCGGACGAGGAAAAAAGAGCCGCAGAGGAGGCGGCGAAAAAAACCAAAGAAGAAGCTGAAAAGAGAGCCAAAGAAGAGGCTGAAAAAGCAAAGGAAAACGAAGTTGACGAGAGAACGGCGGCGGTAAACGCAACCGAAAACCCCGAAAACGCCGAAAACAGAAACGCGGCGGGCGGCTCTCCTGCATTTGTCCCCGGTCAAGGTTTTATTGCTTCTTCCGAAGGGCGCGGAGTTGACTACACCAAAACTCTTGAAAGTCGCGAGGACGCGGGGCAAAACTTAAAAGAAAATCGCGCCGTAAATTGCCCTATCGGTATTTTTACGGAAGTCCGCACGGTTGAAGTCGGCGACGGCTCTACCATTGTCGTTCCCTCTTATTCGGCAAGCGACATCAACAAAGATTTCAATATGGTGTCCTCCCTTATTGACAATGTGGCGCATAAATCCATTATCGGCGGAAATTCTTTCCAACAGCCTTACGTTGCGAACATAGCAGCGGGCGGATATACCGCCGAAAAGCAAAAAGCGAACACCGCTGAAACTACTTTTGGTTACGCCGACATCAACAGCGCAAAAATCACGGCTTACGGCGAGGTTACAGAAGAACTTATGAAACTTCCCAACGCGCCTTACGCCGACGAAGTTTTCCAGAATATCCGTACTTCTATGAGAATGACTTTGACGAAAGAAATTCTCATCGGCACGGGCGCTACCAACCGTCTTGTTGGTATCTTTAGCGACAAGGCGACGGCTATCGACGCGGCGACGGATATTTCTTTTGCGACCATAGACGACACAACTTTGGATCAGATTGTTTACAGTTACGGCGGTCCGGAAAATGTGGAAGGCTCCGCTGTGCTTATCTTGAACAAGAAAGACCTTATGGCTTTCGCAAAAGTGCGTACTTCCACGAAAGAACGTTTCTACGACATCAAGAGCAACGGCAATTTTGGCACGATTAACGGTATTCCCTTTATAGTAAATTCCGCTTGCGGACATCTCACGGGAGCAACAACCGCGGCAAACACTTACTGTATGGCATACGGCAACCTCGCCAATTACCTCATCGTGGAATTTTCTCCGGTAGAGGTTAAGCGTTCCGAACACGTCAAATTTGCCGAAGGTATGGTAGCGTACCGCGGCAACGTTATGGCGGGCGGCAACGTCGTAGCTAAAAACGGCTTCCTCCGCATAAAAAAATCGGCTACTGCTTGATTTCTTTTTAAAACCTTACTTTCTTCTTTTCTCTCTTTCTTTTGAAAAAGAAAGGAGAGAAAAGAAGAAAGTAACAAAGAAGAAAAGAGAGAAAGAAAACTTTAATAAATAAAAGGCGACTAGGCGGATTGTCGCCTTTTATTTTTGAAAGCGAGGGTAAATTATGAAATACCGAGTGATTAAATCGTTTCTCGACAAAAATACTCGCAAGCCTTACAACGCGGATTACATCTATGAAACGGACGACGAGGCACGGGCGAAAGAACTTATCGCGGGCGGGTATATCATTCCTTTAGAAAACGCAAAGAAAACCGCAAACGAGGCGACGAACAAGACAACAAACGAGAACGCTGCGGACACTAACGCGTCCGAATCGGACACCGAAAATAACGCCGCGGAAAGTGCCGCGACGGAAACTGCCGCCGAAAGCGACGAAGCAAAAAAGAAAACCGCAAAGAAATAGCCGTTAAACGCTCTGACGTAGGCTGTACGAGAGTTTTTAGGTTAGGGGGATAGTCTATGTTAGGAGAAGAATTAGAGGCGATTGTAGCCTCTCTCACGGTAGAAGAGCGGGAAACGCTTTTAAAAGAACTCCAAAAAGCGGAGGAATTGGAAGAAGTCGAACTCGCTAGACTTCTGCACGTTGACGCGGACAACACGGACGAACTCGCCAATTTAAAACTCTACAAGAGAAGCGCGGAAGAATATTTATTAGGCGCGGGAGTGGAAAAAGATTACAAGTCCGCGCTTTATACCGACCTCGTTGTTGCGCTTATTGCCAGACGCGCAGAACGCCCCGACGCTCTTTCAAAATTTAACGATATTGAATCCAGCGGGCTTGTGGCTATGATAGCGCAACTTAGGCAAAGTCAAGCCTACGCAAAAGGGGGCGCGTCCTCTTGATTATTCAAAATATCGGGCGGCTTAACAAGAAAGTGAGTGTTATTTCGGGAGAAGCCGCAGAATACGGAGGCTTTGACACCGTCAAAGATAATGTGCTATACGAGAATATTTGGGCAGATATTATCCCTATGAAGGGGCGCGAAGGTTACGAAACTATGAAGGGGCGAGGAAACAACGTTATAAAGCCCATAAAGAACGAAGAAGAAGTTAAAATCATTATTCGTTATCGGGACAATATAACGGAAGGGGCGAAAGTGCTATATAAAAAGCATATATACAATGTTAAAAGCATTGTTGACCCCGATATGGAGCATAGCGTTTTAGAACTTTATTGCACGGAGAAGAAACGCGGCTTAACACCCTCCGGAAATAAACTGCCGACAGAAAGCGAGGTTTGGGAGCCGTGATAGGTATAAGTGAAATTTCTGGATATCAAGGAACGGGGGCGAATGTTCGTTTTACCAATCTTGATGAATTTATGCAAAAAATCAACGAAGTGGCGAGGGATTATCCCAAAACTTCCGAGAAATATCTTCGCATTTTAGGAAATCGGCTTCGCAAGGCTGTTATAAACAAAACTCCGGACGGGGCAACTTCCGGCTCTTACGATATTAAAGACGAACACGGAAACACAATAAAAACCAAAAAAAGCAAGATAAAATTAAAAAACACTTGGGCGGGCAAAGTGGTGGGAGCGAGAGGCGAAGATTTAGAATATCAGCTTCGCTCAAAGTCTAAGCGTTATCATCTTGTGGAACGCGGTCATTATCTCGTGTTTATGGGAAAGAAAACCGGCAGAGATGTTGAAGGCAGATGGTTTTTTAAGAAAGCCGTGAACGAATTTAAAACGAGCGATCAAGTCAACCGCGTAATGGAGGAGTTTATGAATATGATTAAGAAACGGATTGAGGCTAATGCTTAGGCAGGTTGAAATTTTAAAAGCCGTACAAGACAAACTCAAAAAAATCTATCCTCTAAAGGTTTATCTCGACGAGGTGAAAGAGGATTTTGAAACTCCCTGCTTCTTCCTTAAACTCATAAAAACGGCTATACCTCACAACATAGAATCCAATAAATGCCTTAACGATTGCCTTTTGATTATCGCCTATCTCGCCTTAAAGGGAACGGCGCAGGCTACTGACCTTTATGACATCAAAGACAATGTGACAGCGGCGTTTTGGCGAGGCTTGCAGGTGAAAGACCGTTACCTATACTTTGAAGAAGTGAGTTCCGATACGGATACGGAAGAGGCGGAGATAGTTTACATTCAACTCCCCTTCAAGTATTACGACACGGATTTTGGCGAAAAAGAAGAACTGCCCAAAATATTTAATATTCATCAGCAAGAAAAAATTAGGGAAACAAAAGAAATTCATTGCGAGAGCGAAAACCCGGGAAAACTTACAAAAGAACAGGTGCTTGAAATAATGCGCCTTGAAAAAGAGAGCGGAGTTTTCAATCACAGCGAAGAAAAAATAGAACAATTAAAGGGGGAATTAGAAAATGGCTAATCTTGGTATGCCGGATATTGTCGTTGCTTTTAAGGAACGAGGTATTGCGGCAATTCAAAGAAGCAAGCGTGGGATTGTTATGCTTGTCTTGGAGGAAGAAAGAAGAGTCCCGCAAAGCGACCATCTTGACCTTTTCTCCATAGACGACATTCCGACCGAGGGGATAAGCGATTTTTCAAGAGAACAAATGCAGCTTGCTTTGGAAGGTTATCAGCTTGCGCCAAAAAAAGTCATGGCGTATTTTATCCCTCCCGTTAAAGACGAAACCGCAAGCGCGGGAACGGGAGAGGGAACGGATACGGGAGACGGCGCAGACCTTGGCGGCGACACCATTACGGGCGGCGGCGCGTCTATGGTTGACGAGGGCGACGCGAGCGATTCGGACACCGAAACTACGGAAAAGAAACAGGATTATTCGGCTGTTTTAAAACTTGCCGAAGGGGTGAAATTTACCTATCTTGTTATTCCTCAAATTCGGGATTCCCAAGTACGAGAAATCGCAAGCTGGATTAAATCTATGAGGACGGTTAAGCATATTATGGCTAAAGCCGTACTCCCCCACTGCGCGGCGGATAACGAGGGCGTAATAAACTTTACAAACACGATAATAAAAACCAAAGACAAAAGTTACACGACGGCTGAATACTGCTCTCGCATAGCGGGACTTTTAGC
>JAGBKP010000042.1 GCA_017635875.1 Selenomonadaceae bacterium | reverse complement strand
TTTTGAGCTTTTTTAACCAAATTTTCAATGTTTTCCATAGTAGCGTATTGTTCGATGTCTTTTTTTATAGCCGGCGTATATTCAACTTCTAAGATTTCACATATTTTCTCAACTATTGCATAAATATCTTTTATCGCATTGTCTTTATACTGCTTTAATAAGTATTCCATCTTCTCTGCTTTGTCTTCGTGATAACGATGTCTTAGCCATTTGTTCAATTTTCTGCTTGTAAAACTCTCTAATATTTCATACACGTCAAAATGTTCTTTAAGCTCGCTCATAGTACGAACTTCTGCGCCGTCTTTTAGCAACAATGCAAATTTTATATAACGACGATTTTCATTTACAAGTTCATTTTCCATTTTTACCGTCCTTTCGTATGATAAAACTCAGAGCATATATAGAATGAGAAAACGTTTTAAGTCATTTACCGAATAAATTTTATTCAGTAATGACTTTATGACTCTATATAACAAATTTATTTTTCTTCACTTATATCAAGTATTTTTAGCATTTCTTCCGTTATGTCAATTTCTCCCTTTAAACTTATTATCTTATTAAACAACGCATCAACTTCGCTATTCACTCCTTCATAAATATTAAAAGGGAAGGATTTCTCCATCCACGAATCGTCCTTTAATTGATGATAAATTTTATATGTGAACGAAATTTGTTGTTTTTCATTTTTTTCTTTAGGGTTAATTATTTTTTCGCAAAAAAATGCATCTACCCAGCATACATCTTTATACGCATTGCGTCCTTCCAACACTATATTTCGTATAAAATCTAAATTGCCATTTAGTATCTCCAGTTTTGCAACACTTATAGGATCAGGAAGAAACATACAAAACACCTCTTAAATAATTTATAAATTATTTTTTTTTAAATTTTGTTTCAATATTTTACAGATATTTCTATTTATTTTATAACATTCTTCTCTTGTCATCACCTCGGATAAACATAAATCATAATACTTATCAACATTACAAATAACAGGACGATTTTCATATATATCGCATAAATTTGTTTTTTGGTTTAAATATTTGCATATACCGCTTTCCAACGCCAGATTTTTACCGAAAGGAGAATTTCCTACTTGTCGGCAACAAATTCCGCATTTATCGCATAAAAACATAAAAACGGCAGATATAAATTTATATTATTATATCTGCCGTCCCTCCTCACATAAATTTATTCAATCCTTTTAGGTCTCGCTTTTTGCTGATGTTTTGCTTCTTCGTATTCTTTTCTCGCTTCTTCATTCGGCGTTTCCACATCATATACGATAGTGCGCTTTTCCGTCAATTCTTGCAAAGCTCCCGGACTTAAATAAAAATTATCCATAGGATTACTTTTTGCCGTCATTTTTTGCCATTTTTCATTTTCATCTTGAAAATACAGCGAATAAGAAATTCCAAAATTACGACTATCCATTAGAAAAATTTTAAATTCGCCGCCTACAAATTTATTGCCGGTATTTTCTTCTTCAAACAGAATAATTTTGTCCAAAGGCTTGGTGTAAATTTCTTTAAATTCGTCCAATTCCATAGATGAATTTAAAAGTCTTGACGCTGCGCTCAACAATTCCGCCAATATATCTTTTCCTAGTTTTACGGCGTTTTCCATTTCTGCAATATCTAAATATCCGTCTAATAATTTTTTTAACATATAAGTTACCCTCCCTTTGTTTACAAAATAATATTTAAGACAATAACATCGGAGCTAATTCTTTCGTAATATCTGCCGCCTTTTTTTGTTTCATAATCTTTTCGCGAATATGGGGAGGAACTTCATTTTCTTCCACTTCGCGAGTGGTTGTTTGTTCCATCCACTTATTATTTTCTTGCCAATAAACTTTATGCTTAATAGCGACATAACCCGCTCGGATTTTTTCGCCCAACATTTGCGCTCCATGAGCAATATCACGAAACACTTGTTCAACTTTAGGAATAAAATCTTCCAACCAATTAACAATTTCATCCCAAAATGTGACAGCTAACACCGCGCCTACACCTAATGCTACTAATGCAGGTAACATTTTACAACACTCCAATCTTTAAAAATTATTTTTTTCCTCAAGAATTTTTTTGCGAATATGCGCAGGAACTTTATTTGCCGATACTTCACGAGTAATAGTATCATCGTTCTCTTCAAGAAATTTTCTACGAATATGCGCGGGAACTTCGTCTTCCGAAATTTCGCGTGTGACTTCGCGTATGACAATGTCTGCGCAACCGTCTTTTCCTAGTTCTTCGTTTTTTTCAGAATCATCATCTTGAAACGCATTGACGGCAACTGCGGCACCTACAGCTCCTGCTACAACAAGTAAAGGAATCATTTTTTTATCACCTCCTCTCCATATTTTGCCACTTGACTTTTGACATATTCCTCTGAAACTTCTCTGGTTTCCACTTTCACCCCCTCATTTGCGTTTTTACTGTTTAACGCGGATTCTATCATTTCAAAAACAAACATTTTATCAACATAATCTAATTTTTGACGTGCAGCCTTAAATGCCGCCATTAAAATAGCGTTTGATATATCGCTACCGGAAATACCTTCATATTTTTTTGCCAATTCTTCAACATCAATATTGTTTGGCATTGTCGGAAGGATATAGTGCTTCCATAATAAAATACGCTCTTCATATTTTGGCAATTTAAATTCGATATGCATAGATATTCTTCTCATAAACGCTGGGTCAAAATTTTGAATAAAATTCGTAGCGAAAATAATAAAATCCTGATAATCATTCATAAGCATTAACATTACCGAGCGAGTCTGATTTACGCTTACATCAGTCGCGCTTGACATATTTGTTACGCGTTTGCTTAAAATGGCATCTGCTTCGTCGAAGAATAAAATACTGTTCGTTTGTTTTGCCGTTTCAAACGCTTTACGAATATTTTTAGGCGTTTCTCCGACATATTTTGATTCTATATCCGCATAATTTACAACCAATATTTTTCTTCCCAAATATTTTGCTATGGCGTGCGCAGCCATTGTTTTGCCGGTTCCCGGTGCGCCATAAAGATTTATTCCGATTCGTTTGGAAGTTTTATAAATTGATTGTAGTCCCCATGTCTCGAATACAATTTTGCTATTCTCGGCATATTCCGCCACATCTAAAATTTTGTCTTTTATATCTTTTGACAAAATAATATCGTCAAAATCATATTTAGGTTCTTCCGGAAAAAATTCTACCTCTATATGATTTTCATTTTTTTCCATTGTATTTTCTCCTTCCGTTTTTTTATTTTCATTGATTTTATCAAGTCGTTCCCCTATTCCCAAGCAACATACTTCCTTTCTGTAAAATATATTTAAAATTCAAAACTATTCTAACGCAAAATTCCTATTCTTCCCCAAACTCTCCCTCAAAACGCATAAGCTCTCGCCCAAGTTTGCGAATATCCGTCAAAACTTTATACGCGCCAAGTTGATTGCCGGCTTTTGCGGCTCTGTCGTATTCGTCGATTAAGCCGTTTAGCGCGTTCGCCTTTTCTCGTAAAGTAGCGGCGATAAAAGAAGTTTCTTCCGCTTCAAGTTCTGCGTGGACTTCGGATAAATCGCTGTTTGCTATGTTTTCTGAAATGACTTCAAGCTCGTCCGCAAGTTTTTCCTCGGCTTTTGAAATTCTGCGCATACCGATTTCATCGCCCGCGTCCCTCGCCTTATCGTATTCGTCCGACAGAGCGTCAAGCTCCTTTAACTTTTCCTCAAATTCCGTCAATTCGGTTTCAATGTCCATAACTGTTGCCCCCCAAGCAATCACTTCTCAAACTTGCGATTAACCACCCAAGTATGGGGCTTGTTTCCCTCTTTGCGCGGACATTTGCCGGGGTTGGGACGCCCTTGAATAGCGTAGCGCGTTTCTTTTTTACCACAATGCGAACACATATACTCGATTCTGTTGGCTGCCATAAAAAATTCCTCCCCAAAATTAAAATAAATATTATGGTAATAAAAAAATAAGGGAATTTTACATTCCTCAGCTTGTAGACAAATTAAATAACACAGGGCTTCGCCCCATACCCCGGCAGGGTGCTGCCCTGCACCCGCAAGGGGAAGTCGTCCCCCTTGACCCCCATTTTTAAAATAATCTTAAATAAGTCTACAGTCTGGGGAATTTTACATTCCTTATTTTTAGTATCCTAATAGCTTAAATATAAGAATTGCTATTATGTATAGAAGAGCTGTTACTATTAAATTTGCCATAGTAAACTACCTCCCAAAAAGTATCAAATATTATTCATATATAGTATATAGAATAATTTATTCCTTTTTATCTCCAAAAATCTTAAACAGTCCCACCGCGCCAAGAACAACCGCACCTGCCGCTAATCCTACGTGTTTAAGCCCCCAACCGCTCGTCTTTTCGTTGTCACTCACTTCTTCAACTTTGCGAACGGTCGGCGCAGGCAAATTTTTCGGCTCTTCGTATTTTACTCCGTCGTTTTCCATAATTTGCCTTGCAACCTTTAACTCCGCGTTTATATCAAGAATTTCGTTGTCCATAATATTGGCAAATTCCTTTTCGTAGGCGACTTCAAAGCCTTTTAAAGCAGAGCGCATATCTTGCCGAAGTTTTCGCAATTCTGCGGTGTTTACGCCGCTTTCGCTTACGGAAATATATTGACGCGCAAGGCTTGCCGTTTTCTCTTGATAATAATATATGAAATGTTTCGCGCGGTTTACGCTTTCGGGATGCGCTTCCAAATATTTGATAATTCGCTTTGAAATAGCCTCTAATCGCCCCACTTGTTCCTCTATGTCCGTATCTTTGATATATGGCAAAGATTTTTGAATATTCGCATAATCCGCCTTAGCCTTTTCCAATCCCGAAAGATTTTGCAGCGTCTCAAAAGTTGCGGTATTGTCGATTTCTTCTGTTTCCGTAGTTGTTGTCTTGCCTTTCGGATAAGCCAAAAACGTCAAAACGCCGAATATGCCCGCGTATAATATTCCCTCGCCGGATATTAAAGAAAATATAGCCAAGCCAAAGAACACGGCGGAGATAAATTTTTGCAAAAACATACACGCTCACCTCATTTCGAGTTAACGCCCAATAAATCATCCACGGTGCATCGCAAAAGTTTTGCAAGTTCCACAAGTTTATCAAGTCTGGGATTATTTGCGCCCGTTTCCCACTTAGCCACCGCCGCGCGATTAACTCCCAAAATTTTCGCTACTTCTTCCTGACTTAAATCCCGCTTTTCCCGAAATTCTTTGAATTTGATTTTCATTACAATACCTCCTCATAATTTACTGAATTTTTTTACATTATAAGTGATTTTAACTATATCGTCAATAAAAAGCGAATTAAGATTACATCTTCCCCGTTCAAAAATTCTCACATATAATAGACGCAAGGGGTAGATTAGCTATGAATATCACTGCTTTGCGTCTTAGAAATTTGCGTGAGAAAAAGAAGTTGTCCCAAAACGACGTTGCAAAAATCATCGGCGTAACCAGAGCCGCATACAACAAATACGAATGTGGGGTATCTCGCCCGATAAGAAAACTTGAGGAACTTTCCGCGCTCTTTGGCGTTACGGTCGATTACATATTGGGTAAGGACGAAACTTCATTTGAAAACGAGATAGAAAGCATTTCTTCTCACGAGCATAATCAGATACGCAAATATCTAAGTTTAAGCGACGAAGGAAAACTTATGGTAGATATTATGTTAAACGCCGTATCGGAGCGAGAGAAACATATTTGTTAAAACTCACAATTTTAGTATATAACATTTAAAAACGCTTTTGGTGTACTGTCAGGACAATTTTGAAATTTTTTTGCAAACAAAAATGACTATCGCTTAAAACTCGCGATAGTCTTTTTGTTATATATGGGATATAAAATTGTAAAAAATCCAAAATTCAAGCATATTTAATGCAACATAAAGATAAATAAAGTTACCGAAAGGAGTGATTATTTATGCTTATTAACAAAGTGGTATTTTTCGCATCAGAGATAGCGTCAATGCTTGGTTATAGTACGCAAACAGTTTACTCTTTAATCCATACGGGAAAGTTAAAAGCCTTTAGAGATGAGGGGCATAAAGCGTGGCGTATTCCCGAAAGCGCGGTTGAGGATTATTTAAAAACTCGTTTGAATGGAAAATCGCCTGTGAAATGAGATTGCATTACGTTTTCTTATCGAAAATTAAATGACGGTATATTTATTAGGATATTTATTCTAAATGTAAAGCGAGGTATATTTATGGATAAAAGCGAAATATCTTTGCTAACGGTAGAAGATCTTTGCGAAGCTCTGCTAATAGGGAAAAACGCCGCATATCGCTTATTGGCGGAAGGAAAGATAAAATCGTTTCGCATAGGGCATATTTGGAAAATACCGCGAGAAAGTCTTTACGCATATATTCGCGAGCAAAGTAATATGATGTAAATCTTGAGTTATTGTAAGATATGTGGTATAAATATATCATATATTTAGTTAAAAACCAGTAAAAATGGGTGTCTCAAAAGTGTCTTAAAAGTGTCTTAACATATAAAATTTCTTGCAAAATGACACAAATTTTAACAAAGTATTTAAATATAAAAATCAGTAAAATCAAGGCTTAGACGCATTATTCAAAGCTATACAAAAACAATGTTTTTCATTCGTAATGAGCAGGTCACAGGTTCAAGTCCTGCAGCTAGCTCCAGTAAATTCAAGCCTTCCACGAAATGCGGAAGGCTTTTTTAGTGCCAGTCACCCTAAAATTCACCCTATCTTATAAAAAATACCATACATAGGCTTTTAATTAGACTATGTATGGTATTTTTTTATTGTCCATTCATATACACTTTTATATCAAAAACTGAATTTTTTGCTTCGGACTTATCATTTTGAAACATATTTTGTTCCAGATTTTCAGATTTTATTTACAGCCTATATTTATTAATTCCAAACGGATCTTTACTCTTTTCCATTTCAGCCAGATACCTCGCTTCTGCTCGCTCCGTTTCTAATGCGTCGCCTTGTTTGCCTATATTTGCCAAAATTCCAAGCGCGCTCATATTTACCAGAAGCGATGTACCTCCGTAACTTATAAACGGCAACGGCACACCCACTACGGGAAACATTCCTCCGACCATCAGCAGGTTTACGATACCCTGCCCCAGTATTAAGATCAAAATCCCAACGGAGAGAAGTTCGCCGTATATATCCACGGCTCTTGCCGCGATTCTTGCCGCGTAAACCGTCAATGCGGCGTAAAGCATAAAAATAAGTATCGCGCCTATAAAGCCGTTTTCTTGACAAAAAATCGCAAATGCAAAATCTGTGTGACCTTCGGGGAGATAATCATATTTGCTTGCGCCAACTCCAAGACCCATTCCCCAAAATCCTCCGGATCCAATGGCTGAAAGCGATTGCACGGTTTGATAACCGACTCTTTCCGCGTCAGACCATGGGTCGAACGTTACTTTTATTCGCTCCAAACGATACGGCTGCAACAAACACATAATAACAACGCCGAACACAACAAAATAACCCAAATGCCTCATTTTCGCGGAAGAAAGCCCCGCTATAACAGCCATAATAAGCGGAATACCCAAAATTATGCAAGCGGTACCCATATCAGGCTCCATTTCGGTCAACAGGAACATCAATCCGACTATCCCGGTTTGAGGGCTTAAAAGGTTAATCTCTTGCTTTAAATGGACTTTGTGAGAGAGATACGCAGCCATCAGCATTATCGACACGAGTTTTGCCACTTCCGCAGGTTGAACTTGAAAGAGAGGGAGCGGAAGCCAACGCTTTGCGCCGTTTACCTCAGGTCCTATTATAAGCACCAAAAGGAGGGCGAGCACGGTCGCGCCGAGTATAAAGGGAAGATAATCTCTCCACTTGTGATAATCAATGTACCAACATAATCCGAAAAATACGGAACCTACCAAAACATTAGCCAACTGTTTTTTCAGAAAAAAATACGGGTTGTTGTAATCCGCCTCAGCTATAACAAAAGAGGAACTGAAAACATTAATCGTTCCGAGTACGATTAGGACTATCATAATGGCCAGTATCGCCTCTTGGTCGCTCTCCCAAAAATTTTTACGCAATTAAATTCCTCCGCAAAACTTTCCTCTGACATAACAAATTTTTTCGCCCTTTTCGCTGAATTTTTTCTCATACTCCGTCATAATATTTTCAGGGCGGTTTTCCGAATGCAAATCATAAGACATATCCAAAATTTCAACGTTTACCGCGTCAAATTCTT
Source organism: Selenomonadaceae bacterium (assembly GCA_017635875.1). GTDB lineage: Bacteria > Bacillota > Negativicutes > Selenomonadales > Selenomonadaceae > RGIG9201. The sequence goes on along the minus strand of JAGBKP010000042.1, from coordinate 6,249 downwards.
CGATTGTGAAATCAAACAAGGCGCGGTTGTCGGTTTTAAAATGAATTTCTCCGTTCTTTTTAAGAAGTTTTTTATATTTTAACAGATAATTTCTGTGAGTTAGCCGCCTTTTAGCGTGGCGGCGTTTTGGCCAAGGGTCTGAAAAATTTAAATACAGCCTGTCTATTTCTCCTTCTGCGAAAATATTTTCAATGTTCGTTATGTCAAACACCAAAAGACGAACGTTTGAAACTTCGGCTTCGCGCAGCTTTTCCGCCGCCTTATAGAGCACATCTTGTTGCGCTTCTATGCCTATAAAATTTACGTTCGGATTTTTTAGAGCTATTCCCCTCATAAAATCGCCTTTGCCCATACCAAGTTCTGCGTAAAGCGGGGCAACGCGTCCGAAAATCTCGTTCCAACGCCCTTTTTTTTCCTCTCCCAGTTCTTGCCCGCGAGAGATAACAAAATCGTCAAATTTATGTATAGCCTCGTCAACCCAAGGCTTTCTGCGAAGTCTCATAATCCGCTCCCCAAAGTTAATTTTCTCGTATATTTTATCAGATTTTTTTCATAATTACAATACTATTCTCTGATTAAATGTTTATGTAAATTTATAATTTCAGCCATAAGCATTTTGCCCTTAATATCGGGGTGCAACCCGTCTATGGAAAATTCAGTGTCCATATTTTCTCTTTTTTCATCGTAAAAATATGGTTCTAAATCAATGAAATAATTTTTACTCTTTATATGATCATTGATTTTTTTTAGCTTTTCCCTCCATTTTGGATCGGTTTCGGCCTGGAAGGCAAATAAAATATTTTGGGGGTTTATCGGCATAAGCGTGAGGAAAATCGGACGAATATCTTTGGCAACGCATATTTTTTCCATTTCGTCGATATCGCCGATGACTTCTTTAGCGGAAATTGTCGGTGTCCTAAGACTATTTGTCCCCGTCAGTATCAAGAGATTTTTCGGTTTAAAATGCGAAACATCCCGCTCTAACCTTTCCAAACTTGTAGCCGAGGTGTCACCGCTTCGTCCCAAATTTATCGCCGGAATATCAAGATAAGTGTTGTAACTGTATTCTAAAGATGCGGGCGAATAAGAAACCGCGCCGCCTCCGTGAGTGATACTGTCGCCAAACACCGCAAGTCGCGCGCGCTTTTTATACTCTTTCACCTCAAATTTTTTCGTATCGCTATATACGCCAATAGTGTTGCCGTTGCTGTCTATGGCCCGCACGCGAAAATAATACGCCCCGGCGTAAGGTCTTGGATATTCGTCGTAAGCAGTAATAGAATTTTCAAGAATTTTAAACCAAACTCTGTTGGCGGTCGGTTCTGCGTTGTTTGGCATTTTGGGAGGTTCCGTTAAAAGCTCCACTTCGTAACGTTTTATACCGTTTAACGGGATAAAATCAAACACGGGATAGAGTAGAGCGGCATATCCTTTTATTACGTCAAAGTCATTTACCAGCGGACGATTTGGGAACGGCAAATTTTTATCCGTTACGATTTTTTGCGCCTCGGAGAATTCGCCTATGGGTTCGTGATGGAGTCCCAGCGCCCGCACTCTGTAATAAAGATGTTTATGCTCTGAAAATTTTCTTAAATCCGCCTGATAGCCGTTTGTAAAAATTTCGCGAGTGTTAAATAGATGATTTTTTTTAGACAGAGTTACGCCGCCTTCCGAATCGGGGAGTCCAGACAAAAGCTCAAACTCATAACAGACAGCCGTCGGCACTTTATGCCACACCAAAAAAGGCATTAAACTGGCTTTATTGATTTCGTCGTACCGAAAAATCGGAATGGGGCGTTTAAGCGCAGGAAAATGCGGATTTTCGAGATATTCCGTGGGAGTCCCTATGCGTCCGAAAATTCCGTAAGCCGTTATTCGATAGTACAGCGGCAGTGAAAAATTTTCCAATTTATACGAATTGCTATGAGTGGTGAAAGTGTCTAAAATATGATATTTAACGGTGCTGTCTAAAATGCCGGTGGTTTTTTGACAAGTTTCCACAACATAATACGCGGGATAATTCAGTTTTTCCCAATGAAGCGTCAGAGACCCGTCGGAATTCTCTTCAAAATAGGCGTTGAACGAATCGTAATTTAACGAATACACATCTAATCGTTCGCTTAAATACAGCGTCACCGTTGAAAATGAAAAGATTAAAGTAAAAAATAGGAGAAAATGTTTCAAAAGTATACCTCTTTTTTTAGGTTGTTTTTTAAACCTTACTTTCTTTTTCTCTTTTCTTTTTTATAAAAAAGAAAAGAGAAAAAGAAAGTAACAAAGAAAAAGAGAAAAGAAAAAATTTTATCAATAAAAAACCAATTTTCACAGTTATATTTTTTATTAAACGGTTTTTAAGATAAATTCGTAGAACCGAAACCGCCGATTCTTTTTTTGCCGTTTTCAAAATTGTCGTTATCAACGAGCAAATATTTTTGAAAAATTCCTTGCGCTATGCGTTCGCCTTTTTTTATAAAAAAGGGCGAGTCGCTTAAATTTTTTATCGGCGCAAAAATATGACCTTCGTTTTTTTCGTTGTTATAATAATCCGCATCTATAATTCCCACGTTATTCATAAGCATTAAACCGCATTTTACCGCTATGCTTGAACGAATATAAATCATTAAAACTTCGTCTTTTTGCATATATGCCTTTAATCCTGTTGGCACTAATTTTACTTCATTAGGCTCTATTTTTATGTCAACAGCAGAGGCTAAATCGTATCCCGCCGAAAAAATAGTTTTTCTTGTGGGGATTTCAATATTTTTATCCAAATATTCGCTAATAATTTCAAATCCTCGCATAAATTTTATCCCCCATATTAAATTCTAATCTTTTATTAAATTCTCGTCGATAATGTTCCCGTATTTTGCTCTGTACCAAGAAACAGCTCGCACGGAATTTATATAGTTTACCATTTCTTCTTCATTTAAAATATCGTTTTCATCTGAAATTTTTTCAAATTCAAGAGGAATTTTATCCGCGTTTCCAAAAAAATTTCGCGTCATAAAAAAGCCGTAATTAACAGCTTTTTGGTTTTCGGTTAAACTCTTTCCAAGTGAACAGTACTTAAAATCTTTCGGTGCGATAATTTCAACCAGCGTCGGCATAACGTCTATGTGACTCCCTGCGCTCTTGTTATCCAAAAGTCCTTTTTTTACGCCTTTACCGCTTATAATAAAAGGTATTGCGTAGCGTTTATAATCTGTAGCGTTTTTTTCGATATTGTACCTGTCGGCGTGATCGCCAATAATTATAAAAACGCTGTCCGAATATTTTTCTTTTGTTTTAGAGATAAATTTTGCAATTTCTCTGTCGGCGTATTTGAAATGCCCTAACTCTTTTACAAGCCATTCGTCTTTCTTGGCGTCGCCGACAAGAGCGTTTTTTATTGAAACGGTATCTATATTTTCCGCATTTAAATCAAGATTAAATGGGGAATGATTTGACGCGGTGAGTATGACGTTAAAGGTTTTTTCGTCTGTTAAATCATTAAAAACTTCGTCAAATAAAATCTCGTCTTTAACGCCCCAAACGCTGCCTTCCGAATTTTTAAAATCGCCCTTGCTTATAAATTCATCGAAACCTTGAGCTTTTGTAAACGCTCCGATATTTTCCCAAGTAGAGGGACCCGCATAATAAAAATTCGTCTTATACCCGAGCCGTTTCATCACCGGCGCAATCGCGGTCGAATACGGCTCTTTGTATGCTTCTTGCATAACGGTTAAATATAAATTCGCGTCCGCAAAACCCGTTGTTATTCCCATAAGCGCAGATACCGTGCTCGAGCCGTTTGGGAGCATCGTCAAAGTATAATCCGCATCCTCGCTTTGCATAATTTCCTTTACGCCGTCGGCAATATGAAGATTTTCATATTCTTTTAAAAGCGGCCACGCGGCGTAACTCTCGGCAAGTATTACAAAAATATGGCGAGGCTCTTTTATTTTTTCTCCGCTTGCGTATTTTGTCAAATAATCGTCAATGTTATCGCTATATTCGTCAGTATTCGCGTAAATCGCCGCCAACCGTTTTACGTCCGCCGCCGTAAAATCGAGTCCGTTGCAAGACAGCACGCGGGAATTATGCCTATATGCGCGATAAATCGCTTGCGGCGAATCAAGAATAGCTTCGTTCAAAAATTTATCTCTCATAACGCCCGAATTTTCAAAGTCCACTTGATGCTCCCAAGAGAGCGCGCCGCCAAACAACGTCCAAAGTATGGTCAAGTAACAAAATATTATTAAAACGGAGCGTGAAATTATTTTTGGAAAAAAAGAAAACAATTTTGAAAGATATTCTTTTTTTATAAAGAAAATAAATATTTTATATAAAATTATCGTTAAAATTACCGTTAAAATCAAGCGCGGAATAAGTGAGAATTGCTCGTAAAAAGTGACTAAAAGCGCGCGCCAATCTTCGTTAATTCCTCGGAAAATCATTTGATTGAAATTTTCTCTGTAAGTTTCATAAAAAGGAATGCTTGCGATATGTAAAATTGATAAAATAAAGAATAATATAACAGCGCAAAGTTTTTTTAAAGTTATAAAATATTTATGTGTAAAAACAATAGAAAAAACTGTCGGAATAAACAAAAAAAGCGATAAATAGCCCGCGCTTGTCATAGATAGCAACGCGCCTTTATATTGACTTAATATTATTTCATAAAACGTGGTATTTTCATTTAAATAATCTCTTAATAAAAATAAAAAATCCGCGCGAAAAATTATAAAGATTATAAGCAAAAAAAAGTAAATCGTAAGCCAATTTATCGCTATTTTATCCGTAATTTCAAAAAGTTTTTTCATGGCAATATTATCTGAACTCCGTATTTTTCCGCGGCGGCGCAAATATCTTTTGACGGTTTGCTGTCCGTAATAAGTCCCGAGAGAGTGTCAAGCGTGGTATAATTATAGTTGCCGTCGGAATTTAATTTTCCGGCTTCCGCCACAACATACGCCCGTTTTGAGTGACGAATAATAGCCGCTTTATTCGTACCGTCTTCAATATCGTATGTGGATACGCTGTTTTCCTTAACATCGACCCCAACAGCGCCCACAAAAGCAATATCCGGTTTTAATTTTGATATGAAATCGAGCGTCATATTTCCCCAAAAACCATCGTGGCTTTTGTTTAACATTCCGCCCGCAAAAATTAATTTTACGTTCGGTTTTCTCGCCAAAAGCGTTAAAATATCTATCATATTTGTGACTATGGTAACGTCTCTCGAGCTTTTAACCAAAAGCTCCGCGATAGCAAGATTGCTGGTTGAAATGTCTAAAAACACCATATCCCGCTCTCGAATAAGCTTAATCGCCGCTTGAGCGATTTTTCGTTTAGCGTCTACGTCGCGGTCGCGATGTTTTGAAACCTCGTGCATATGCAAATTTTCGCGAACGCCAACCGCGCCGCCGTATGTGCGTTTTAGTTTGCCTTGCCTTTCAAGCGCGCCTAAGTCTTTTCTTATGCAATCTTCCGTAACGTTAAAAGAATCGGCAAGCTCTTTAACCTTTACTTTCCCGTTAACGCCTATCATATCTAATATTCTTTGTTGACGTTCCTCCAAAAACATACGCGCGCCTCCTTATTATTTCGTATTGTTGCGTATTTATTATAATTGTTGACGCTTTTTTTGTCCATAGGAAACATTCGGAAAACACGGCAGTTTCATAAATTTTTCTTAATATTCTCATTCGCTTGAACTCCTCCCTGCCGCTTCGCGGCATCCATCCCCAAAGAGAATGGCGAGACTTGCCTCCCTCTTTGATGGAGGTGCCCAAAGGGCGGAGGGAGTAAGAAAACGAAAACTTCACGTGAATATTAACAAAAATAATTCTAATTTTAAGTGCTTTGCAGATAATAAGACACTTTTATATGATTTTAACAATAAAAAAGGCTTCCGCAAACAGCGGAAGCCTTAAATTTACTAGACATAGCTGCTGGACTTTACGCGCGCCCTGCTCATTACGAATAGTCAAGATGAAAAAACGGTAAAATTTTTATGTAAAATATGGCTTTTTATGGCAAATAAACGAGGTTTTTTAGACCATATTTTTCATTTGATGCAGATTTTTCAAATAAAAAAATTAAAAAAGGGTGAATTTTAGGGGGAGTGATTACGCCAAAAATTCCTTAATTTGCGCCTCTATATCTCTCCCTTTTTCATCGCATTTTGTTACCATTAAAAAGCGACATTGTCCGTTGCTCTTTGCCGCCCATAATTTACCAATCATATCTTTTTCCTTCGCGTCATCT
>JAGBKP010000041.1 GCA_017635875.1 Selenomonadaceae bacterium | reverse complement strand
TTTAATATAAAAATATAAAAGTGTAATGTTTAAATTTAGATTTTAAGCTGATAAAGTTTTCTTTCTCTCTTTTTTCTTTGTTACTTTCTTTTTTCTCTCTTTCTTTTTCAAAAGAAAGAGAGAAAAAAGAAAGTAAGGTTTAAAAAAAATTTACGCCAACACTCTAGCAAGTCGTACAAGTTCGGGGTCTAACGTCTTTTTGTTGTTTACCGCGTCGAATAAGTCTATCGCTACGGGTTTACCCGAGTCAAAGCCGAACACTTTGTTGGTTTGTCCGGAAAGCAGCGCGAGAGCCGCCTTTTCTCCAAGCATCGACGCTTTTATTCTGTCCTCCACCGTAGGCGAGCCGCCGCGCTGAATGTGACCCAGCACCGATACTCTCGTATCTATGCCGGTTTTTTCCTCCACAACCGTGCCAAGACCGATAGCGTCGCACGCGCCTTCCGCCACAACTATTATGCTGTAGCGTTTGCCTCTGTCGTAAGATTCTCTTAACTCGTGGCACATTTCGTCCAAGTCGAATTTAACTTCAGGCACAAGCACATACTCCGCGCCGCCCGCTATTCCCGTAGTCATAGCGAGCCAGCCGGATTTTCTGCCCATAACTTCAACCGCGATAATACGTCTATGCGCCGACGCTGTATCGCGAAGTTTGTTTATCGCCTCTAAAATCGTATTCGCGGCGGTGTCCGCGCCGATAGTATAATCCGTTCCCCATACGTCGTTGTCGATAGTGCCCGGAAGCCCCACTATAGGAATATTGTATTCCTTGCTGAAACTTGCGCCGCCTCTTAAAGAGCCGTCGCCGCCTATTATAACAAGACCTTCGATATTTCTTGCGCGGATATTGTTATAAGCTGTCTGTCTTCCCTCGGGCGTTCTGAATTTTTCGCTTCGCGCCGTCCCTAAAAATGTTCCGCCGCGTTGGATTAAATCCGCCACGCTCTGTGAGGAGAGTTCGTCAATATCGTCGTTTATAAGTCCCTTATACCCGTTTCTTACACCAAAAACGCGAACGCCTTCGTAAAGCGCAGTGCGAACAACCGCGCGAGCCGCCGCGTTCATACCCGGCGAATCTCCGCCGCTCGTTATAACCGCTATCGCTTCCATTTATATCATCTCCAATTTTTCTTCCTAATCATATACCTTCCTTTTTTCCTTGAACTATGAAGGGAAAAAGACTAGTTCCAATCAATATCATTGTGAGAAATTGTTTCACCCAATGCGTAATCCTGCATAGCCGTTTTATGGGCGATTATATCATCGGGACTCGCCGTATCGTCAATACCGCTTGGAACAAAATGTCTTACTACTTCTAAAATAATAGGTAATTCTTTTTCCGGCACAAACTCGACCATATTTAATAATTGCGCTTTTACGGTCATTTCATAAACCTCCTTTATATATATCTCCTCTTGTGCCTATTTTTTCAATCAAGACCGTATCTTCGTTCGGGTACGAAAACACTATCCTCCATTTACCTATCCGCAAACGATATAAACCCTCGTAACCTTGCAAAGATTTAATATCTCCCGTGGGTATTCCTTCAATCCCGTATTTTATCCGCTGTTTAGTTTGAAAATCCATAACAGATATTGTTTTAACCGCCGCTTTAGCATACTGAATATTCAAATAAACATCTTCTTTTTAATACATTTTTTATCCCACTAATTCTTTATGAAAAATCTGCACGCCGAGTTCTCCTACGTCTCTGCATTTTTCGATCAGTTCTTTGACGCTCATATTTTCAACGAGTTCTTCGTTTAAGAGTTCAAGCACCATAGGAAGATTTGCGCCCGTCACTATGCCGTAATCGTCGTTCTTCGCGACAAGTCTGCACGCTGCGTTATACGGGCTTCCTCCGAAGAGGTCGTTTAAGAAGATAATTCTGTTGTTCGCGCCGCGCTCGTTTAGCGTTTTAATGGCGTCCTCATATTTTTTTAAAATATCCGACGGTCCTTCGCCCTCGTAGATACCTGCGGCAAGCAAAAATTCCTGTTCGCCCGCTATCATCTCGGCGGTTTTTTTGAGCGCTTCGCCAAAATCTCCGTGCGCACCTATGATTATGCCAAACATAGCTATTCCTCCCATTTTATTGTATATATTTCTAATCGAAGGGGTGATTTTCCTTCTTTGCATACCTTGAAAAAGCAAATTTAATTTTATTTTCCTCGCTAAAACGCATTTCTTTGAGAGAAAAATCGTAAAGCGGCGGGAAAAATTTATCCGCCTTTTTAGCGTCGAAAATATGCGTAATAAGAGCGGCTCTCGCGTAAGGCATAAGCAGATTATAAATTGCTTCTCCGCCCGCGACAAAAATTTTTTCGTTAAATTTATCGAGCAAATTGAAAAGTTCTAAAACGGAACGCGCAGAATGAAGATTTTCACCGACAAAATTTTCGCTTTTAGACAGGACTATAATTCTTCGTTTGTTTAAAAATCCTATATCTTTAAAAGTATTTTTCCCGACGATTATAACGCCGTTTAATGTATTTTCTCTAAAAAAAATCATATCGGATTTTATTTTATAAAGCAATTTGTTTTGACAGCCTATTCCCCGCGATTTATCCACAGCCGCTATTATCGTCATATTAAAATCTTTAGGCGAGCCGCTTACTTTTTTAACCAAAAGGTTATCTTTGCAATTATCTAAATATTCCTTTAACGTTACGCCGTTTATAACGAGTTTCGGCGCGATTTCAACAAGTGGCGCAAGCACAAATTTTCTTTCGCTGAAATACGGATGTGGAATAGTTAAACTTTCGCTTCTAATATGTACGCCCTCATAGTGAACAATATCAATATCTATTATTCTCTCGCCCCAATGTTCTTTTCTTACCCGTCCCATTTCTTTTTCGATATTCTGTAAAGTTTTGAGTAAATCTTCGGGCGACAAATTCGTTAAAAGTTTTGCCGCCGCGTTTAAAAACGGCTGTTGGTCGGTTTTTCCCCAAGGGTCGGTTTCGTAAAACGAAGATATTTTTGTTAAAATTATATTTTTATTCTCGTGTATTTTTATAAGAGCGTTCCGCAAATTTTCGCGTTTATCTCCAAGATTTCCCCCAATAGAAATATAGACCTCTTTCATCTTTCCCTCATAATCTTAACCGCGACGTCCCTGATTACGCTTCCGAGCGGCACGTGCGGTTTATGTACGCAAACCGTAACCTTTTCCACTTTGCCAAACTTTGCCAAAATCTCTTTTGCGATACTTTCGGCTAAACTTTCGATTAAATTTTTCGATTCGCCCTCGACGATATTTTTTACGAGTTCCACCACTTTCGTATAATCGATGGTGTCCTTTAAATCGTCGCTTTTTCCCGCGTTAAGCAGGCAAATTTTCATATTCACGTCAACGATAAAGAGTTGCCCGTGCTTTTTTTCGCTTGACAAACAGCCGTGAAAACCGAAAAATTCCAAGCCGTTTAATGTGATTTCGTCCATATTTTACCCTTCTATCGCGTCTATTATCATAAGAGCCTCTTTTGTTTCCTTTGCGTCGTGCGCTCTTACTATGTCCGCGCCGTTTTTGGCGGCGTAGAGATGCGTCGCTAGGCTACCCGCCATTCTTTCATTTTTTTCAATATTTAACACTTTTCCGATAAAACTCTTTCTGCTTGCCCCTATTAAAACGGGGAAGTCTTTATATTGCTCTTTTAATTTCGGCAAATTCTTTAACGCCAGCAAATCCGCGCTTGCGCCGCCTATAAAACCGATACCTGCATCTAGGATTATGTTTTTTTCCTCTACGCCGTTTTTTTTCGCCAAATTTATCAAATTATTAAGCGCGATTACGGTGTTTTCAAGTTTGCCACCCGTATCTCTTGCCATTACGACTGCTTTTGCGCCGTATTTTGCTACAACTTTTGCCGTTTCTTCGTCAAAATCCACCGAATTTATAATATCCGCGCCGTTTTTTAACGCAAATTCCGCCGTTTTTGCGTGATAGGTGTCTATTGAAATTTCAATATTTTTTTCGGGAAGTATGCTTTTTAAAATAGGTTCAAGTCTTATTATTTCTTCTTCCGCAGAAACGGGAGTTGCTCCCGGGCGGGTTGATTCCGCCCCAATATCCACAATATCGGAATATTTTTTCAGTTCGCCAAACTGCTTTAACGCGGCGTCTACATTTGCGTATTTTCCGCCGTCAAAGAAAGAATCTGGGGTTACGTTTAAAATCCCCATAATTTTTGCGTTCATTCTTTTTCTTTTCCTATCAATCTCCAAGCCTCTTTAGAAAGCGCGCCGTTCGTCGTAAATTCGCCCTTCATCACGCTTGTGACAGTTTCCGTATTAAATAACGATTCTCCCGTCAACATCATACAGAGTTGTCTTGCGGAAATTACGACAAGAACTCCTCTTGCGGATAAATCCGTATATACCGCATCTGCGATTTGCTCCGTTAAATTTTCTTGAAGTTGCGGTCTGTGCGAGAGAATTTCAACAAGTTTGGCAAATTTGCCGAAGCCCGCGATTTTGCCGTTTTTTGGCAGATAAACAATATCTACTTCTCCGAAAAACGGAGCGAGATGATGTTCGCACACGGAGCAAAACGGCAGATTTTTCACCGCGACAAGGGAATTTCCGCCGTTAAATGTCTCGCCCCAAACTATTTTCGTATCTTCTCTTAAACCGTCAAAGAGTTTTTCGTACATCTTTGCGACGCGTTTTGGAGTCTTTTCCATTCCCGCTTTTTTTAAATCAATATCAAAAGCCTCCAAAAATTCCCGCATAGTGTTTTCGGCTTTTTCTATATTCAAAGTTGCCCCTCCAAATACCTTTTCACTTCTTCGCCGTCTTCAAAAGTAAAGGCTTTTTCAAGTAAAACTTTCGCCTCGTCCATTCTAACGCGGCGCACTTGCTCTTTTACGATAGGTATTGACGGCGCGCCCATTGAAAGCTCGTCTATCCCCATTGCAAGAAGAAGTACCGCCGCTCTTGGGTCGCTTGCCATTTCTCCGCACATTCCCGCGGGTATGCCGTGAGTTTTCGCCGCTTTTATAATGTTTTGCACGAGTCTTAACACCGCGGGGTGATAATGATTGTAAAGATGCGCTATCTCCGCGTTGCTTCTGTCCACCGCAAGGGTATATTGCACCAAATCGTTTGACCCTATAGAAAAAAAGTCCGCGTATTTAGCGAGACTATCCGCCATCATCGCGGCGGCGGGAGTTTCCACCATTACGCCGAATTGCACGTCGTTGTTATAGTCCTTGTGTTCCGCTTGAAGTTCGACCTTTGCTTCGTCCACAAATTCTTTCGCCTTTAAAAATTCGCTCACGTTTATTATCATAGGGAACATTACGGCGACTTTGCCGTAACAACTCGCCCTTAACGCGGCTTTTAACTGCGGCAAAAACAAATCCTTCCTCTTTAAACTCACCCTTAAGGCGCGATACCCCAAGAATGGATTTTCTTCTTTCGGAATTTCAAGATAGGAAAGCGGTTTATCGCCGCCTATATCCATTGTTCGGATTATGGTGAGCTTATCGCCGTTCTTTTCCGCCACGTTTTTATAGGCTTCAAACTGTTCGTCTTCCGTTGGAAGTTCATCTCTGCCCATAAACAAAAATTCCGTACGAAAAAGCCCCACGCCCTCCGCGCCGTATTCCTCCGCAAAATCCATATCGCTCGGGATTCCGATATTTGCCGCCAAGATAACGCTTCTTCCGTCCTCTGTTACCGCCGGCAAATCCTTTAACGCTAAATAATGCTCTTTTTGCTTTTCTTCTTTTTTTGCTTTCTTTTCATAAACGGCGCGTTCTTCCGTCGTTGGTCCCGTGATTATCTCGCCGGTATCGCCGTCCATCAAAACTTCTTCTTCGTCTAAAATCGCCCGCGCCGCGTCAACCGCGCCGACGATTGCGGGTATTCCCTGCGCTTTCGCGATAATTACCGCGTGCGCCGTGGTGCTGCCCGCGCCTAAAATAATTCCCGCTATCTGTCCCGTTTTTATATTGGCTATTACGGAAGGCTCTATCTCGTATCCGCAAAGAATTACGGGCTCGTCGCCCACATCTCTGTCCGGCACGCCCAAAATAACCCTTGCGATGCGTCTTCCCACGTCCCTAAAATCTACGGCTCTCGCGCGAAAATATTCGTCTTCCATTTCTTCAAACGCTTTAGCTTGCTCTTCTGCCGCCGCAAGCACGGCTCTTGGGCTGTTTCCCGTCGCGTCGATTTTAGAGAGAACGTTTTCCCTCATCACAGGGTCGCCCACTATCATAGCGTGCGCTTCAAGTATCGCGCCCTGCTCCGTTCTTCCGTCTGCGCGAAGTTCTTCCGCTTTGTCAAAGAGAAAACTTTCCACTTCGCTTAACGCTTTATCGACTTTTTCCTTCTCGTCTTCCACAAACGATGGGATATAAGTCTTTAAATATTTATCCAAATCCACCTGCGCCCGAAGCGCCTTACCAATCCCAACGCCCGTAGTAACGCCAAGCCCCGTAAACCTCTGCTTCATATCTGCTCTCCATATTGTTTTCAGCTTATTTACTTACTTTCTTTTTTCTCTCTTTCTTTTGTAAAAGAAAGAGAGAAAAAAGAAAGTAACAAAGAAAAAAGAGAGAAAGAAAACTTTATCAAACTATATTGATTAGTTTTTTCACTATTACATTTTTTATATTAAAATTCTTTTTCTTTTTTTCTTTTGGTACTTTTCTTTTTTTCTTTTTCTTATAAGAAAAAGAAAAAAAGAAAAGTACGGTTTTAAAAAAATACCTTAAAAAAATAGACTCCAAAAAGAGCCTATAAAAAATTATTCTTTTTTCTTATCTTCTGCAGTCTTAAAAGAGTGGGCGAGAGCCACGAGTTCTTTTACGGCTGTTTTTTCGTCCGCGCCGTCTGCTGTTATGACTACTTCGGTGTCTTTGGTAAGACCTAATCCCATAACCATAATAATACTTTTAGCGTCGATAGTGCGGCCTTTGGCGGTAAGTTCGATTTTGGACTTGAATTTGCCTGCTGTTTTAACGAATTCGGACGCAGGGCGCGCGTGAATGCCCGTGCTGTTTTCTATGATAAACGTATCTTTAGTCATAAAATTCACCCCTTTGCAATAAGTGTGGAATTTAATTTGCAACTCATTATACACTACTTTTGAAATATTTGCCATAAAAATTTTTTTAAACGAAAAAAGAGCGGAGCAAAAACTAAAAAGTTAAAGAACCGGATAAAACGTTGGCGAGATTTTGACGCCGAAGAATAATTATGCGACAAAAAATCGCCTCCAACGAAAATTGCTTTCGTCAGAGGCGATTATGCGTAGGTTATGAAGTTTTTAGAGGTAAGCAGATAAATTCCTCCTTATCGCGCGAAAATCAACGTTGCCCTCGTAAAATAACGAATGAGACGGTCGTCCGACGTCCAGTTTATATGCGTCGCCTATTTCGGCGGATTTCTCGGGGGCTTTTTTACCCGCTTTTTTTAAGTAATCGGAAAACTTTTTGCCGGAAGAATCCTCATTAGAGCCGTCTTCTCTTTCACGCCGTCCCACATCGTAATTTATGCCCTTCACTCTTTCGATGCGTTCGATACTCTCTACCATATTATCACCTCCCAAAGAAGGCGCGACAGTTTTCTCTTTCATATATAATATCGTAATATAAAAAAGAAACTTAAATAAATATGGGACTATTTTTTATGAATACATTTTCAGAGGTTGCTTTAAATTAACTCCAATATCTTCTCCATCTCCATACCCCTAGACCCTTTAAAAATAACGGTATCGCCTTCTTTTAACATCGACTTTAACGCCTCTGCGGCGTCTTTATGGTTTTTTGTAACAGTTACGTCGTTTAATCCCGCGTCTTTCGCGCCGTCGGCTATTATTTTTCCTCGTTCTCCAAGCGTTATGAGCGCGGAAAAATTAAACTCTTTTACTTCTTCTCCTACTTTTTTATGCGCCGAAACTTCCGCGTCGCCGAGTTCAAGCATATCGCCCAAAACCGCGATTTTTCTTCCGCCGTAAGTTTCCGCTACGGTTTTAAGAGCCGCGTTCATAGAGAGCGGACTTGCGTTGTACGCGTCGTTTATAAAGGTTACGCCGTCTTTTTCCGTTACTTCAAAACGCATTTTTGCGTTTTTCGCGCCTTGCAGCGCGTTTGCCATATCTTGAGGCGAAACGCTGAGCGCGACTCCGGCAGAAATTGCCGCAAGCGCGTTGTATACGTTGTGTTCGCCCGCCATAGGCAAATTAAATTCATAAGTTTCATTTCTATAGTGAAGTTTAAATTTTGTGTTTAAACCTTCGGATTTAATATCCGTAGCTCTTACGTCCGCGTCGTTATACACTCCGAATGTGATGACTTTTACGTTTGGTTTTGCCTTTTCTTTCATAGCGTAAACGTTCGCGTCGTCGCGGTTTAATATTACCGTCCCTTCGTCTATCGCCTCAACGAGTTCGGATTTTGCTTTTGCTATATTTTCGATAGAGCCTAAAAGCTCCATATGAGTTTCGCCGACATTTGTCACTATGCCGATATTTGGGCGCGCTATCGGCGCGAGAGCCTCTATCTGCTTTAAGCCGCGCATACCTATTTCAACAACCACCGCCTTGTGATTTTCGCGTATTCCGAGGAGCGTTAGGGGAAGCCCCACTTCGTTGTTAAAATTTGCCGCCGTTTTATGAATATCCCCCAATGGACTAATCGCGGAGGCGACAAGTTCCTTCGTAGTGGTCTTGCCGTTAGAGCCTGTGATGGCGATAACGGGCATATTAAATTTTTCTCTCCAACTGTGCGCTATTTGTTGATACGCTTTTAACGTGTCGGGAATTTTAAAAATCGCCGCGTTTTCAATATTTCCCGCAAAATTTTTACTTACAACCACACCCGCCGCGCCTTTTTTTACGGCTTCAACCGCAAAATCTTCGCCGTTGAATTTTTCGCCTTTAAGCGCGACAAAAAGCGAGTTTGCCGTGATTTTTCGCGTGTCCGTGGTAATATCCGAAAATTTTTCTACTGCCTTTCCTTCCGC
>JAGBKP010000002.1 GCA_017635875.1 Selenomonadaceae bacterium | reverse complement strand
GAAATGAATGCGCCTTTATATAAAGTCGTTATGTTCTTTGGTTGGCTGCCTTATTTTTTAATTTCCGTAAGTATAATCAAGCGGCCGTTTTCCACTCATATTTTTATTCTCGGAATGCAGTGCATTTGGGCGATTATGCTTCATACCGCGGCAATTATGTCGGAACGCTTTGCAAACTTATCTCTGGAACTTGAACATTTGTTTTACACTCACGCCGTTGTTTATTTGTTGTTATTTCTGGTGTTGCTTCCCGTCGAACGGATTGTTTTTAAGAATCTACTTCCGTCCTTTCAAATATTTTCTTCGTCGTTTCGTTGGCCTATGGCGCTTTTGCCTATGATTATTTTTATAGGCGTATCTTTGCCTATCGCTGATGATTTGCTGGTACATGATTGGCGTTACAGTATTTCAAGGCTTGGTCTTCCCATCGCGTTCTTTTTCATTTATCGAGCTATGAGCATCGCCACAAAGCAAGCGGAACAATATGAGAACGATATTCAAGAATCCCTTTGGATGAGTCGACAAATTGACACGCTGAAAGAATACGATACGCTTAGGGAAAACAACAATCAAGAAATGCTCGCAATAAGCCATGAGTTGCGTGAAAGCTATATCTGCTTGGACAAATATCTTGCCGCAAACGATATACAAGCCGCGATAAAACATATCGAGGCGCAAGAGGGCAGACTGGTCGGCGCGCCGCTTAGACTTTTTTCCGATTTTCCCCTTGTCAACGCTGCGCTTGCCATTTACATAAGCCGCGCGGAAAAACTCGGTATTGCTCCAAACGTGAAAATCGACCTTCCGAAAGATATGTCAACGGATGAACACGATTTTGCGGCGCTTCTTTCAAACTTATTGGAAAACGCCGTACAAGCCGAAGAACAACAGCCCGTCGGACGCCGTTTCCTTTCGGTTGTCATTAACGCCAAAGACGGCAAATTCGCGCTTGAAATTGTAAATCTCTCGGATTCACAGCTTATTTTAGGAAAAAACGGTATGCCCCGTTCATCTGTTCCCGGTCGCGGTGTCGGTATGGCTTTTCTTACGGAATTTGTTCAAAAATACAACGCCGACATAAAATTTACGCAGGAAAACGGTCGCGTACAGGTGTCTATGAATTGGGCTTTGTAATTTTACGAGGGAGGCGGACATGAGTTTTTCGGGAATTGGTTTTAAGTTATGGAAAGTTTTGCTCGGCTTGGGAGCTATATTTCTCGTCGCTGTTTTTGCGTTTGCCTTTGCAAACGAGCAGGAGAACGAAGCGCAAGCCAAAATCGGTTTTATCATAATAGGCGATATACGCGAAGCGGGCTGGAACGCTTCGCAGTACGAAGGCATTAAGGCTGCCTGCGATAAATTTAACGTCCGTCTTTTGGTGCGCGACCGTGTAAAAGAGAATTGCGGAGAGTGTCCGACAACGATTCGCGAACTAATCGACGAGGGCGCCGGTATGATTTTTCTCGCCAGCTATTCTTATTCAAAAGAGGCGCGGGAGCTTGTGGAGGAGTATCCAAACGTTGCGTTTGCCACAAATTCGGCGGAAGTTCACGCCCGCAATATGACGGCTTATTTTGTGCGTATGTATCAGGCGCGCTATTTGGCAGGCGCATTGGCAGGACTTCAGACCAAAACAAACGTAATAGGTTATGTGGCGGCAATGCCAAATTCCGAGGTAAATCGCGGTATCAACGCTTTTACCTTAGGCGTAAGACGGGTAAATCCCTCCGCAAAAGTTGTCGTTATGTGGACGGGAGCTTGGCAAAACGAGGAAAAAGAAGCTATAAACGCCGAGCGTCTTATACGCGAGAAAAACGCGGATGTGATTACATATCATCAAGACGAGGATGCAGCTTGCCGCGCAGCCGAAAAATTAGGCGTGGATTTTATAGGTTATAACGCTTTGCTTACGGGTTATTCTCCGCATTATCTGACTTCCATACTCTGTCAATGGGAGGTTTATTATACGGACATCGTGCAACGCTATCTTAAAGGCGAAATCAATTCCGTAAAAAATCATTGGCTTGGCATAAACCAAAACGTTGTGAAACTCTCGGAATTTTCCCCCAAAGTATCTCCCGAAACGGCGCAGCATATAGAGAGCTTAAAACAGGAACTTTTTAACGGAAAATTTATTTTTGCGGGCGAACTTTACGACAATAAAGGCGTTTTGCGTTGCGCCAAAGACGAAGTAATCGGCGACGACACCCTTTTGGAACGTATGGATTGGCTTATAGAGGGGGTGGAAGTATTTGAATAGCCTTAAATCTTATATTAGCGTAAAAATGCTTTCCAAATTCTTTATTTTCATTTTGTGCCTGTTTCTTTCGGGTATGATGATGCAGGAAAAAATCGGAACGCTCCTAAACGAAACTTTGGAAAGAACCATCGCGCGACAAACTGCGGACACGTCCGCCGTAGGGGAGGAAAGATTTCGCCGCGAACTTTCGGAACTTACCTTTGCGGCGCATTACATAGAAGATAATCCCTCTCTTGAAACCGAGAAGAACATTTTGGCGGAACTCGGAAAAATCGGCAACGGCGTTTCCGTCGGTATGATTCGCGTCGGAGAAGAACTTACGCCCGAGGCAAATTCACTAAAAAATAAATTTTCACGCCTTCCCTTTGCCTTTCGCGGCGCGCCCGTGGTGGATTATAATCCGGGCGACGGTTTGCTCTTTGCGGTGCCCGTTATGCGCGGCGACAACATACGCGCGGTGCTTTACCGTATCTATGACAACAAGCTTATTGCCGAACATTTTGAATTGCTTATTTATAATATGAACAGCAAATGGCTGATTCAAGAGCGCAACGGACAGATTATAATTCCATATAAGTCCTATGACGACGATGATAAAAATTTTTTTGACGATCCTGCGGTAAAAGCAGGGTATCAAATCATACGCAACAAACTTTTTACCAATCACTCGGCGGCGACTTACGTGGAAAGCAAAACGGGGCGTTACTTCCTGTTTGGCGCGGATTTGCCGAATACCAACTGCGTTATGATAGGCTATGTGCCGTGGGAAGCGATGGCAGGCGATATATTCCATATTTATACTTTAATTCTTCGCGCGGGCAGCGTAATGCTTTTGTTGTTCGCTTTCGTCGGCATATATCTATTTATCGCAAACGCCAAAGTTGAAGAGAGCAAAGCATATCTTGCGGCAAAAGAAGCGGCGGATCAAGCGAACCGCGCAAAAAGCGCGTTTCTTGCAAATATGAGCCACGAGATAAGGACCCCTTTAAACTCCATTCTCGGCTTAAACGAAATGGTGTTTAGAGAAGCGACAAGCCGCGCCGTCAAAGGTTACGCGAAGAACATCGCCGGCGCGGGTCAAACCTTGCTTTCCTTGATAAACGACATTTTAGACTTTTCCAAAATAGAATCGGGTCGTATGAAACTTGAGCCTACGGATTACGATTTGGGCGAACTTCTGACAAATTTGACGAATATTATGCGTCCTCGCGCCGTTGCTAAAGGACTTGAGTTTAATGTCGAAGTGGATAACGTCATTTCCGTCGGATTGTACGGCGATAACGTGCGCATACAACAAATTCTTATGAATATCGTGTCTAACGCCATAAAATACACAAAACAAGGCTCTGTGACGCTGAAAGTCCAACAGTATGGTTTTGAAGGGGATAAAATTTTTTTGCGTTTTATGGTGGAAGATACGGGAATCGGTATTCGCCCCGAAGATCAGGCGCGGCTTTTCCAAGATTTTGAGCGTTTCGATTCCGAAAAAAATCGAGGCATTGAAGGCACAGGATTGGGGCTTGCTATTACGCATCGTTTGGTTAAGCTCTTAAACGGTGAAATCAGCGTTGAAAGCGTATATGGAGAGGGCACGGTCTTTTCCGTGGAACTGGCGCAGACGGTGCATAATCATGAGCCTATAAGAGATTTCTCGATGATTGCCGATGAAATTTTGGGGGACGAAAGCAATTATGTTCCTAAATTTATTGCGCCGGACGCGAAAATTCTCGTGGTCGACGATACGGAAATGAATCTTTTGGTGGTAAAAGGACTTTTAAAAGAAACCCGCGTGCAGATTACAACCTGCGCGAGCGGAGAAGAATGTTTAAATTTGCTTACAAAAGAACGTTACGACATAGTATTTTTGGATCATATGATGCCCGGCTTGGACGGCATTGAAACACTTCGTTTGGCGAAAGAGATGAAAGAATGTGAAGGCGTACCCTTTATTATCCTCACGGCAAACGCCGTGTCGGGGGCAAAGGAGATGTTCCTTAAAGAGGGGTTCACCGACTATTTAAGCAAACCCGTGGACGGCCGCCATTTGGAAGACGCGCTGAAACGCTATCTGCCGCAGGAGAAAATACAGCCGGTTTCGGCAAATACCGAAGTTGAAACATCTGAAAAACCGATGACGGGCGCAGAGGAGACATTAGCTATGCACTCGGCTGACGATACGGAAGCGACAAATGACGAAGAAGAGCCGTTGATGGACGTGAAAAAAGGTATGATGTACTGCGGCGATATGGAGGAAGTTTATTGGGCGGCAGTGGAGCTTTTTTGCAAATTGCGCAATGAAAAAAAGGAAAAAATGGAAGATGCCTTGTCCTCCGAAAATTGGAAAGAATACGCTATTTTGCTTCACGCTTTAAAATCCACTTCACTTTCTCTTGGCGGAAGCAAGTTGTCTGAGATGGCAAAGGGGCAGGAACTGGCGGGAAAACGTATTATCTCGCCAGAATCAACGGAAGAAGAAAAGACTGCCGCCGTTCGTGAAATCAAAGAACGCCACGGAAAGACAATGAAACTCTATGATGAATTCGTTGCGGAAGCGATGAAAAAAATGGCTGATAAGTAGTACGGGAGGTAAATATGTTGAATCGGAACCCATTTAAAAGCGTCGTTATGGTTATTGACGATGATGAGATAAATCTGCTTTTGGCAAAAACCATTTTGGAAAAGAAATTGCGTTGTAAAGTCATTACCGCAGAAAGCGGCGTTAAAGGTATTGAAATGTTAAGGCGAGAGGATGTAAATGTTCTTTTGCTGGATATAGATATGCCGCTTATGGACGGTTTTGAAACGCTGAGGCGAATAAGAGAAGAGGCGAGTTTAAAAGATTTGCCCGTTATTATGCTGACGGCGGCGGCAGATAAGGAAACGGTGGTTAAAGTAGCAAAACAGGGCATAGAAGGCTATATAAAAAAGCCGTTTATGCCCGACGAACTGATTGCCCGCGTTCAAAATTTTATTTAGGGAGTTTACCGACACGCCCTAGTGTAAAATACAAAACAAAATAACATTACGGAGGCAGAATATGAAAAACATAATAGTAGCTATAGACGGCCCTGCGGGAGCGGGGAAAAGCACCGTATCGCAGATAGCGGCGGATAAACTTGGGTTTACTTATATAGACACGGGCGCGATGTATCGGGCGGTTGCCTATAAAGCGTTGCAACAAAAAGCGGAAGTCACCGACGAACTTATAATTTCCGTGCTTCCCGATATTGAAATAACGCTTAAATTTGAAAACGCAAAGACTAAAGTTTTCGCGGACGGCAAGGAAATAACGGCGGAGATACGAACGCCGGAGATAAATAAAATAGTCTCAAAAGTCGCCGCCCTTGTCCCCGTGAGAGAAAAACTTACGGAATTACAGCGAAAGATGGGGCAAAATGAAAATGTGCTTATGGACGGCAGAGACATCGGGACTTTCGTCTTTCCGAACGCGGACGTAAAAATCTTTTTAACCGCAAGCGTAGAAGAGCGCGCAAGACGCAGATACGAGGAACTTAAAGCCAAAGGCTTTGATGTGAATTTAAAGGAGATAGAAAAGGACATCGCAAAAAGGGACAAACTGGACAGTGAGCGGGAAATGGCACCGCTAAAGAAGGCGGACGACGCCATACTGCTAGATACGACGGGGCTTTCCATTGACGAAGTAGTGGAAAAAATAATAACTCTATGCGAAAATGCGAGGTAATATAATGTTTTACAAATGTTTAGCAGTAGTTTTAAGATTTATTTTCAAAGTTTTTTTCAAAGCGGAAGTAATCGGCGTGGAAAACGTACCTAAAGAGGGCGCGGTTATTTTGGCGGCAAATCATATAAGCAATTTCGACCCGCCGTTTTTAGGCTCGTTTAGCCCGCGTCCCGTGCATTATATGGCAAAAATCGAACTTTTTCAAAATAAAATTTTTGCAAAAATTATTTCCGCGCTTTACGCTTTCCCGGTAAAACGCGGAACTGCGGACAAAGGCGCGATAAAAACCGCGACGAACATATTAAAAAATAACGAAGTTTTGGGAATTTTCCCCGAAGGCACGCGCTCCAAAACCGGCGAAGTGGGAAAAGGCGAAGTAGGAGTCGCGCTTCTTGCAAGCCTAGCAAACGCCGCTGTTGTTCCCGTAGCTTTGCGAGGCACGAACGAAATGTTCTCCGAAAACAAGACTTTTCCAAAACTTACCCTAGTATTCGGCGAGCCGATTAAATTCGAGGGAAACCGCAAAGACCGCGAAGAACTTTCCGCTTTTTCCGATAAAATTATTGATGAGATAAAGAAATTGTTGGATAATAATTAAAATTAAAACCTTACTTTCTTTTTTCTCTTTCTTTTTTGAAAAAAAGAAAGAGAAAAAAGAAAGTAACAAAGAAAAAAGAGAAAGAAAAAACTTTATCAAACTCTATTGATTAGTTTTTTTCCCTATTGCTTTTTTATATTAAAATTCTTTTTCTTTTTTTCTTTTGGTACTTTTCTTTTTTTCTTTTTCTTATAAGAAAAAGAAAAAAAGAAAAGTACGGTTTTTTAAGGAGATGTTTTTAATGAAAGATATTATTACGCTTAATCATGGCGCGGGCGGACGGGATACGAACGAGCTTATACGGGAAATATTTTTCGACGCTTTTAAGAACGAACTGTTGACGGCGGACGACGCGGCGATTTTGCCTAGTCCAAACGCAAAACTTGCCTTTACTACGGACGGATTTATCGTGTCGCCTTGGAAATTTTCCGGCGGCAATATAGGAAAACTCTCAATCTGCGGCACGGTGAACGATTTAGCCGCTATGGGCGCAAAACCACTGTATCTTTCCGTCGCTTTTGTTATAGAGGAAGGCTTTTTAACCGCCGATTTAAAAGAAATCGCGCTTGCTATGAAAAAGACCGCAGAAGAAGCGGGAGTTAAAATCGTTGTGGGAGATACCAAAGTTGCGGGGAAAAATCAAGCGGGCGGCGTTTTTATAACCACAAGCGGCATAGGAGAAGTTTCTGAAAACGTAAATTTAAGCGGAAAATTCGCCAAAGCGGGCGATAAAATAATCATCACGGGCGATATTGGGCGGCACGGCGCGGCGATTTTACTCAGCCGCGATAATTTTAGCGTCAGCGCGAATATTTTAAGCGACTGCGCCCCGCTTTATAAAATCGCGGACGCGGCTCTAAACGCGTCAAACAATATCCACACCATACGAGACGCGACTCGCGGAGGCGTCGGCACGGTGCTTTACGAAATAGCGGAAGCGTCAAAAGTAGGCGCAAAACTTTACAGAGAGAATATTCCCATTCAGGGCGAAGTCAAGGGACTTACGGCAATGCTCGGATTAGAGCCGCTCTATCTTGCCTGCGAGGGAAGATTTGTCATTATCGTCGGTGAAAACGACGCAAACAACGTATTAAACGCGGTAAAAAGCGCGCCTTACGGCGAAAACGCGGCGATTATCGGCGAAATCACAGACGAACACAGCGGAAAAGTAGTGATGAAAACCGAAATCGGCACGGAAACTTTTTTGCCCGCGCCCGGCGGCGAACTCTTGCCCAGAATTTGTTGAGATAATCTTTGAAAACCTTACTTTCTTCTTTTCTCTCTTTCTTTTATAAAAGAAAGAGAGAAAAGAAGAAAGTAACAAAGAAGAAAAGAGAGAAAGAAAATTTTATCAAACTCTATTGATTAGTTTTTTCTCTATTGCTTTTTATATTAAAATTCTTTTTCTTTTTTTCTTTTGGTTCTTTTCTTTTTTCTCTTTTTTTACAAAAAAAGAGAAAAAAGAAAAGAACGGTTTTAAACTTTCTTTAAGGAGAAAATTTTGTTAAAACAGATAACATTTGATGCGTCTCGCGCCGTTATTAAGTTAAAAGACGCGAAATATCCCGCGCCTTTTGAGAAAAGTTTGGAATTTTCCGCGCCCGCTCGCGGAACTTGGAATATTGTGCATACGGGTATGCTCCTTCCCAGCAGTCATCAGATTTATATCTGCGCCGCGGGGTGTCTTCGAGGCGTTATCCTCACCGCCGCAGAAATGGGGGCTATGGACAGATTTTCTTCTCTTGAGGTAAAAGAGCGGGATTTAGTCGCAAAAGACCACGAAAAATTTATAATCGACGGCATAACGCATATTTTAAACGAACTTCCCGTTCTTCCCCGCGCCGTTTTGGTATTTACGGCTTGCGTACATCATTTTCTCGGCACGAATTTAAGATACGTATATGAAAAACTTCGACAAAATTTTCCAAGCGTTGATTTTGCGGAATGTGTAATGGATCCCATTCGGCAAACGGAGAGCATAACGCCCGAAGAACGCGAGCGGCGCGAGATTTTTCGACTGCTAAAAAACGAAGATAAAACAAGGCAAATAAGCATTATCGGCGGGAATTTGGCTATAGACGAGGACAGCGAACTTATAAAAATACTAAAAGCGGCGAATTTTAAAATAATTGATTTCCCGCGTCTAAAAAATTACGACGAATTTTTAAGTATGGGCAAAAGCGTTTTAAATATCTATCAGAATCCCTTTACCCATATAGCCGCAAAAGAGATGAAAGAGCGAATAAAGCAGGATTATTTGTATCTGCCCATAGCCTACGACGAATGGGAAATTGAAAAGGAGTTAAACAGTGTTGCAAGCGCGTTAAATATCGCGCCTATGGGTTTTTCAGCCGAAAAAAGCGCGGCGCATAGCGCGCTCAAGCAAGCGAAAAGCGTTATAAAAGACGCGCCTGTCGCCATTGACCTCACTTTTACGCATCGACCTTTTCATCTTGCACGCGTGCTTGCCGAAAAATATGATTTTAACGTAACGCATATCTTTTCGGACGGCGTAACGAAGGATGACGAAGACGATTTTTTGCGGCTCAAAAAAATTCGTCCCGAGATTTTGCTCATAGCGACAAAACACGCGGACGCGCGTTTCTTTAAAAACGACGGCGACGAAAAAATATTGGCGTTAGGGCAAAAAGCCGCGTATTTCCTCGAAACGCCGTATTTTGTAAACTTTGTCGAAGGCGGAGGACTTTGGGGATATAACGGACTTAAAAAACTCGCAAATCTTATGATAGAGGCGTTTAACGAAAAAAAAGACTTGCGGATAATAGAAAAAAAGGCGTGGAGCGCGCCCAGTTGTTTGGAGTAAATGTGTTTTATCCTACTTTCTTTTTCTTCTTTCTTTTTTGTAAAAAAGAAAGAAGAAAAAGCACTCAAGAGTATAAGAATTTCTAATCGGTAAACCGATAAGAAATTCTAAAAAGTAGCAAAGAAAAAGAAGAAAGAAAAAACTTTACCAAAACTCTATTGATTAGTTTTGCTACTATTGCTCTCTATTTTTAACTCTGAAATGCGGATTTTGCCGCTTTTTTTATTGCTTAAAAAAATTTTTTTCTTTTCGATAATAAAAATAGAAAGAAATTTTTTATGGAGGATACATTATGAAAAAAATACTTTTTTCAATATTTATCGTTGCTGCGTTAGTTCTTACAACGGCGTCCGCATCCTTTGCAAACGGCGCGGATTTTGTGAGCGGCAAAATCACCGCAAAAGGCGTCGGAGCCGCGCCCGCTTTTGCGACTAATCCCGCGCAGGCTGTAGCTCTTGCGAAACGCGCGGCGATTTTAGACGCTTATCGAAATTTAGCCGAATACGTAAACGGCGTAAATCTTGATTCAGAGACCACCGTACAAAATTATATCGTTGCAAACGACGTTGTCAAAACAAAAGTTACGGCTGTGATAAAAGGCGCGAAAATTATCGAAGAAAGAGAAATGGCGGGAGGCGGATATAGCGTCACGGTTGAACTTCCTATGTACGGTGAAAAAAATTCTTTGGCATCCGCAGTGTTTAAAAGAGAAAAGGTTAAAGAGCCGATACCCGCGCCGCGCGCAGATGTGGTTCCGTCAACGCCGAAAGAAATAGGCGTAAGAGAGCCGTCTTTACCGACTGCGCCGGAAATTCCCGCAAATAAAACCGCCATAGGCGGTTTTACGGGAGTGATAGTGGACTGCTCCGGGCTTTCTCTTGATACGGCGATGTCGCCGGTGATTAAAGACGAAAGCGGCAAAAAAATATACGGTCACAAGAATTTAGATCCCGATTATATCGTCGCAAACGGTATGGTTTCTTATTCAAACGGTATGGAAAGCGTATCAAGAGCGGGAAAAAATCCTCTGGTACTAAAAGCGATCAGAGCGGAAAATCACAGCATAAACCCCGTGCTTTCCCTTGAAGACGCTAATCGGCTTTTAATCGAAAACGAAGTTTCGCATTTTTTGGAAGCCACCAACGTTGTGTTCGTGAGATGAAATTAAAAAAGAGTCGCGATTTTTGCGGCTCTTTTCTTTTTTAACTTACTATACAAGAATGGAATAAAGTGTTATAATGGGGAAAAAGTT
>JAGBKP010000040.1 GCA_017635875.1 Selenomonadaceae bacterium | reverse complement strand
AAGAGAAAGAAAAGCGAAAAAGAACCAGACTGTAGACAAATTCATTTAAAAATCCCTTCAAATGTGATAAAATACATTTGATTTTGATTTTCCCTGCTTTGTTTACGATACATTAAAATCCCTCCAAATGTATTTTATCACATTTGAAGGGATTTTTAAATGAATTTGTCTACAGTCTGGTTCTTTTTCGCTTTTCTTTCTCTTTGCTTCTTTCTCTTTCTTTTCTCTTTTTCTTTCAAGAAAAGAGAAAAGAAAGAGAAAGAAGTTTTTTCACAGCCCCTTTTTCTCTAATACCTAATCTCAATAACATTTTCGCCCTCTACAAGCGGTACGCCTGCAAGGCAAAACAGATGACAAATCATATCGACGTTTTCGCCGTTTCGCGTGACTTTTGCGCCTTTTACGTAGGGAAACGAGGTAAAGGCATAATCGCCGCCCTTGCCGTTTACGCGAAAGGTTACGGAAGTATTCGCGCGCTCTATTATCTTCGCCGCGTTCATATTCGCTATATCGTTTGCGCGTTGCAAAGCGGCTTCGTCCGCTTCGTAAAACTTCGCCTTGTTCGGTTTCCTTTCGCTTGCTATGGCGATTTTCGCGCTGTTTTCCGTCGGCGCGTAAAAAGCGGATAGTCCGAGCCAGTCGTGAGTTCTGTAATAAAGTTTGTCGTTTATGTGTATAACGCCCTTTATTTCTTCGCGAGTGGGAATGACGCCGTAAATAGCGTTGTCGGTGTTTGGCAAAGCATAGCCTATATATTCTTTAAATTTAATATTGTTATTATACGCTCCGCCTATATCCGAAATCTTTAATTTTTCTTCCGCAGGTATTTCTCTATTTTGCGGAAAAACTTCTCTGTATACGCTTACCCCAAACAGCTCGTTATAGATACGGTTGACGTTTTCCATAGGATTTTCGGTCTTGTTAAATTCCGTTAATAATTTATCGGTACGGAAAACGAGCGGCATAGCGAAGGGGTTGAGATAGGTTTTCTTGCCGTTGGTTTCTTTAATATCGCTTAAAACAGAAAGCCCCTTAATATCAATATTGCTTCTTACATATTTAACGCCCATAAGCGAATCGGAAGGGAGCAACGGCATCGCGTAAATATTGAAGTTGTCGCCGTTTCGCCTGTAGCCCAGCGCGTCCAAAAGCTCCATTTGATTGTTTACAGGGCTTGAAGTGTAGGTTTCAAGGGTCATATAGTCGTACGCGAGTCCTTCGTTATAGTTGGCTCTGGGCTGCATAACAAACCTTGAATCGTTGTAGAGCGGAAGAGCCGCCGTTTGACTTACGCGGTAATGCGACGCGTCGTTTTCTTTTAAGCCCTTAATTTCGTTTCTTTCGCTTGCGACATAGTTTGCATAAACCTTTGCGCCGTCTTGAAACACGGCAGGCTTCATAATAAACGAGATATGAACGCAAAAAATCGGCAGGGTTAACAATGCAAGTATCTTGCGTTTATTTGCTGTTAGCGTTACGGTATTTAAAAAATGCGCCGCAAGGAACATAGCCGCAAAGGTTGCCAAGAGTCCGTAGCGATAATAGTACCCTCCGACATTTTTTAACAGTGAAAACAAGAAATAAAAAGGCTCAAAGTAATACATTAAATAAATAACGGTTGCGATAACAACGCCGCCAATCAGTTTTCTTCCCCTAATTTTAAAGAAGAAAGCAAGCATAGAGAGCATCATAATTTCGCCGCCGTAGTAGTGCAAATCGCCTTTATCCGACGTATATCCCGGGATTATGCCGGTTAAGAGTTTATAAGGAGAGGCGAACACGCGAAAACCGAAACTGTCCCAGTCAACGCCGCCGCGTCCCAGCGCAAGCGCGGAAAAAGTCGGAATTAACATAGGCAGCGATAAAATCACCGCCGCAAATATAAATCCGATTATTTTAAAGGCAAATTTAAAAATTTCGCGTGTATCGGTCTTTTCGTTTAAAAACCAAATATGGTCGATTACGCTGAATATAAAAACGAACATCAACATTATAAAGCCTTGATACCAGTTTATAATTATTGAAGCCGCCATCGCAAGAATTACGGGGATAAAAGATTTCCCCATCTCGTAACGATAAATAAAAAGCATAACGAGCGGCAAAAGATATATAACGTCCAGCCACATTAAATTATAGAGTTGCTGAATAGGCCAAGTGGAGAGCGAAAATCCTACGGCGAGAATTATTTTCCACTCGCTTTTAAGGTTAAATCTTGCGTTTAAATAAAGCGCGGCGGCAAACGCGCCGAACGATAGCTTTAAGAGCGACGCGAGATGATAAAAGACAATTATTTTTTCGTAGGGGAAAATGGCGAGCAAGAGATTAAAAGGCGACATCAGATAATAGGAAAACACGGCGAAAGAAAGCCCGCCTACGCCTTTGTTAAAAGAAAAAAACGGCGAGGCATCGCCGCTTAAAATCTGTTTTTCCCACGCAAAGAAATCAAGATACTGTATAGCCGCGTCAGCTACGGCAAAAGTCGCTTCGCCAAAGGGCGCGATTTTTGCTTTAATCATCCAAAGCGCAAATACTGCGGCGGAAAGTCCGGCGGCGATAATAGGGTCTTTTAACTTCACCATAGCTTTATGCCCTCGCTTGCGGCTATTTCGCGGATTTTCGCCTCGGTATCTTTTTCTATCCTTAAAATTTGTTCTTTTACCGCCAAGAGTTTATCCGTAGGCACCAAGAGAAAACTTCTCTTATCGAGAGGGTTGCGTCTTCTGTCTATAAGCCCTCTTTCCTCAAGCTCCGTAAGAGTCCTCGCAACCAAGGCTTTATCCGCCACAATAGCCTTGGAGATAAAATCCGCGGTAACTTCCGGATTTTTTAAAATCATAGCCACCGTGCGGAAAAAAAGAGGAGAAAGCCGTAAATCCATTCCTTCAACCCGTAAAATTTTTTCCGCTGTTCTTACTAAATAAAATAATTGTTCTAACATTTTTCTTCTCCGTTTAATTTTGTATTTATTATGACCCCACCACAAGCGTCACATGCACTTTTTCATCGAAATTGTCATTAGGGTCGAAGAAAAAGATTATCCCGTGCCCCTTTCCTATATCGAACTTTAAATACTTATCCTTTCTGGTCTTGCTGTAAGATTTCTTCTTTGTGGGGCTTACAAATTCGCCGTGCGAGAGGACTTCCCTCACCAAGCTCAAAAGCTCCGTTTCCTTCCCCTCGAAAAATTCCTTAAAATACTTCTCTACCGCTCTAAAATCCTTGTCAAACTCGGTAATTTTATGATACTGATTGGCTCTATACACAAAAGGTTCCGCCATTCTTTTTCACCGCCTCGTGTCAATTCATAATTATGAATTATTTAATGTACTTATCTATATATCCTTCTCTTACTCCGCCGTCTTTATAGTAGAATTTTTCCGTATGCATTGTTTCCATCAAGGTTGAGAGCATAACAAAACCCGTGATAAGAATTGGCGCGCGGTCTGCTACCTCTCTTAACAGAAGCGACTTGTCGTGACTTGAAAGTTCGCCCTGAAAACGATTTAAAAGCTCGTCTATTTCTTCTTTAGATATAGAGTCTATTATGTCGCGGTTTAATAACAGTTTCGCGCCTTTTGCCGCGCCGCCGAGCACCAACGCTTTTTTTGCGTTCACCTTAATATTTGCCGTCTGCGCGGTTTTTAAAGTTTCAAGTCTTACGCTCTCCCTTGCCTTTTTGCTTGGGAAAAATTCCGCGTTGTATTTTTTTGACAGCGATACCGCGCCTATGGGAAGGCTGTGGTTTTCGATTATCTTGTCGCCTACAAAGGTTACGATCTCCGTAGAGCCGCCGCCTATGTCTATAAGCGCGCCTTCCTTTATGGGCGAATCCTTCGTCGCGCCGATAAATGCGAGAGCGGCCTCTTCTTCGCCGCTTATAATCTTAACGTCCAGCCCCGTCTCCGCCTTTATCCGCGCCAAAATCTCCGCATTATTTTTGCTCATACGAAGCGCGGCGGTGGCGAAACTGTGAACTTCCGTAATATCAAAGGCGCGAAGGAACTTGCAAAAATCCTTTAAATGAGTGAGGAGAGAGAAAATTCCCTCCTCGCTCATCGTTCCGTCCTTTAAATATCCGGCGAGTCCCAGCGCAAATTTAGTTTTCGTCAGCAAGCTGTCTACGCCGTTTTTGCGTTCATATACCGCAAGGCGCAAAGTATGCGAGCCTATGTCTATAATCCCAAAAATCATTTCGACAACCTCTAAAACCATCTCTTTACTTTCTTTTTTCTCTCTTTCTTTTGAAAAAGAAAGAGAGAAAAAAGAAAGTAACAAAGAAAAAAGAGAGAAAGAAAGCTTTATCAAACGCTATTGATTATTTTTTCGCTATTGTTTTT
>JAGBKP010000039.1 GCA_017635875.1 Selenomonadaceae bacterium | reverse complement strand
TTTTTTTTATTAAAATTTTTTCTTTCTCTTTTTTCTTTGCTTCTTTCTTTTTTCTCTTTCTTTTTTATAAAAAAGAAAGAGAAAAAAGAAAGAAGGAACTGTGAATAGTAACGAAAAAAGCCGCATCAAGCGGCCGGATTTTTTTATGGCGGAGAGGGTGGGATTCGAACCCACGGTGAGTTTCCCCACAACAGATTTCGAGTCTGTCACCTTCGACCACTCGGACACCTCTCCGTAGACTGTGTTATTATATAGGAAAGTTCAACTTGTTGCAAGCGTTTTTTTGAAAAAAGGGCTACATTTCAAAATTAAGCACTACGTCTTTTCCGGCTTCAACTTCGTTTCCCACGTTTTTGTACTCAAGTTTTTTCAGCTCGTCGTAATTTACGATTAGAATGGGGCTGACAAGATTTATGCGGCGACGCTTAAAAAAGGGAAGGTCTATCTCTAAAACAGGCGCGCCTTTTTCCACTCTTTCGCCGCGCTCTTTAAAGGCTGTGATGCCGACGCCTTCCATTATTATGGAATCAAGCCCGATATGGACTAAAACTTGCGCGCCGCTGTCCGATGTAATCATAAAAGCGTGTTTTGTTTCAAAAAAAACGGAAATTTCGCCTGAAATCGGCGCAAGCACCGTGGGAGAATCAAGAAGCACGGCAATACCGTCGCCGGAGATTTTATCGGCAAATACGGGGTCGTCGACTTCTTCTATGGAAAGCACTTTGCCGCTCATAGGAGAGATAATTTCTTCCACAAAATCACCGCCTGTTTATCTGAATTTCTTCGATTTTACTATATTTTTGCGAAAATTGCAACAATTATTTATATGCGCGTGAAATTGTTTTCTAAAAAAATCAAAATCTTTCTTTAAAAAAAAATTAAATTCTGATATACTGTAGAAAAAATTCTGGTTGAGGAGAGATGGTATGCTTCAAGATATAGATACGCTTATAGTGGGCGCGGGGTTTGCCGGCGCTGTGTCGGCTCGTCTTTTGGCGGAAAAAGGCGAAAAAGTGCTCGTTGTGGACAAAAGAAATCACATAGGCGGCAACTGTTTTGACAAAATAGACTTTGCCACAGGCGCGCTTATTCATATGTACGGCCCGCATCTCTTTCATACGGATAACCCCGAGGTGTGGGATTTTGTGTCGCATTTTGCAGATATGGAGGTCTACGAACACAGAGTTAAAGCAAATATAGACGGCAAACTCGCCTCCTTACCCTTTAACCTTGAAACCCTTTACGAAGTTTTCCCTAACACGGTCGCTATGGAAATGGAAATAATGCTTACCGAAAGCTTCGGTTACGGAGAAAACGTCACAATTTTGGACTTAAAGAAACAAAAAGAGCCGCAACTTGAATTTTTGGCTAATTACATATATGACAAAGTATTTGTAAACTACACGATGAAACAGTGGGGACTCGGACCTGAGGACATCGACAAAGAAGTGACCGCAAGGGTGCCGGTGCGGATAAACCGCGACAGCAGGTATTTTACGGATAGGTATCAAGGAGTGCCGATATACGGTTATACGAAACTTTTTGAGAACATCCTTGACCACGACAACATACATATTCTTTTAAACACACCCGCAAGTGACGTTTTGGAGATAAAATCCAATAAGACTTATATCTTTGGCAAAGAGTTTAAGGGAAAAGTCATCTACACCGGCGGAATAGACGCGCTCTTTAATTACGAATACAAGCCGCTTCCGTACAGGAGCGTGTTTATGGAATTTGAAGTGTTTGGCAAAGACCGTTATCAAGAGGCGGCGACGGTAAATTACCCGAACAATTTTGATTTTACCCGCATAACCGAGTTTAAACATATCCATAAGACTTTCGGCAAAAAAGACGTCACAATTATTTTAAAAGAATACCCTATTGCCTATGAAGCCAATAAAACCGAGCCGTATTACCCTATGTTCACCAAAGAGGCGAAAGCGGCGTATAAAAAATACGAAGCGAAGGCGAAAAAGGTTAAAAATTTAATTCTTTTGGGCAGGCTTGCGGAATATAAATATTACGATATGGACGATATAATAGCGCGCGCTATGGAAAAGGTTAGTAGCCTATGAAAAATCTCTATGTCTGTTTGCTCTTTATACTGGACTATTTTTTAATAATCTCCTCCGAACTAACCGCGTTCTTTTTGCGGCGGGAAGTTATTGAGGGTGGACAAGCGTTTGATATCCCTTCGGTGTATCTCTTTATAATAGTGCCGATGATATTTTTGGCGTTTTTGCACATAAACCCGCCGCCGCTGCGGCAAATGCCAAGCTGGCGCATAATGCAGCACAGTTTTTGGTCGGTGTTTTATTCGGTAATCACCATTTCTATGCTCCTGTATTTTGGCAAAGTGGGCGGCGAAGTTTCAAGGCTTTTTGCGGGAATGACGGGGGTATTCGCGTTTTTCTCGCTCACGGTGGGAAGATACATTTTCCGCGAACTTATGAACCGACTGCATTTTCTTGAAACTTCCGTACTCTTTATAGGTATGGGGCGAACGGCGGAACTTGTGCTTGATTCTTTTAGCCGCATAGGAGGCGGCGGCTATAAGGTCTTGGGATTTTTGGACGACAACCCGAAATCCGTGAAACTTAAGCGAAAATATCGTCTTTTAGGCAAGTTTAAGCATTTGGAGCGGGTCATTCATCTAACGAAAGTAAAAAACGTAATCATAACCGCGCCGGGGCTGAAAAACAACGAACTTGTAGAGCTTGTGGCAAAAGTGCGGCCGCTTGTTGAAAACGTCGCCTTTGTGCCGGATCTTGTAGGCGCGCCCGTTGAAAACCTCGTGGCGGAGTCTTTGGGCGAGAGCAACGTAATATTTTTGCGCGTGAAAAACAATCTGAAACATTGGTACAACAGATTTTTTAAGCGTATCTTTGACCTTACTCTCACTCTTTCGGGGCTTATTTTCGCCCTCCCATTGGGGATTATAGTCGCGCTGCTTATAAAGCTTGACTCTAAAGGTCCGATACTTTTTTCGCATAAAAGGGTCGGCAAGGACGGAAAATATTTCGGCTGTCTTAAATTCCGCTCTATGGTGATAAATTCGGACGAGGTGTTAAAAAATCTCCTAGAAACAGACCCCGCCGCTAAAGACGAGTGGGAACGCGAATTTAAACTTAAAGACGATCCGCGCATAACAAAAATCGGAAAGATTTTAAGAAAAACGTCTTTAGACGAACTTCCCCAACTCATCAACGTAATAAAAGGCGAGATGAGCCTTGTGGGTCCGCGCCCCATTATAACGGACGAAATCGAAAAATACGGCGATTATTTCGCGGACTTTTGTTTAGTGCCGCCCGGCATAACAGGAGTTTGGCAAGTAAACGGCAGAAGCGACACCACCTACGAAGAACGCGTGCAGATGGATTCTTGGTACGTGAGAAATTGGTCCCCTTGGGTCGATATAGTCTACCTCCTAAAAACTTTCTCCGTTGTAATAAAAGGCAAAGGCGCGTATTGAATTACAACCGAAAACCGTTCTTTTCTTTCTTTTTCTTGAAAGAAAAAGAAAGAAAAGAACCAAAAGAAAGAAAAAGAACTTTAATATTAAAAAATAAAAATTGTAACGGTTAAACTTATAATTTAAAAACTGATAAAGTTTTCTTTCTCTCTTTTCTTTTTTGTTACTTTTTTCTTTTCTCTCTTTCTTTTTCCCTCCGCAAGGGAGGACAGGCAAAAGAAAGAGAGAAAAGAAAAAAGTAAATAAACATTTTAAAGGAGAAATATATGAAAATATTATTTGCGCATCCGAATTTTCCGGGGCAATTTTTGTATTTGTCGATGTATATGGCAAATGAACTGGGACACGAAGTGCTTTTTATGACAACGGAAACCAATGGGAATGTGTTGCCTAATGTGCAGACTGCGCTTTATAAGAGGGACGAGTGGAGATTTCCGAAAGAAGGACCGCAGCCGCAGATAAAAGTTTTTGAAGAATCGCTTTTAGAGGGCGTATCAGCGACTCGCGCCATGGTGGAGCTTAGGGATAAGTACCATTATAAGCCGAACGTCATTGTGTCGCATACGGGTTGGGGTACCACGCTTTTTGCAAAAGACGTGTGGCCGGATGTGCCTATTGTGGGATATTTTGAATGGTTCTACCGTTCAAAAGAGAGCGACGCTTATTATTGGCAAGACGAAGTGCCGAGTATGGATGACAGACTTCGAATAAGAATGATGAGCTCGCATCATCTCGTGAACTTTATACATACGGATGTTCGTTTTGCGCCTACTAAGTGGCAAAAAGCGCAGTTCCCCAAAGAATTGCAACCGTCTATAGAAGTGGTGCACGAGGGTGTTGACACGGCTTTTTGCAGCCCTGTGGAGGGCGCGAAGATGATAGTCCCCAAAAAAGAGCTGGATTTGTCGAATGTAAAAGAAGTTATAACTTACGTATCGAGGGGCTTTGAGCCGTATCGCGGTTTTCCGCAGTTTATGGACGCTATCCGCATAGTGCTGAACGAAAGGCCGGAGGCTCACGTTGTAATTATAGGAAACGATAAGGTTTGTTACGGCGCGGCGGATAAGAGCGGCAAGAGTTATAAAACGCTTGAAGAGGAAAAGGGCGGCTACGACAAGAACCGCGTGCATTTTGTGGGGCATTGCGAAAGAGACGCCTATCAGCAAATTTTAAGGGCTTCTACGCTTCACGTGTATTTGACGCGTCCTTTCATACTTTCGTGGTCTTGTCTTGAGGCGATGTCTTTCGGCTGTCCGCTCGTATCGTCTTTGACGCCGCCGGTGCAAGAGGTGTGCGTCGATAACGAAAACGCGCTCCTTGCAAATTTCAGAGAGCCGAAACATATTGCAAGTCGCATAATAGAGGCGTTAAACAACGAAGAACTCAGAAAGCGCATAGGTCACAACGCGAGAGAAACGATATTAAAGAGTTACGATAAAAACGATTTGGTGAAAAAGCAGGCGAATTTGATATACAAAGCCTTAAGCATTGCGCCGAAAGATATATTGCCGTGAGGAGAAAATATGTTTACACATATAGATATGGGGGAGAAAATTGTAACCCCCAGGGCTAGGATACTGGAACCCTTCGGAATGATGAAGGAGAAACTGGGCGCAGGTTTTGAGATTGTAGGCAACGTTTTTTTGCCGCGTAGAGACGATACTCTGATTTTTTTCCGCGCCAGACGCGTTTCCGATTCGGTAGAGCAGGGCTTGAAGTTCCCAAGAACCCTGCAAAACTGCGGGTATCTCTTAATATCCGAGATAGACGACTCTCTTACTCGCTTCCCCAACATCGCAAACGTGAAGTATGTGGATTACATCGCCACTTGCGCCGTTACTTGCTCTACGGAGACGCTTGCAAACGAGCTGAGAGAATTCAATCCCCATGTAAAGATTTTTAAAAATCACATAGCTACGCTTGCGCCCGAAAAAAATTTCGAGGATAAGGACGAAATAACGATATTTTTCGGCGCGGTGAACAGGAGCGAAGAATGGGGCGATATTATGCCCATAATAAACAAATTCGCGAAGAGATACGGTAAAAAATTGCGTTTTATCGTAATTTCGGATACGAAATTCTTCGACGCTTTAGAGAGCCAAAATAAATTTTTTGTAACGGATAAATCCACGGGAATGAAAGAATGGGTATCTTACAATGTATATATGAACGAAATGTATAAGGCTGATATCGCGCTTCTTCCGCTTAAGGACAATGTGTTTAACAGAGCGAAAAGCGACTTAAAATTCATAGAATCGGGCAACGCGCAAGTAGCGGTATTAGCGTCTCCCACAGTTTACGAGTCCGTAATAAAGGATGGCGAAACCGGGTTTATCTACAGAAATCCGAAGGAATTTCAAGCAAAACTTAAAATTTTGATAGAAAATAAAGAAAAACGCATAGAACTTTCA
The DNA here is from genome assembly GCA_017635875.1 of Selenomonadaceae bacterium. Lineage (GTDB taxonomy): Bacteria > Bacillota > Negativicutes > Selenomonadales > Selenomonadaceae > RGIG9201. Next base: position 28,506 of record JAGBKP010000039.1, on the reverse strand, counting down.
AAAGCCGCTTACGAATACGTAAAACGCGAACGCCTCTTAGTAAACCATATAGAAGAACGCTATAATTGGTTTAAAGAGATGTACCAAAAGCGCGACGAACTTTATAAGGATTTGTATAAAAGATGCGAGCGGTTGAAAAAGGATTAAAAAATGCAAACAGTTGAATGGGACGAAGAAAAAAATAAAATTAACATCGTAAAACATGGTATCAGTTTTCAAACGGCTCGTCTTGTGTTTGCCGATGAAAATCTTTTAATGATACCGGATACAAAGCACAGCGTTTATGAAGAACGCTATAAGGTTATCGGTAAAATCGGACGCAAAAAAATAATTTTAGTTGTTTGCACAGATAGAGTTAATGCAATTAGAATTATTTCGGCCAGACAAGCAAACACATATGAAAGGGGGCTTTATTATGATAGTCTCAACGCAAGTATATAGAGGGGAACAACCCACCGAAGAAGAAATTGCCGAACTCGATGCTTTAGATAATAGACCCATTGATTATTCGGATATACCTGCAACTACGCCAAAAGAGGCAAAAAGGGCTATAAAATATTGGGAACATAATTTAAAAGTTATAAAAAATTCTGAATTAACATTTGCATAACTTTATAAGGAGAATATATGGGAGAATTATCGGGGATTTTTTTGGATTTTATCAGAAACTGGGGATATGTGGCGGTAGCTGTTTTAATGGCTATGGAAAACGCTTGTATTCCTATACCTAGCGAACTTATCTTGGGTTTTGCGGGGTATCTTATTTTTGCGGACCAGATGACTTTTACGGGCGCGCTTACCGCGGGAATGATAGGCGGTATGGCGGGGTCGATATTTGCGTATTATGTGGGGGATAAAGGCGGGCGGCCTTTTGTGGATAAATACGGTCACTATTTTTTCGTGAAAAAGTCGCACGTGGATTTGGCGCAGAGATGGTTCGACAAATACGGGATACGCGCTGTGTTCTTTTCGAGAATGCTCCCCGTAGTGAGAACGTTTATATCGCTTCCGGCAGGTTTTGGGCACGTAAATATGAAAAGTTTCTTGGTAATGACTTTTATCGGCTCGCTTCCTTGGACGGCGATGATACTCTACATAGGAATGAAACTTGGCGAACATTGGGAAAAAATGCTTGCGGTGGGTCACGAGGCGAGCATAATATTTGTAATAGTCTGCGTTGTGATTATTGGTTATCTTTACTATAAGCATAAGACGAAAAAGCGGGGACTGAAATAAAAAAACGGCGAAAGCCGTTTTTTATTTTAAATTTAGAAAAATCAGCAAATTACACAAAATTTTCAGAATATTGTTTTATCATATTTTATCATATATTTTGTTTCCTGAAAGGTGGAATTATTCTTATGAAAAAATTGGCTCTTACTTTAGCCGCGCTGTTCGCTTTTTCTACTATGGCGTTTGCTATGGATAACGTTAATCTTGACGGAAAACTTGATTCCGGAAAGCTTAAGAATGCGAAAAAGCAGGATAAATCCCTTATAGCCGAGGTAGGCGACGGGGTTACCTTCCAAGTCGATTCAAAATCCCATAAAATACAAAGCGTACGCTACACTAAACGCGGAGCTAAGTATAAAGCTATCTCGATTGGCGACGAGTGGAACTTCCATCGCGCGACCGGCATCAGCGATTTCTCCTATAACCGCGGCGGCAACAGCTACCATTTCTTCACCGAAAAAGACGGCAGCGCGACCGTTTACGAAACCGAAAACTCTCGCATTATCGCTATCACGAGAATAGCTAAGAGTTATTATGAAACCGCTAAAAAGTATCACAACCAAAAACAGCTTGGCATAATAAAATAAGAAGTCACAAGGACAAAGAAACGAAACGTTTCTTTGTCCTTGCGTATATATGGAGGTAACAAGGACTAAAGTCCCTAATATAAGGAGGTCGTTTTTATGAATACCGAATTATTAGATGCCGTCGAAAACATTGACAAAGCTGTGGAACTTTTGAGGAGCGGTCAGATAGTTGCGCTTCATACCGATACTGTCTATGGGCTTGCCGCTGTTTATAACAACGATGAGGCGGTAAAAAACCTTTATCAGGTTAAAAATCGCCCCTTCAATAAGCCCTTCAGTATGCTTGTAAGCGATATTGAGATGGCGGAAAAAGTCGCGGACGTAAACGCGAAAGCAAAACGCCTCTTTGCTAAATACAAGGGAAATATCACCCTTGTGATGAACAAAAAGGATAATGTTTCAGACATTGTTACGGCTAATCTTAAAACCGTTGGTATTCGTATTCCGAACGACAGCATCGTAAACGAAATCATAACCAAACTCGGCGAGCCTATCGTGGCGTCGAGCGCAAACCTCTCGGGCGAAATTCCCCCCACCACCGCGCAAAAAGTGCTTGAAACTCTAAACGGACGTATTCCTCTTGTCCTAGACCACGGCAAGAGCACCGAAGGCGTCCCCTCCACCATAGTGGACATCACCTCTATGGTGCCCCGTATCCTTCGCGAAGGCCCCGCGCCCATCGCTCAGGTTTTAAGAGATTTGAATACGTTTTGAGGTTTAAAAACCGTACTTTTCTTTCTTTCTTTTTCTTATAAGAAAAAGAAAGAAAAAGAATTTTAATATAAAAAACAATAGAGTAAAACTAATCAATAGAGTTTGATAAAGTTTTCTTTCTCTCTTTTCTTTTTTGTTACTTTTTTCTTTTCTCTCTTTCTTTTTCAAAAGAAAGAGAGAAAAGAAAAAAGTAAAAGATACTTAAAGGAGAAGATTTAATATGAAGCTAAAAAAATTATTTTCTGCGCTTATGGTAGGCGGCGCGCTTTTTGCCTGCGGTTGTGATAATTCTTATTGCTCCGCGGACGCTCTCAGCGATTTGAAGGCGGCTTATATCGCGTCGCCCTCGGATAATCGTACTTTGGAATCGGGGCTTAACTTGTTTGGACCGTATTTCCAAGCAAACGTAGGCGGCAAGGTGTGCGTGGTTAAGGACGGCACTTTTGCTTGGGATGGGAAACTCGACTGGATTTTCACCGATAAGAACAGCAACAACACACAAAACGAAAGTATTCCTATGTATATTGAACAACACAGCAATATGCTGACCCTTTACGCGTACAGAAACGGCGCGTGGAACAAACTCTCTCTGCCTGCTATTCCGGTCGGCTTAATAGCGGCGGTAAAGAGCGACGATACAAACGTGCTGGCGAACAATTTAAGCGCGGTAAAGAGCGCGGAAGTCGTTGCCGAGCAGGCGAATACAAAAAAGATTCGTGTTGTCCTGGACGGTAAGAAACTTGCGGGCATTGTTGCGGCAAACTCTCAAAACGCTCAAGGCGAGCAAGCGGTCATTATGAACAGATTAAAGACCGCGCTTAACAGCACCGATATCACGGCGGAATGGGATTACAACAAAGAGAAAAATCAAACCGTAACGTTAAGCGTAAATCTTACTCCCGTTGTTCGCGCTTACGCTAAAGGCGTGATAGACGAAATGGCGGCGGGAAAGATTAAGCTGTCCGATGAAGATAAGAATTATTACGCGGCTCTCGGATATTACGCAGAAGCGCCTTTTTATATGTCGACGGTAGGCGCGGTTGGCAAAAATGAAATAATGACGCCATCCGGGCTTAACGGCGCAAGAGAAAACAGCGCGGTGTTTGCCGATCTTAAGAAAGAAATCGCAACAACTCCCGATAAATAAAGCGAAACGGCTTTCCTAAGGAAAATGAGGAAAGCCGTTTTTAGCGTGTTATATATAATAAAAAAATAATCACACATAGAGGTGACTTAATTGCTTACAAAGAGTGAAATCAAAGACCGCATAATGTATATCACCATGCAAAACGGCAAACATTTCAACTGTTTGTCACACGATATGTGCAACGAGCTTATCGCGGAAATTCGCGAAGGCTACGAAAAAGAATGTGTGGGCATAGTTATTAAAGCAGAGGTTTATAAAAACGTATGGAGCGCGGGACACGATATAAAAGAATTGCCTGTAAACGGCGACGATCCGTTGTCGTTTGACGTGGCTATGGAACGACTTTTACGCGTAGTGCAAGACACTATGATTCCCGTTATCGCTTGCGTCGATGGCACGGTATGGGGCGGCGCGTGCGATTTGTGCCTGTCGTGCGATATGATAGTAAGTGCCAAAGACGCCACCTTTGCCATTACGCCCGCCAAAATCGGAATTCCGTATAACGCCAGCGGAATACTTCACTTTATAAACCAGCTTGGCATAAATAAAGCGAGAGAAATGTTTTTCTTAGGTCAGCCGATACTGGCGGAAGATGCGTTAAACGTAGGTCTTATAAATCGCGTGGTTGAAAAAGAAAAATTAGACGAAGTACTGGAAAAACAATTCTTAAATCCTTTGAGGAAAAACAGCGTTATGTCTATAAGCGCGATTAAGCGTCAATTCAGGATTCTTGCGAGAGCGACTTCCAACATCAATGCGGAGGATTTTGAAAGAATAAATTCTTACAGAGCGAAAGTTATAAAAGGCGAAGAATACAAAGAGGGTATAAGTTCTTTCCTTGAGAAACGCCCGCCGAATTACAAGGGTAAAGCAAGCGATCTTGACTGACGGATTATGGGTAAGGGAAAAGGCTGCTAAAAACCGTACGGGTTTTTAGCAGCCTTTTTATTTTGTCGATTTTTATTCTTTGCTGAGTTTATCGTTAAAATCTTCGAAGAAGGAGTGAACGATGCGACCGAACATTCCCTTTTGCGCTTTTTTATCGTCGCGATCGCGTTTGTCATCGCGGGCTAATACGCGCTTGCCCGTCTTTGCGTCAAACACGCTGAAACGCATACGCACGGTAGACGTGTAAACGGTGTACGGCGGATGATGGACGGGGACGGAGGTAGTATATTCCTCGTCATAAGACGAGCCGTCCGGGAGTCGCACTTTGCGCGTGTTCCTGCGAGTTTCCCAAGACGTGTAGCCGGGGCGGGTATACTGATCATCGTGCCAATCCAAAAGATCGCTCACTATGTATAAATCCGCGCCTTCTACGGGTTTTCCCACTTCCGGCGTCCCTACGCCTTCTATCAGCGTGTAATTTTTAAAATTTTTCGCTTGTTTCCAATATTCTTCTTTAAGGACCTCAAGCATAACGTCGTCGTTAAACTCTTTTTCGTCACGGTTGACAAAACCATAAACAATGACCTTTTGCGCCTTCTTAAAGTTGTAGGTTTTGTCCTCCCAGTTTGTCTTTTCGGCGTTTGCCGCATTAAAGATGAACGCAAAGGCAAGGGTAGCCGTCAATAAAATCTTATAAATGTTTCTCATATAAACCTCCTTGATGTAATACAGTTTAGGGCATCTCTAAAAACTAATTATTTACTTTTTTCTTTTCTCTCTTTCTTTTGCCTGTCCTCCCTTGCGGAGGAAAAAAAGAAAGAAAAGAACGGTTTTTAGAGGTTACCTACAAAATATCAATAACCTCGCCTTTTAACGCCTTATTCATACTTCTTACTGCGCAGAATTTTCCGCACATGGAGCAGGTGTCCGCGTGGTCGTCTTCCGGGGCGCGCTCTTCGCGCACTCTTTTTGCTGTCGCGGGGTCTAGGGCGCACGCATACTGCGCCTCCCAATCGAGTTTTCGTCTTGCGTCCGCCATCTTGTCGTCAATATCCCTTGCGCCGGGCAAGCCTTTTGCAATATCCGCCGCGTGAGCCGCGATTTTTGACGCGATAATCCCCTCTCGCACATCGTCCACATTAGGTAGAGCCAAATGCTCCGCGGGGGTAACGTAGCATAAAAACGCCGCTCCTGCGGTAGCCGCTATCGCGCCGCCTATCGCCGCCGTGATGTGGTCGTAGCCGGGCGCGATGTCCGTAACAAGAGGCCCAAGCACATAAAACGGCGCGTTATGGCAGAGAGTTTTCTGTATCTCCATATTCGCCGCTATTTGATTAAGCGGTACGTGACCCGGGCCTTCCACCATAACTTGCACGTTTTTCGCCCACGCTCTTTCGGTAAGTTTTCCCAAAGTGATAAGCTCGTCTATCTGCGCCGCGTCTGTCGCGTCCGCAAGGCAACCGGGGCGGCAAGCGTCTCCAAGCGATATTGTTACATCGTGTTCGTAGCAAATATCCAAAATTTCGTCGAAGTATTCGTAGAAGGGATTTTCCTTCCCCGTCATACTCATCCAAGCAAAGACAAGACTGCCGCCGCGAGAAACAATATTCATCTTGCGAGAGCCGCTTTTTATCTTATCTATCGTACCTCTGGTAATCCCGGAATGAAGGGTCACAAAATCCACGCCGTTTTCCGCGTGAAGTCTTACGACCTCCAAAAAATCCTCGGCGGTAAGTTCGCCCAAATCGCGCTTATGATGAATAACGCTGTCGTAAATCGGCACGGTGCCTATCATAGCGGGACATTCAGCCGTCAGCTTTTTCCTGAAAGGCTCCGTGTCCCCGTGGCTTGACAAGTCCATTATGGCATCCGCGCCAAGTTCCACCGCCGTCATAACCTTTTTCATCTCTAAGTCGTAATCGCTCACATCCCGCGAAACGCCAAGGTTTACGTTTATCTTAGTGCGAAGTTTCGCGCCGATGCCTTCGGCGGACAGCGATTTATGATGAACATTGGCGGGAATGGCGACTTCTCCCTTTGCCACAAGCTCCCGTATAAACTCCCCGCTCCGTCCTTCTTTTTTGGCGACGGTTTCCATTTCCTTTGTGATAATATTTTGCCTGGCGGCTTCCATCTGCGTATGATACATAGTTTCTCCTTATAACACAGGGACTCTGTCCCTGTACCCTGCATACAATATCTTAACGATTTATCGTTTAGATATTGTTGTGCTCTGTGAGTGCAAGGGGAACTCGTCCCCCTTGACCCCCATTCTTATTCTAACGCTTGTCTTAAATCCTCAATTAAATCGTTTACATTTTCAATTCCAACGGAAAGTCTTATAGTAGTCGGACTGATGCCCGCTGCGGCTAGTTCCTCGTCCGTCATCTGCCCGTGAGTCGTTGACGCGGGGTGAATGACAAGCGATTTTGCGTCCGCTACGTTTGCCAAATTGGAAAAAATCTGAAGTTTGTCTATAAACTTCATCGCGTCCTCTTTAGTACCATTGATTTCAAAAGTGAATATCGAAACTCCGCCGTTCTTAAAGTATTCTTTATAAAGTTCGTGGTCTTTATGTTTAGTTAGCGAAGGATGGGCTACGGATTTTATTTTGTCGCTGTTATTCAAAAATTCGACGATTTTAAGGGCGTTTGCCGTATGCCGCTCTACTCTTAGAGCCAAAGTTTCAAGCCCCAAGAGATACAAAAACGCATGCATGGGCGAGAGCGTGCCGCCGGTGTCCCTTAATATAACGGCGCGAAGATATACCGCGAGAGCCGCCGCGCCCACGTCTTTGTAAAAGTTCATACCGTGATAACTTTCGTTCGGCTCGGAGAGCCACGGAAATTTTCCGGAATCCTCCCAGTTAAATTTGCCGCCGTCAACCACGACGCCGCCAAGGGCTGTACCGTTGCCGGAGATAAACTTCGTCGCTGAATGTATCACTATATCTGCGCCGTGTTCGATAGGTCTTAGCAGATACGGCGTTGCAAAGGTATTGTCAACCACTAGGGGTATCTTATGTTTATGAGCGATTTTTGCGACTGCATCCAAATCTATCAAATCCGCGTTGGGATTGCCGACGGACTCCACATAAACGCACTTCGTATTTTCCTTTATAGCCTTTTCAAATTCCTCCGCGCCCTTCGACTGGTCTATAAACGTCGTAGTCACGCCCATATCCGGCAAAGTATGCGCGAAAAGGTTATAAGTGCCGCCGTAAATATTCGTTGAAGTTACAATATGTTCTCCCGCGTGACAAAGCGCGTGCATCAACGCGGTAATTGCCGCCATACCGCTGCTAAAGGCGAGCGCGGCGACACCGCCTTCCAATGATGCGATTCTTTCCTCGAAAATATTAGTAGTGGGATTTCCGAGGCGCGTATAGATATAGCCGGGCTTTTTCAGCAAGAACTGGTCTACCGCGTCTTTTGCGTCCTCGAACACATAAGACACATTCTGATAAATAGGCACGGCTCTCGCGCCGGTTTTATCGACTTTTTCCTGTCCCGCGTGCACCGCGCGGGTTTCAAATGCGTATTTGTCTGAATTTTGCATTTTGATTTTCTCCTTGTGGTTTATTCCTACTTTCTTTTTCTTCCTTCTTTTTTGAAAAAAAGAAAGAAGAAAAAGCACTCACAGAGTATAAGAATTTCTAAGCTATAAATAGCTAAGAAATTCTAAAAAGTAGCAAAGAAAAAGAAGAAAGAAAAAACTTTACTAAACTCTATTAATTGGTTTTATCATTATTATTTAAAAATGGGGGTCAAGGGGGACGAGTTCCCCTTGCAGGTCAAGGGCAGCGCCCTTGTGGGGCTTGGGGCAAAGCCCCAAAAATTTAAAAAATTTATTTTTCCAACTCAAACCCATTAACAAACACAAGTTTCCCATCAGTCGTAACAAAAAGAGCCTTAACTCCCGCGGGCAAAAACTCCTCCCCCTGGGCGCCCGCAACCATAAGCGCGGTTGAAAGTACGTCGCTCACAACTCCGGCGTGTTCAAATGAAAGAGGCACTATAACCGTAACGGACGCGATGCCGTTGTTTGTGGGATAGCCCGTGAACGGGTCTATAATATGATGATAACGAACATTGTTCTTTATAAAGTAACGCTCATAATCTCCCGAAGTGGACAAGACTTCGTTTTTAAGGGTAACAACGCCAAGCATCTTTTCTTCGTCCCGTGGATTTTTTATGCCTACTCTGTAAGTTTTATCCCCGCAGGCAAGAATTGTGCTTGTGCCGAAATTCATAAACCCAGTTACATTTTTTGCTTTATAAAGAGAATAAATTTTATCCGCCGCGTAACCCTTGGCAATACCCCCAAAAGTTATCTTCGTATTCGCGTTTGACTTTTTAACTTTACCGTCAATAAGAAGAAAATTATCGGCGTTTACGGTGGATTTTGCAAAGAGTATATCTTCCTTGTTCGGCAGAGTTTCGCTTTTCCTGTTTTTGTCCCATAAATTTACCAGCGCGCCTGCGGATATGTCATAATTTTTCTTTGTAAAGTCGGTATAATATTTACCCAAAGACAGCATATCATAAATTTCCGGCGACACCTTTATAAAATCTTTTATTTCGACTTTATTAAGCAGGTTTAACTCACTATATTCGTCAAAACTCGCCAGTTTATCAAGATTTGTCAAATAGTTTGCGGATTCGTTTAAGACTTCCCTTGAGTTTTCCCCTTTCGCCGTAAGGGTTATGACCGTATCAAGAGCGAGAACGGATTTTTCCGATTTTTCTTGTTGACAACCTGTGACTAACATTGAGAAAAAAATAATAAAAAATACTGTAAATATTTTAAAATATTCTTCAAGATAATTTTTTAATAAAGTTTTTTTTCTCTCTTTTTCTTTGTTACTTTCTTTTTCTCTCTTTTTTTTACAAAAAAAAGAGAGAAAAAGAAAGTAATTTTTAAAGTTAGATTTTAGCATAATATCCCGCTAAGACTTCTTCTTTGGTTTTACCTGTTTTTTCGGCTAAATCGCTTGCCATACATTCCGCAACGTCTTTTAACGCTTGCGTTGCGTTGATAAGTGAAAGATACTTGTTAATCTCGGCGTAATTAGCCTCGTGATTTTTTAAATCTTCCAAACAATCTATAACTTTTGAAACGTCTTCATATTTTGTCATAGTTTTGCCTCCTAAATGCCGAAAGACTTCATAAATGCAGGGTTCCTTCTGCCCCACTCGCTTATTTCTTTGCTTATTGTATCCGATGATTTACCCGCGTCGGAAGTTTCGCGCCATTTCGTATAGTCAAAATTATCTTCTATAAGCGCGGAAACAAACATTTGGGCTTTTAGCGAGCCTAGATGTTCTTCCAAACACGCCATTCCTTCTTCCATAATTCCCTTATCCGCGACGCTTGGCATATTATCCCTCCTTAGTTGTAAAAAATTCTGTCGGCGATAAAATTTGCATTTCATCAGTTTTATACTTTAACAATCTTTTATCGGTAGTTATAAAAAAATCGCATTTAGCCTTTTGAGCCGCCGCTAAGTGACAAGCATCTTTAAATTTTACGCCGCTACTCATAATAACTTGGGCTATTTCTTCGATTTCTGCCTTATTTTCTATACCTACAAAACATTTTGTGAATTTTTGTATATAATGTTCTATACTTATGCGCTTATCTCTATACGGGCTTTGTTCACATTCATAAATTAGCATATATGACGCAACCAAATCAAAAAGACCAACCGCAATAAACATTTGTATCAATAAAACGCTTCTTGCCTCAAGTAAAACTTTTAATTCGTCGCTTTTATCATAAGGACGATTAAAAGCGCATGTATCCAAATAAATTTTCATTCCAATATCTCTTTAACCCTATCCCAATCGGGGATTTTCGCCGCGCTCTTTAACTCTCTATACTTCGCCGCTTCGCCTTCCGGCAATTTGTAATTCCCGAGTTCGTCAAGCATCATCATAAGGCTGTCGTAGTCAAAAGTTTCCGCAACCTCTTTTAACGCGTTAAACGCGTCTGCTACTTCGTCGGCAGGCATCTCGGGTTTGTCCGCGTCGTCTCCCTGTTTTAGTAGCGGCGAAAGTTTTTGAAGGTAACTTTCGTAAAGACTTAACAGTGCGGGGGTATGTTCCGCGATTTCTTCGATATAGCCCGCGTTTCCCGCGTCCTCCAAACGTTTGGCTCGCTCGGAGAGTTCCTTTGCGCCGATAATTCTTGCCGTGGATTTTAACGCGTGAACCTTTACCGTATAACTCTTATAATCCTTCGTTTCAAAGTATCTGCGTATTTCTTCGACTCCCGGCTCTATCGCCTCCGCAAACACCGTGAGCGCGCCTAGATACGTTTCCTCGCTTCCACAATGCACTATCCCTTGATGTACGTCAAGCCCTTCGACCTCGTACAGCCACTTTGGCAAATTGCTTTCCGAAGTTTCGCTTTCTTGACTTTTAGACTTATCCTCGTTTTCCTCGTTTTTAATAATTTCGATTTTATCTTTCGGAAGATACTTTATTATTAAACCCTCAAGCTGATGACTGTCGATAGGCTTTGTTAAGTAAGCGTCGAAACCCGCGTCCATATAGATTTTCTTTGCGCCCGACACTGCGTTTGCCGTCAGCGACACCACGGGAACACCTTTATTCAAATTGTTCGGCAACTCTTTCATGCGCTGAAGCGTTTCAATACCGTCTATCCCGGGCATACGATGGTCTAGGAAAATTATGTCGTATTTTTCCTCCGTTACAAGTTTAAGAGCCTCGTAACCGCTTTCAGCCGTTCTTATATTTATTTTCGTCGCTTTTAACAGTCCCTTAACCACGGTAAGATTCATCGCCGTATCGTCAACCACCAAAATCGTTGCGTTCGGCGCGACGAAACTTTCCTTGTACGTTTCGCGCTTTTTAAGCGTTTGACGGTACGCGTCCTCAAAGCGTCCCATAGGCGCGTCGTTTACGATTTTCTGCGTTAGTTCAAATGAAAACGCAGAGCCTTTGCCGTAAACGCTTTCAACTTCGAGTTTGCTGCCCATAAGGGCGAGAAGCCGCTCCGTGATATTCATTCCAAGTCCCGTGCCTTCGATGGTGCGATTTCTCGATTCCTCTATCCTCTCAAAAGCGCGGAAAAGTTTGTGCAAATCCTCTTCCTTTATGCCAATGCCCGTATCAATTACGCTGCAACGGCTCTTTAAAATATCCCCTTCTTTTGTAAAGGTGATTTTTAAAGTCACCGACCCTTGCTCCGTATATTTGACGGCGTTGGTTAAAATATTCGTCACAACCTGCTTTATGCGTATTTCATCGCCGTATAGCACGCTCGGAATATCTTCCGGCACTTCGATATGAAATGCGAGTCCCTTCTTCTTCGCCCGCGTTTCCACCATATTGACAAGGTCGTTTAAGAGCGAAGAAAGCTCGTATTCCACGGGGATTATATCGAGTTTGCCCGCCTCTATCTTTGAAAAGTCCAGTATATCGTTTACGATGCCTAAGAGATTTGCGCTTGCGGAACGAATGTTTTCGGCGTATTCCAAAATCCTTTCGTCCTTACATTCCCGCAAAATCATCTCGTCCATACCCAATATGGCGTTTATGGGCGTTCTTATCTCGTGGCTCATATTCGAGAGGAACTTGCTCTTTGCGACGTTCGCTTTTTCCGCTTCTATTGCCTTTTCCTTTAAATCCTCCGCCGTTACGTTTAAAAACGTGGCGAGGCGGGTGGAAAGGGGGATAATCTCGCCGCCCGCCGCGTATGGGCAAACGCAGGTTTCAACGGCATCAAGCGGCTTTGTGTTTTCACCCTCGCGCATACCGCATACCACAAGCGCGGTGTTTAAAACGCCGCCCTGCCCGTGGTGAGTATATATCTCCGCCTGACCGTTCGCCACAACGAGTTGGGGGAAAAATCTCGAATAATCGTCTATCTCGATTCGCGCGTTTTCCTGCAAGAAGAAAGCGCGATTGCCGCAAGCTACTATGGACAAATTTTCCGGCGCAAAGGCTCGCATTTCCTCGCTCTTTTCCCAAGTATCCCGCAAAATCTCCTGCGGGTGCCCGTAGCTAAGGCGCACTATTTCTCCTTCCTGTAAATCGCAGTTGAAATAGATACGCTTTTCGTCGTCGTAGCAAGGCGGAACCCTGCCGAGCAATACGCCGTTTCGCTCCACCAAAAAGGGAAATTCGCACACGTTAAACAAAAACTTATCGTCCGTATGCGCGCCCAAATAACGCTCGAATATACTTGCGGCGGGTTTGTCGTCTATGGTATCGACGCAGGTGGGCGAGAGCATTTTTGTAATCTTAAACTCGCGTCCGAGGGGCTTCCAACCCAAGAGATAGTCGCATTTTACGTTTAAATCCTCGCCGGAAAACACCGCGAGAGCCGCGCCATCGTCAAATATTTTGCCGTCCGCGACAACATACTGCTCTCCCTTTTCCTTAAATCGCTCCTTAACGTCCGAAACGCGCGTCATGTGGAAGATGTTCTCTATTTCCGCATCGACTTCAAAAACCCCCGCGACCGCGCCGAAGAAAGGAATATCCTCAAAAGGCGCGGTTAGGTGGCGAATATATTTGGACACGTCCACGTTCACGCCGCCGGTGGTAAAGACCTCCACCGCCTTTTTATCCGGCACGTCCTTCAAACGCGCCGCCATATCTTTTCCCGCCGTCATATAACATTCGGGCTTTTCGCTCTGATAAAAAATATCCACTTTGCTTGATTTAAAAAAGTTGCAGCTCATACGGACAAAGGGAATTCCGTTATAGTTCTGCGCGAAAAGGGTAAGGCTCATACCTAAAATTCGCGCCTTCGGCAAGTGCCGAGTCAAAAAGTCAAGCATCTTCTCCGCTATGACTTTGGGAACGTCCGCAAAGAGAAGTTTTACGTATACGCTTTTCGCCTCTTTATAAGCCGACGAGAGGCGGATTTTTTCCAAAAGCTCCGTGATATAGTCGCTGTTTTCCTTGTCGCAAGGAATTTCGTATGTTCTTTCTTCCATAAATATCTCCTAAAAAGGTATAAGTTTGGATTAAATCTTGTTTTTTGTATTGTATTTGAAGAATTTAAGCATAAATTTTTACTTTTCGTTGTCTTCATTTTTCTTTGCTCGTGCAAAGAAAAACGAAGCAAAAAGAAAGCACGCAAGGGGTTTTCACCCCTTGACCCCACACTTTATTCAATCTATTTTTATCGTTATCATTGAGGCTATTGAAGAAGTTTGAGTCTGCAAAAGTTTTCGTTGTCCGCTAAAATCGCATCACGCGATTTACGCGGACGCGCCCCATCCTTGGGGCGCTCTCAATTTACACTTTTGTACTTTGATAGCATAATGCGGATATTGCGAAAACTTTACAAAGTTACATCACTTGATTATTTTTAAGCACAAACCAAAGGACGGTAATGCGGCGCAGGACGCGCCGCTGTCCGCCTAAACGCCAGGACGGCGTTTTAGCGGACAACGAAAATGAAAAATATTTGCAAAATTTTTCAATAGCCTCGATGATAACGAAACCGGCTAAGAGAGTAGCGGTTGTTGGGGTGTCAAGAGGGGCAAAGCCCCTTTGCGTGTTTCTTTGGTACTTTCTTTGCACGAGCAAAGAAAGTACACAACGAAACGTAAAAATATTTGCTAAAATTCTTCAAGTAACACAAAAAACAATAATTGTATCAAAACCCATACTTTTCCATAAATATCTCCCAAAACAAATTATTACCGTTAAATTTCGAGCAAATAAAAAAAAATCCTGCCTGCCCCTCGAAAAGTGTTGAATGTTGTGTTATAATGGAAAATAATTTTTTTGAAGGTGTTAATATGCTATATTCAATAAACTACGAAAAGGATAAAACCCTTGAAGTACATATAATGAACGAATATGTAGACCGCGACGGTTGCAAAAATCTTACGGTGCGCGTCGAAGAAGTCGAAGACCGCACGCATTACTCGGAATGGCGTTTGCCCGATATTTTTTGCTACAAGTCCTATGGTTTTTCGGAAAACGACGAACTTGATATGGAAAATTATTTACTGCATAACGAATCCATTATGTGGGACGATTGGCGAGAATACAAAAACAGCAAAGAATCGAGGTAATATCTATGCCCAGCGCACTATTGACTTACCTTGGATATGCAATATATTTTTGGATAGGCGAAGAAAACGAACCTATTCATGTACACGTATCCAAACACCCGCAAAAAAACGCGACAAAATTTTGGATAACCGGCGATTCCGCAGAACTGGCGAAGGATACGGGAAGCGTTGAAAAAAAGGATATGGGAAAAATCCTTCGCTACTTGAAGAAAAACCGCGACAGAATAATCAGAATGTGGATGAAGCGGTTTCAACACGGAGAAGTCAAACGTTAGGAGAGTTTTATGCCTACGCAAAAGTTACAACAGTATTTATCGCCTCTGGGCGTATTCGCCCTCGCTTTTGGATGCGCCGTCGGTTGGGGCGCGTTTATTATGCCCGCCACCGTCTTTCTTCCTATCGGCGGCCCGCTTGGCGTCGCTGTCGGTATGACCATCGGCGGCCTTATTATGCTTATTATCGGTTACAATTATTATTATATGATGCGTCGCCATCACGACGCGGGCGGCACTTACGCCTTTTCAAAATTTACCTTCGGACACGACCACGGCTTTATCGCTTCTTGGTTTTTGCTCCTCGTATTTATCGCCATCACTTGGGCGAACGTCACCGCGCTTGTCCTCATCTTTCGAAACCTTGCGGGGGATATATTTCAATTTGGATTTCACTACACCATCGCGGGTTATCACATATACGCCGGCGAAATACTTACGGAAATCGCCGCCATTCTCCTTTTCGGCGCGCTCGCCATATATAAAAAGACGCTTGCGGTAAAACTTCAAATACTTATGGTATTTATTATGCTCGTCGGCATAACGGCGGGCTTTGCCGCGACGCTTTCGGCAAACGGTACATATTTATTTGAAATAAAACCGTATTTTTCTATAAACCATTCCCCCGCCCTTTCCGTTTTAGGGATAATCGTCCTCGCGCCTTGGGCGTTCGCGGGTTTTGAGTCCGTTTCAAACTCCGCCGAAGAATTTAAATTCAGTACAAAAAAAACATTTACCGTAATGGTTTTCGCCATTATTTTAGGCATTTATTCCTATGTCGCATTGTCATATCTTGCAATTTCCGCTTCTCCCTACGCGTTTGGCTCTTGGCCTGCGTATTTTAATTCTTTGCCCGAACTTAAAGGCATATACGCCCTGCCGGTTTTCCACGCCGTATATAGATTTTTAGGCGAAAATGGGCTTACGCTTTTAGGCGTTACGCTTTTTTCTGCGGCAATGACGGGGCTCTTGGGCAACACCATAGGAGGCAGTCGCCTAGTATACGCTATGGCGCGGGACAATCTTCTCCCCCGTTGGTTTAAAAGACTTACGGAGGACGGCTCGCCGCGTAACACTATTTTATTTATAATGCTAATATCGCTCCCCATTCCATTTTTCGGACGCACGGCTATTAGCTGGATTATAGACGTAAATACTATCGGCACAACGATAGCTTACGCGTACACCTCCGCCGCCGCGCTTAAAGCCGCTATTGTAGACCATAACAAAAAAGTTACTGTAACCGGCGCGGCGGGGCTTTTAATATCCGTGTTCTTTTTCCTATACTTCATTGTGCCTTGGAATTTTTCAACGGCAAATCTGGCGGTGGAAAGCTACTTTATGCTGATAGTGTGGAGCATTTTGGGCTTTGCCGTTTATCGCTACATCTTTAAACGCGACCGCGCAAGGCGTTTTGGCAAGAGTACGGTTGCTTGGATTGCTCTCCTTGCGATGATTTTCCTCTCGTCTATGCTCTGGATGAGGGAATCCGTTAAGGATAACGTAAACGAGGCGATTACCGCCATTAACAAGCACCATCTCGCCGAACTCAAAGCCTACGGCGTAAGATTAAACAAAAACGAAGAAAAACAAGTCACGGAATTTGTCGGGACTAACCTTGAAGAGCTTGAAAATTCTCTGGCGTTTCATAATATCTTGCAAATAATAGTCTTAGCCATTTCATTATATATTATGTTTAATATATACAGCCTGATGATGGCAAGGGAAAGAAAGACCGAACTCGAAAGGACTTTGCTTCAAAAGGAAAACGTGGCGAAAAGCACGTTCTTCTTCAATATGAGCCACGACATAAGAACGCCGATGAACGCCATTATAGGCTATGTAAACCTTTTGAAGAAAGAGGATTTGGACGATAAAACGAAGGATTATCTCTCTAAAATCGAAACGGCGAGCGACAATCTCCTTTCCCTCATAAACGATATATTAGAGGTAAGCCGCATTGAAAACAACAAGTTCACACTCGAAATAACCGCTACAAATATTAAAAACTGTATTATGGAAGTCAAGGACTTGTTTAAAACTCAAATGGAGGGAAAAAATCTAAAATATACGGTTGAAACCGATATTAAAAACGAATGGGTGGCGGCGGACGGAAAGCGGCTTAACCGCGTGCTTTTAAACCTTATCTCAAATTCTTATAAATTCACCCCGAAAGGCGGGGCTGTCGCCGTTACAATCTCGGAAATCACAAAAGAGGAATACCTTGCAAGAACGGGCGCGTACTATTACAATAAGTCCGCGAAAGACGAGGACGAAGGCGAAAACTCAAACGTAATCATCGACCCCGACCTAAAACTTTCGGATAAAAAGGCGTACTACGAATTAAGAGTACGAGATACGGGCATAGGTATGAGCGACGAATTTGCGGCGACGGTGTTCGACGCGTACGCAAGAGACCGCTCCGTATCGAACATTCAAGGCACAGGGCTTGGAATGAGCATTACAAAATCCATTATTGATATGATGGACGGCGCGGTGCGAGTGGAAACTAAAACGGGCAAAGGCACGACGTTTATCATTCATCTCGCGTTTCCCCTCGTAGAGGGGAAACGCGAGAGCGCGGAGCGCGAGAGCGCGGAGCGCGAGAGCGCGGAGCGCGAGAGCGCTGTGGATTTGAAAGGTTTGCGCGTGCTTCTTGCAGAAGACGTGGAGATGAATCGTGAAATCGCCGTAATGATTTTGTCGGAATTTGATATGCAGGTGGAAACTGCGGAAAACGGCAAAATTGCGCTTGAAAAAGTAATCGAATCGGAAGATAATCCGTTCGACTTGGTGCTAATGGATATACAAATGCCGGAGATGAACGGCTACGAGACGACAAAAGCAATTCGCGCCCTTGAAAGCGAAAAGCTCAAAAACATTCCCATTATAGCGATGACGGCAAACGCTTTCAAAGAAGACGTGGAAACCGCGCTCGCGGCGGGTATGAACGCCCATATCGCAAAACCTCTTGACGTTGATAAGATGTTTAAGACGATTGAAGAAGTTTTGGGGTAACAAAGAAAAAGAGAAAAGCAGATTGTAGACATATCTTCTTCTTTCTTTTCTTTCTCTCTCTTTTTTATAAAAAAGAGCAGAGAAAGAAAAGTACCCAAAGGGCACAACAATATCTAAACACTAAAGTGTTAAGATATTGTATGAAAAAAGCAAAGAAAAGAAAGAGAGAGAAAAAATTTTAATAAACTCTATTGATTAGTTTTATTGCTATTGCTTTTAATTTTTTAATTTGTCTACAGTCTGTAAACTGTTAAAGTTTTTTCTTTTCTCTTTTTCTTTGTTACTTTCTTTTTATCTTTTCTTTTTTACAAAAAAGAAGAGAGAAAAAGAAAGTAAGGTTTTTAAATATGCTCTTAAGGAAGTGTAGTCGTGTGCGTTTAAAACGCTTTGATATTAAAACGCTGCAAAAGTACTTTTTACTAAAACCAACGCAGGTAATATTGTTAAGTTTTATTTTTATGATACTGCTCGGAACGGGCTTATTGATGCTTCCCATCAGTACGACGGATGCTATGGGGCTTCACCCCATAGACGCGCTTTTTATTTCCACCTCCGCTTCCTGCGTTACGGGGCTTACCGTGGTAGACTTAAAGAACGATTTGACCGTGTTTGGAAAAATCGTTATGCTTTTGTTGATACAGGTGGGCGGTCTTGGAATTATGACTCTTGCTACTTTGGCGGCTCATTCTATGGGTTACAGGTTTAAAATGCGACAAAATTTAATTCTGCAAGAGTCGCTCAATCAAAAAAATCAAAGCGGGTTGCTTGATTTAATAAAGTGTATGCTGAAATACACCTTCGCTATTGAAGGATTTTTCGCGATTTTGTTGACTGTTCATTTTTTCCCCGAATTTGGTCTTGAGGCGATAGGTTACGGGATTTTTCACTCCGTTTCCGCCTTTTGCAATGCGGGATTTGATTTATTCGGCAATTATGACAGCCTATGCAAGAGAAACGACGACAATTTTCTCCTTATGTGCATCGGAACGCTTATAGTTCTTGGCGGTATCGGTTTTACCGTTATGGCCGATTTTTTACACAGACGCAGTTTTGCGAAATTTTCACTGCATACGAAAATCGTTGTCATTACAACCGCGATTATGATAGTTGCGGGGACTCTTCCCATTCTTGTCGTGGAATTTTATAATCCGCATACCATAGGGAATATGAATGAATTTGAAAAAATCGTAAATTCTTGTTTTATGTCTATTTCTTGCAGAACTGCGGGATTTAACAGCTTTGATTTATCCGAAACGGGACAAATTTCTCAGCTTGTTATGGTTCTTTTGATGTTTATAGGCGCGTCGCCGCTTTCTACGGGCGGCGGCATAAAGTGTACCACTTTCTTCATTATCGTGATGTCAATATGGGCTGTTCTTCGCGGCAAAAACAACATCGTAATCTTTGGCAGAGAGATTCCCACCGCTCTTCGGGATCAATCCTTTGCGATTTTCTCTATGGGCGCGATTTGGGTAATAGTCGCAAGTATTATTCTGTCGATAATAGACGGCGAACGCCACGAACTGCTGGAAGTAATATTTGAAACCGTATCCGGTTTTGGTACCGTAGGAATGGGTATAGGCATAACCAACGAGTGGAATTATTCGGGTAAACTGGTACTCTCGCTTACTATGTTGGTGGGCAGAGTGGGAATAATGACGTTTATGCTCGCTTTAATAGCGCAGAAAAATACCGCGATTAAATATCCTAAAGAGAATATTATGATAGGTTGAGTGCATCTCTAAAAACCTTACTTTCTTTTTCTCTCTTCTTTTTTGCCTGTCCCGCTTGCGGGGAAAAAAGAAAAAGAGAAAAGAAGGGTTTTTAGAGGTTACCTTGAGTTTTTAACGAGGGGATTATATGGCAGATAAAAAACAGTATGCAGTGTTGGGGCTGGGGCGTTTTGGCAGCAGTTTTGCCATAGCCCTTGAAAAAATGGGCTACAGCGTTTTAGGCGTTGATAAAGATGAAACTATAGCGGAATCCATAGCGGATAAACTGACGCATATTATGGTTTTTGATATTAGAAATGCGCACGCATTGCGACAAGCGGGAATCGCAGATATGGACGCGGTGGTTATCGCTTCGAAAAATTTAGAATCAAGTCTTATGGCGGCTATGCTCTGCGCGGAGATGAAAGTGCCGGAAATCATAGTCAAAGCCATAGACGAACGCCACGCGGAAATGGTAAAAAAAATCGGAGCGACCAAAGTGATTTTTTCGGAAAGAGACACGGCAAAAAGGCTCGCGCTGCATCTTGTTTCCGAGAACGCCGTTGATTATCTTGACATTGACGGAGATATAAAGATTTTGAAATTGATTGTACCGTCAAAATATATAGGCAAAAATCTAATGAAAGTAGATTGGAGAGTAAAGTATAATATAATCGTTATCGCTATCAAAAACAAAAAAGAAGCGATGATCCCTCCGCCTCCCGACTATGATTTTAAAGAAGGGGACAAAATTTTTGTAATAGGCTCGCCGGACGCTTTGTCAACGTTTGAAACCGAAGAGTTTTTGTGAGTTCGTTTTAGGCGTATTTAAAAATCTTACTTTCTTCTTTTAAAATTAAAGATTGCTATAAAAATACCCCGCTTTGGCGGGGTATTTCTTATTAAAAGTAACCTCTAAAACCCTTCTTTTCGCTTCTTTTCTTTCTTTTTCTTATATACCCAAAGGGCACAGGCGAAAAAGAAAGTAATGTTTTTAGAGATGCCCTTTAATTTTTCACCCCCGTCGCCACAAAAAGCGAGCGGGGTTTTACTTTTTTGGGCGCGCCTACGTTCGCCCTCTTGCTCTCCTCGAAAAACGAATCCTTTTCATAGCTTGTGTCCGCCACTATTTCCCATCTGTAATCTTTGGGTAAATCCGGGAGCCACATGGTGTGCATATCCCAATGCATATTCATTCCGACGTATACAAAATCCGATTCGCCGTCAAATTCGCCCGTAAACAATAGCCCCAATATCCTGTTTTCGGGATGTTCGTCGAACTGCCAAGCGTTTTCTCCGTGCAAACTTACGGATGGATAGTTTTCCGGCGGCGTTATAGACATATTCTTAAGAGATGGATGTAACTTTCTAAAGTTTATCATTCGCTTTGTAAAGTTAAATAATTCTTTGTTTTTCTCTAAATTATGCCAGTTTAGCCAAGAGATTTCATTGTCTTGACAGTACGGATTGTTATTGTCGTACTGCGTGTTTGAAAATTCGTCTCCTGCCAGAAGCATCGGTATGCCGCGACTTAAAAGAAGCGTCGCTATGGCGTTCTTTTTAAGCCTCATCCTTAAGGCGTTTATTTCTTCGTTATCCGTTTCGCCTTCAACGCCCGCGTTCCAACTGAAATTATCGTTGCCGCCGTCCGTACCGTTCCAGCCGTTCAAATAATTATGTTTTTCGTTGTAGGAATACAAATCATTCAGCGTAAAGCCGTCGTGACAAGTGATAAAATTGATAGAGGCAAATTCTCCGCGTTTTTTGCGGCTGTAAATATCCTCTGAGCCTGCCATACGCATAGCCGCAAGCTTGGCAAAACCCGCGTCGCCTTTTAAAAACCGTCTCATATCGTCGCGATAGCGTCCGTTCCACTCCGCCCATCTGCCGTAAGCGGGAAAGGTGCCGACTTGATAAAGCCCGGCCGCGTCCCAAGCCTCCGCTATTATAATCGCGTCCGCAAGCACGGGGTCTACGGCGATTTCCTCCAGGAGCGGCGGATTTTCTATCGGCTCGCCGTTTTTATCGCGCGCCAAAATGGACGCTAAATCAAACCTAAAGCCGTCAACGTGATATTCCGCAACCCAGTATTTTAAGCAATCTCTGATAATTTTTCGCACAATCGGATTATTGCAGTTAAACGTATTGCCGCAACCGCTGAAATTCTTATACCCGCCGTTATCTTCCAATATGTAATAATTCTTATTGTCAAATCCCTTAAACGAGATGATGGGACCTTCCTCGTTGCCTTCTCCCGTATGGTTAAAGACCACGTCCAAGATGACCTTTATTCCCTCGCTATGAAGTTTTTTCACCAAAGTTTTAAATTCATCAATCTGCCCGTGTACGCGCCCCGATACGGCGTAACCGGCTTTAGGCGCGAAAAACGCCGTCGTGTTATATCCCCAATAATTATATAAAGGTTTTCCTTCGGGACTCATACGCGGCTCCGAGAGTCCGTCAAATTCGTCAAACTCGAAAATCGGCATAAGCTCGACGGCAGTCACGCCAAGCTCCTTTAAATACGGTATCTTCTGCGCAAGCCCTTTGTAAGTGCCCTTTGCGCCGACGTTCGAGGATTTGTCCTTCGTATATCCGCGCACATGCAATTCGTAGATTATAAGTTCGTTATGCGGCGTTTTAAGCGGCGCGTCCTCTCCCCATTCAAAGCTGTTGCGGGGAATTTTGCCGCGAAGTTGATATTCGTTGTCCGTGTTTGGAATTTCTCCCCAAATATCCCGTCCCGTTACGAGTTTCGCGCGAGGGTCCATAAGGGTTTTGTTTTTATTGAACAAAAAACCCTCTGAGGGCGACCATTTGCCGTCTAATCTAAATCCGTATTCAAGGTCGTCTATGTCCACGTTAAAGATAAACATAGAATAAATATTTCCGATGCGATATTTTGAAGTATAAGGAATAGTAGCGAAAGGCTCCGTTTCGCCGCTGTTGAAAAAGACCAATTCAACGCTTGCCGCGTCTTTCGTGTAAAGGGTAAAGTTCACCCCGCCGGGAAAAAGAGTAGTACCCGGCAGCAAGAAAAATCCGGGACGGATTTTATAACCTTGACAGGTTTCAAGCGGCAACAAATCAATACGCATCGTGTCACTTCCTCAATCGTAATGGGAATATATCAAACTTTTGTCCTATTCTACAAAATTATGAAAATTTCCTGCCTAATCCGCGAAAATTTTCAAGCGCAAAAAGGAATTTGTATAAAAGTATAGAAGTATTCATAAAAGAAAAAATGAATTTACGGTTTTTTAAATTATAACAAAAATTAAATAATACAGACTGTAGACAAATCAAAAAAATAAAAATCAATAGCAAGAAAAACTAATCAATAGAGTTTAGTAAAGTTTTTTCTTTCTTCTTTTTCTTTGCTACTTTCTTTTTCTTCTTTCTTTTTTTCCCCGCAAGCGGGACAGGCAAAAAAGAAATAAGAAAAAGAAAGTAGAGAAATAAAGCATACGGAGAGATGAAAATGGCAGTAATGGAGCGGTTTCAAGAGATAATAAAAGAGGGGACTCTTCCCAAGGATATGGGCGGCGCGTCCTTACCCGCGCAGGCGAAGTATGATTTTTTGGCGGCGTATCACTCTATGGAGCAACTCACCGCAGTAATAGAGTCGCTTGAAAAACGCAAGAAAAAACGGGCGACTTTTAAGGGAAAAATAGTGGACACCTGCAAAAAATCCCTCGCTAAACTAACCGAGAGCGATATATCGTCCTCAAAAGATATGGAAAAAGCGATAGAAGTATTAGAAGCCTGCAAAAAGGAACTAGCCTCAATAGAAGCCGAAGAAGCCGCAGACAAGGCCATAGCTAAACTGGTAGCGGACGGCGTAAGCGCGGGGAGATAGTACTTCTTACTTTCTTTTTTCTCTCTTTTTTTTGAAGAAAAAAGAGAGAAAGAAAACTTTAACATAATTGAATTTAAGTTTAAACATTATGTTTTTATTTTTTTAGTAAAATTCTTTTTCTTTCTTTTGGTACTTTTCTTTCTTTCTTTTTCTTATAAGAAAAAGAAAGAAAGAAAAGTACGGTTTTTAAACAAATATATCGCTATAATTATAACTATCACAATAACATATTCGCGGAGCGAGCCGACTTTAAAGAGCCTTACGCCCCATTTAATATTTGGCGTAACTGTCGGCACTTTGCCGCATAACGCGTCTTCCGCTATATGACAAAGCGCGCCGAACAGAAACGCAAAAAGCAGCCTTACGGGGCTGTTTTCGTTTAATATCGCGCCTTGTACGTCTTCAATATTAAAATATTGCAACAAGGCGAAGAATGCGGCAACATAAAGTACTGCCCAATGCGACCAGCCGCGATGCCGACTTCTCCAACCTATCGAAAACAGTCCTTCGCGCTTGCCTTCGATTTTGTCCGGCGCTATCGCCCCAAAAATCGCCCCCGCAGTAAAAAGTAAATCACTCGTCACCGCATACGCAAGTACACCTGTCACCGCTTGATGACTAACCCATTTCATATTGCTTTATCCTTTTTTGTGTTCTTTACTTTCTTCTTTTCTCTCTTTCTTTTGAAAAAGAAAGAGAGAAAAGAAGAAAGTAACAAAGAAGAAAAGAGAGAAAGAAAAGTACGGTTTTAACCCTTATAAAAATGATACATATGATTAAGGGGACCTCTGCCTTTGCCTAGGTTTAGTTTGGCGGCTATTGCGCCGCGCACGTATTCTTTGGCTTGTTTAACGGATTCTTTTAAAGTTATTCCTTTGGCAAGGTTTGTCGCTATCGCGCTTGAAAGGGTGCAGCCCGTGCCGTGCGTGTTCAAATTGTCTATTCGCTTTGATTTCAGGGCGTAAAGCGCGCCTTTTGGAAAAGCTAAAATGTCTACGGCGTCGTCTTTAAGATGCCCGCCTTTGGCGAGGACAGTTGTGCTGTAACGCTTTGCAATTCTTTCGGCGGCGTCTGCCATCTCGTCGGTGGTTTTTATGTCCCAGTCAACAAGCGCGGAAAGCTCCGACAAATTCGGCGTTATTATTTCGGCTAATGGGAAAAGTTCTTCCGTCATCGCTCTTACCGCGTCCGTTTTCGTCAACCGACTGCCGGAAGTGGCCACCATTACGGGGTCTACCACGATATGTTTTGCGCTATATTTTTTTAATTCGCTTGCTATAACCGCTACTTGTTCCGCATTTGGCACCATACCGATTTTGACCGCGTCGGGACGAATATCTTCAAACACCGCGCTGATTTGTTTTCTTAAAAATTCAGGCTCTACCTCTGAAATTCCCGTAACGCCCATGGTGTTTTGCGCCGTTAAAGCTGTTATCGCGCTCATTCCGAACGCGCCAAGCGCGGCGATGGTCTTTAAATCCGCTTGAATACCCGCGCCGCCCGATGAGTCGCTTCCGGCTATCGTAAGTACCGTATACATAATATCACTCCTTATAACACAGGGGCTCTGCCCCCGTACCCCCGCAAGGGGAACTTGTCCCCCTTGACCCCCATTTTTATCTTGAAATTTTTAATTTTGATTATACAACAGAATTATTCTTTTTTCTACACAAAGGACTATTTTATGAAAAAAATCTTAATGTTTTTATTTATATGCTTGTTGATGCCGCTTTCCGTTTTTGCAAAAACCGTGACGGTCACGGGTATGGGCGGTAGCGAAAAAACCGCTTTAAAGGACGCTATGCGCCTTGCGGTGGAATCTGCGCTTGGCGCGTATATAGAGTCCAGTACCGTTACGGAAAATTATGCTGTAATAAAAGACCGCATAAATTCCCATAGCGAAGGTTATATTACGAAGTATGAAATCGTCGAAAAGACGAAGGAAAACGGCATATATCGCGTTACTATCAAGGCGGACGTACGAGACGACGTTACAAATATTATTTTAAGCGACAAAGAAAAGCGGGCAAAAGTGCGTTTCGGGCTGAGCGATCCAAGAATTGCCATTAGCTTGGCAAACGTCTCAAATGTGTATTTAGAAACCGTCGAGAATGCGTTTATAGATGGATTTAAAGATATTGGATTTTCTAGGATTATAAAAGATAAAGCAAACGCGGATTTTGTCGTTACGGTAAATATTAACGAGAATAAAACCGGAGCCGTTGGAGCAAATTTTGTAATAAACGCGAAAATTTTAAGCAATAAGACGAAAGAAGTATTGTTTGCGGGAAGCGAAAGCGCGATGGGCGCGGGAACTGCGGGGCGTAATCACGCAATAAAACGCGCCGTAAAAAAACTTTTGGATAAAATTGATTTAAAAACTCTTGAACTTGCGACTAATCCCGAAAATCACGTAACCGTTATAATAACGAATCCAAAACAAAGCGTAACGTCTATGCAGAATTTTTTGAACGAACTTCAAGGCGTTACCGGCGTTTACCTCAGGCGAGCAAACGGCATGGCAGCCGAATTTGACTTAAACTATATAGGAAACGCGACGGATTTGGCGGAGCTTTTGGAAAGCAAGGGAATTAAGATAAAATCCGTCGAAAGGGATATTGTTAAAATATAATTGTAAGGGCATCTCTAAAAACTAATTATTTACTTTTTTCTTTTCTCTCTTTCTTTTGAAAAAGAAAGAGAGAAAAGAAAACTTTATTATAATTAAAATGCAGGATAAAGTATTACATTTTTTATTTTTTATATTAAAATTCTTTTTTAGATTCTAAATTTTATCGTTATATCCTTCTATATTTATTATTTTTCTTTTTACCGATATAATTCTCTTTCCTTTGCATAAGCAGCCTTTTTTATTACAAAATAAAAAAACTTTACTAAAAACCGATCAACAGTTTTTAGTAAAGTTTTTAAAAATTTAATGCAATATCCCGATGGAACGGAGCAAAAGTATGGTTAAAAGCACGGGGGCGCAGTATTTTATGAGGAATACGTAAAGCGCTCTGCCGTAGAATTTTTCGCCGTTCTTCGTGGCTTCCGCTATAATCTTGTCGGGGCCTACCACCCAGCCTATGAGTAAGCAGGTGGAAATGGCTACTATAGGCATCAGCAAGTTGTTGCTGATAAAGTCCATAATATCTAAAATCTGCCCGACCGAGCCTGTGGGAAGTTTCGCCTCAAAGTAAAATACGTTGTACCCAAGGCAAACGATACCGCCCAGAATTAAGGCGATTACGGTTTCCGCCAAAGTCGCCGTCTTGCGGCTTATGTTGAAATGTTCCATAAGGGAAGAAACTATCGCTTCAAGTATTGAAATGTTGCTCGTGAGCGCGGCGAAAAATACCATTATAAAGAAGGCTACGCCCACCAAACTTCCTATGCTTCCCATTTCAATAAATATTTTCGGCATCGTGACGAACACAAGCGACGGACCCGACGCGTGCATACCTTCTCTACCCATAAACACGTATAGGGGAAGAATTATCATAATACCCGCCAAAAACGCAACAAGCCAGTCGAAAAATTCGATGTTTAAGACGCTTTTTGAAACGTTGCCGCTGTCTTTAAAGTACGAGCCGTAAGCGACCATAATACCCATAGCGACGCTGATTGAGAAGAAAAGCTGCCCCATAGCGTCAAGCAGCACTCCCATAAAATGCGAAAGCGTAAGATTAGATAAATTCGGCACCATATAGACCATTAGTCCTTCGGTACCCGTACGGGTCACGCCGGAAGGATCCGTGTAACTTATGGTAAGCGCAAAGAGGGATATGCCGATAACGAGTAAAAGGAGTATCGGCATAAGCACTTTCGACACTTTTTCGATACCTTTATTGACTCCCGAAACTATAGCAAGAGACGATATCAAAAGGAATACCGCCATAAGCGCGATAGGCTCCGTGGTTGAAGTGATAAATCCTCCGAAAAAGCCGTCCGCCGCCACGCCTTCGCCAACGCCCGTCAGGTATGCAAGCGAATATTTCGTGACCCAACCGCCGATAGCGCAGTAATATGGGAAAATCATAAACGGAACAAGGGTAGCGAAAAATCCTATCCATTTCCAGTTCGGGTTTAACACGCCGTACGCTTTAAGGGGACTGCTTTTAGTCATACGCCCTATGGCAATTTCTGTCATGAGAAGCGCAAAACCAAAGGTTAAAGCCAGCACTATGTAAATGGCGATAAAAAGTCCGCCGTCGTTTTTAGCGGCTAAATAAGGAAATCGCCAAATATTGCCAAGTCCGACGGCAGAACCCGCAGCCGCAAGCACAAAGCCTATCGAACCGGAAAATGAACTTCTTTCATCTTCTCGCATACTTTCATCTCCTTTTCATATAAAGTAGAATCAAAACTTTCACATTATATATTAAAATTCTTGTATTGTCAAATTCGATGCCGTTTTTTGAAAAAAATTTGTAAAATTTTCATATAAACATTTGCATTTTTTATTTTTTTGAGGTATAATTGCCGTATAATAAAAAATTGAGGAAATACCGATTAAAATGGAGTGGTTGATATTTTCTTAAAGAAAGGAATGCGGATATGAAACAGAGCAATTTAAATTTGCGAAATTGGTTGGTCAAAGAAATTGTGCGGGTAAGGCAGGAAGAGAATATGACGCAAGCGGAACTTGCGGAAAGAATAGGTATCCAACAGAGCAACGTCAGCCGTCTTGAACGGGGTCACAGCAACCCGTCTCTTGACTTTATAGAGCGAGTCGCCAAAGGACTCGGAAGAACCGTGAAAATTGAATTTGTGAAAGAAGATAAATAAAAACGAGACGCGATACTGTTCGCGTCTCGTTTTTTGTGTAGGCAACCTATAAAAACCGTACTTTTCTTTCTTTTTCTTGAAAGAAAAAGAAAGAAAAGTACCAAAAGAAAGAAAAAGAACTTTAATATAAAAATATAAAAGCGTAATGTTTAAAGTCATATTTTAAGCTGATAAAGTTTTTTCTTTTCTCTTTTTCTTTGTTACTTTCTTTTTCTCTTTTCT
>JAGBKP010000038.1 GCA_017635875.1 Selenomonadaceae bacterium | reverse complement strand
GCTCCGCCCAGCCGATATTGTTTTCCTCGTCAAAACGCGCCCGAAGTTCCAACAAAACGGTCACGTCTTTTCCCATTTCCGCCGCGAGTATCAAATAGCTCATCAATTTGACGTGTCCGGAGCCTATGCGGTACGCCGTGATTTTTATTGAAATAACGTCTTTGTCGTATACGGCTTCTTTTAAAAGGGATAAAAAAATCCCAAAATCATCGTAAGGATAGGAAAGCAAAACGTCGCGCTTTTCGATTTCCGCCATTACGGACGCGTTTTCGCCGAATTTTTCAGCAAGCGTTAACGGTTTCCACGGCGCGTAGCAAAGTTTGACCTTTTCTTCGTCGGTAAATTCCGCGTATAATTCGTAGAGATATTTTAAAGTCAGCGGCGCGTCCGTCACGAACATTTCCTGCCTTGTTATCGCTATGCGCTTTCTTAAATACGGCGCAAGAAGAGAATCCCCTTTGCAGGAAATTTCAAGGCGCACGGGCGACATACTTCTCCTTTTTTTCAAAGCGCGGCGCATCTGTTCAAGATAATTTTCGCCAAGCTCCATTTCCTCGTCGTCCGGATGAATATCAGCGTTTCTAGTTATAGCGAACACGGAGCGGTCTATTATGGGATATGTGGGGAAAATCGTCTCCGCAAAATGAGAGAGAACGTACTCCAAAAGTATAAAAGTAAATCTCTTGGGCGGAAGTTTGACTATTCGCGCAATTCCGGCAGGCATCGGAACTATTCCCAAAGTAACGCGCCGTTTGTATTTTAACAGCGCGCCCATATAAAGCCCCTTGCTGATAAGTTGCGGGAACGGGTGATGCGCGTCGATTATCTGCGGCGAAAGGGCGGGCAAAATTTCGTCCCTAAAATATCCCTTCAAATATTCCATTTCTTCCGCCGTTAAATCTTCAATCGTTTTATGAACAAATCCAAGTTCCGCGAGTTTACCCGTAAGTTCGTGAAAAATTTTTGAGCGCAATTTATACATAGAGCGACAAGAAGCGTAAATAGTGGAAAGTTGCTCCGTCGGCGTCATCAAGCTCTTATTTTCCCGCATATCCGGCGTAAGGCGTTTTAAATCCGTTAAACTTCCGACCCGCACCATAAAAAATTCGTCCAAATTGCTTGTGAATATATCCACAAACTTCAACCGTTCAAAAAGGGGAACGCTCTCATCCATAGCCTCTTCTAATACGCGAGCGTTAAACTTAAGCCAGGAAAGCTCGCGATTTTGCGTGTAACTCGTATCGTAAGTTTTAGCCATGTCAACGCCCCCTTTTTTACAACACAGGGCTTCGCCCCGTACCCCGCAAGGGAAACTCGTCCCCCTTGACCCCAATTTTATTTTTTATTTTTAAAACTAATCACGGTAATGCGGCGCAGGACGCGCCGCGCGAAGCGTTTGCCGCAGGACGCGGCAAAGCGAGCAACGGAAAGTTTAAACATGTGCAAAATTCTTCAATGGCAACTATGAAAAATTCTATATTTGAAGGTCAAGGGGCGGCGTCGCCCCTTGCGTGTTTTCTTTGGTTCGTTTCTTTTGCACGAGCAAAAGAAATGAACACCACTAAACGAAAAATATTTGCAAAAATCCTTCAACAGCCAACTCTCTAAACTCTCTCTTTATTCCTCTTTAGGCAATACATGCTCCCTCAAATATCCATCGCGCACTCCTGCGTTTGTCACTTCAATTACATCGCTCTTAAAGTATTTCGCTATAGTGTGAAGCACTATCATACCGGGTAAGAGCGTCCGCACGCGGTCGGGGACTACGCGCAGGATAATATCAAGCGTTTCAACCGGCACAGTCGCGCTGTCGTCGTTTTCCAACAGTTTTATCATCTTTTTAAGATTAGGCGCTTTTATCTTTGAATTTCCCATTTCAAGCTGGAAAAGGTCTATGTTTAGCTTATTTGCCGCGCGAGCCGTGCCGCCGACGCCGCAGATTATGGGATAAATTCCGCCGTCCAGTTCCGGATATTTTTTAATCTCGTCAAGCACCGCTTGTTTTATGATTTTGCGTTCCGCCTTTGTGGGCAGAATATTTTTTACGAAATTGTTGTAAGTATTTAAAGAGCCTAATGGAATACTTACGGCGTGAAGCATCTGTCCGTCTTTATAAGGCACAAGCTCCGTAGAGCCGCCGCCTATATCGACCAATAGCCCGTCGGTCACGTTTACCGCGGTAGATGCGCCGATAAAGTCAAGCCGAGCTTCTTCCTGTCCGGAAATAACCTGTATTTTAAGTTTTGAGCGGTCTTCGACTTCCGCAACGGCGTCTTTGCTGTTCGTAGCGTTTCTTAAAGCCGCCGTAGCAAAAACGTGGATACTTTCCACGTTTAAATCTTCCAAAAGTTCGCGAAATTCGGTAAGCACAGCCGCAACCCTATGAATACCAGCAGGCATCATCGCGCCGTTTTTGACGTAAGACGCAAGCCCGACCGTCTCTTTCCTGCTTACCACAAAATTTAATCGACCGTGTTCAAGTTTATATATATTAAGCCGAACCGTGTTCGACCCAACGTCAATAATAGCGTACATACTATTCCTCCAAAAGTCGTTTTGTACTTACTTTCTTCTTTTCTCTCTTTCTTTTATAAAAGAAAGAGAGAAAAGAAGAAAG
>JAGBKP010000037.1 GCA_017635875.1 Selenomonadaceae bacterium | reverse complement strand
GTTCCTTTTGATTTAAGTATGCCTCGAGATGTTCAAGTTCGTCTCCGTAAGAGCCGCCTTCGCCTTTTTTATCTGCGGTAGCCGCTTCGTCTGCGGGCGAGGCGATGCCCGAAAGCACTCTGAGTTCGCTTTCTACTGTGCGAAGTTCTTCGCTTTTCTTTTCAAGAGCGTTGGCTTTTTTTACAATTTTTTGAATTTGTTCTTGATGTATAGTGTTTACCGATTTTAATTCGTCTATTTCTTGTTGTTGATTTTTCGCTGTAAAAAAGGAATAGGCGGAATATACGAAGGAGGATACGAAAATCATTAAAAAAATTATAAGCGTTGAAATACCGTAGACAGCTAATTTTTTAGAAATTGATATTTTATGCGTATCTCCCGACGGCGAAGTTAATTTTAATTCGTAATACATTTTATCTGCCCTTCTTAGCTTCCTTTAATACGGTTATTTCTTCGCTCATAAGAGAAATATCCGCGTTGCCGTTTTCAACGGTTTTCAAATATACATTTGATCCTTCGCGCCCTTTTAAACTGGATATGATGACGCCGTTGTTCTCGTCGTCTAAAACGGCTAAAGCAAAACTTTGGTCGCCGCCTACGTCATCGAAAGCGGAAAACTTCATCGCGCCGTATTTTGTAAACGCTTTTTTGAGTTTTGCGTTTATATCTACTATATCTTTTTCGATTGTCGCGATGTTTTGCTTGATATCCTTAATGTCATTGACATTTTTGATTATTATTTCTTCAAGACTTACTCCGTTTTGTCCCCGCATCATACTTTGTTGACGTGATTTTATATTTTTAAGAGAAACCAAAAGATAAATTATAATCAAAAATAAAAATAGGGTTATACCCCAAAGAATGGGTATAGATTGCTGAATTTCCATATAAAAACCTCCAGAAATGTTTCGCGCGAAACATTTATTATACGTAAAATTCGTTTGGCGCAGTATTTACCGTGTTTTCCGCGCCTATTGATTCTAAAATTCGTTCTAAATCTTCGTCAGAGTAAAATTCTATTTCAATTTTACCCTTATTTTTTTTGCGATGTATTAAAACCTTTGTGGCGAAAATTTGCGTAAGGCGTTCTGTGGCGTTTCTTATGTAGTTTTCTTCCGTTTCCTCCCTCTGGACTGTTTCTTTGTCTTTAACAGGGAGCTGTTCCTTTTCAATTATGGATTTTACCAGAGCTTCGGCTGCTCTCGTGGATAAATCTGCGGAAGAAATTTTTTTCGCAAGTTCTTCTTGAAGCGGCTCGTATTCTACCAATAACAGGGGTTTTGCCTGTCCTCCCGTCAGTTTTCCTTCCGCTATCATATTTTGCACTTTAGGCGATAGTTTTAACAATCTGAGCGTATTCGCTATTTTTGGTCTGCTTTTTCCCAAAGTTTCCGCGAGCATCTCTTGGGTCATAGAAAATTCCTGCATAAGTCTTTGATAGGCTCTCGCTTCTTCCATAATATTTAAATCTTCGCGCTGCAGGTTTTCGATTAGGGCGACTTCGCCCATTTTTTTGTTGTCAAATTCTTTTACAAGCGCGGGAATTTTTGTAAGTCCCGCAAGTTTTGCGGCTCTTATTCTGCGCTCTCCGGCGATTATTTCGTAGCCGTCTTCATACTTTCTTACCAATATCGGTTGCAATACGCCGTAATTTTGAATGGATTCCTTTAATTCTTCAAGAGCGCTTTTGTCAAAATCGCGACGCGGTTGATACGGATTTGTGCGGACTTTTTCGATTTCAATTTCTTCCACGCGCTCTCCGCTCTCTCTCATATTTCCGCTGAAGAGCGCGTCTAATCCGCGACCTAAACCCCTGTTATTTGCCATTTCTAATCATCTCCTTAGCAAGTTCCGTATAGCTGTCCGCGCCCTTTGAATTTTTGTCATACATCATTATGGGCTTGCCGTAAGAAGGCGCTTCGGAAAGGCGTACGTTTCTCGGAATATACGTCTTATACACCAGTTTTCCGAAGTTACGCTTAACTTCCGCGATAACCTCAAAAGAAAGATTGTTCCTGCCGTCAAACATTGTCATAAGTATACCTTCAACGTCTAAACTCTCGTTTAGATTATGTTTAACGAGCTGTATGGTATTCATAAGTTGGGTTACGCCTTCAAGCGCGTAAAATTCGCATTGTATGGGAATTAAAACGGTATCTGCCGCCGTGAGTGCGTTTAGCGTTAAAAGTCCGAGCGACGGCGGGCAGTCTATAAATATATAGTCATAATTTTCCTTTATGGGAGCTATGGCGCGTTTTATCCGCATTTCTCGCGAAAGCATAGATACAAGCTCTATCTCTGCGCCGGCTAAAGCAATATTTGCAGGTACCAAATCAACTTTAAAATCTGTATGTACCGTAGCGTTCTCTATGGTTTCTTCCCGTATCAATACGTCGTAAATCGTCGTTTCAAGTTTTCCCTTATCTATGCCAAAACCGCTTGTAGCGTTACCCTGCGGGTCAATGTCCAGTATTAACATTCTTTTCCCTTTTTCCGCGAGCGCGGCGGCAAGATTAACGGCGGTAGTTGTCTTTCCGACCCCGCCTTTTTGATTTGCTATGGTTATGGTTTTCCCCAAAAAGACACCTCCTTAACAAAAAAGAAAAGAGAGAAAGAAAACTTTATTAAAAATAAGTGTTTTAAAATACATTTTATTCTAATGTAGAAATATGAAAAAATAAAGATAAATTTTTACCAATTTAAAATTTTTTTAACTTTAGGCAGTAAAAATTCCGCTGTTTTTTTGGAACCTTCTTTTGTCGGGTGAACATTGTCTCCGATAAAATCACTTGCTTTCAACAGGGGACCCTTTTCGTTTATCTCTATATAGTGAATATTTTTATCACCTAAAATTTGAAGTTCGTTTACCGTTTCCGAAACATATTTTGCGGCAAATGGGACGGTTTTTTGCGACGGTATAATTAAGCAAATTATCGGGATATTGCCGTTCTTTCTACGAATATTTCGTATTATTCTTTTATATCCGCGTTTAAATTGTTGTTCGCTCGGTTTTTCGTACGGCGTTAAAAAATCGTTTACGCCGTAGGCGACAAAAGTAGCGTCCACGGGAAAATTTTTTGCCTCCCATTCAATATTGTTTTCGTCAAATGTATTTGAGAAAAAAGTCCAGTTGTATAAATCCGCCGCGTGGGGCATATTAAACGGGGGGCGTTCGCTGTAATTTACCGCTGCGCCTTGACCGCTCTTGGCTACAACGGAATATTCCGCGTTTAACATACGCGCAAGTACGGGGCCGTACGCGGCGTCGTTATCTCCTACCTCGTTGTAATTTGCAGAATTGAGTTTGCCGTCGTTCATAGCCCCCGCCGTTATGGAATCGCCTATAAATTCAAGCGTACGATTTTTTCTTTCCGATTTGATAAGTTTTGCGTTGTTTTCAAGGAGAAATCCGCCAAAGTAAGAAACACCTGCTTGCCCCTCCGTAGAGCGTACAAGTAAAATTTCGTGTTCCTTGTTTTCCAAGTTTTCGGCAAAAATTACTTCCCCGTCGGCTGTGAATTTGCGTTTTTTTCCGTTATCAACGGAAACTCTCCACCATACGCCGGGAGATTTTAAGATTGCTCCGATTTTTTTGCCGGTAAATTTTACTTTTATATATGTTGCGCCAAATCCCGTATATCCGTTCAACCATCTTCCAAAATAAGAAATTTCCGGCGCGTTGTTGTCAAATAATTTCATACTGCTTGCCTCTGCGCTGTTAAAATAAATTGAGAAAGGCGCGGCAAGCATCATTTTTACAAAATTTCTCCTGTTCAACTCAGCATCTCCTTTGCAAGTTTCACTGCTTCAACGGCGTCTTTGGCGTAAGCGTCCGCGCCTTTTGCCTTTGCGTATTCTTCCGTTACCGCCGCGCCGCCTGCCATAACTTTTGCTTTTACGGAATTATCCTTTAACGCTTTTATTACGTTTGGAATTTCTCCCATTGTGGTTGTCATAAGGGCGCAAAGCCCAACAATATCGGCATTTTCTTTTATCGCGGATTCAATAATTGTTTCGCGCGAAACATCTTTTCCTAAGTCAACTACTTTAAATCCGTTATTTTTTAAGAGCGCGCCCACAATATTTTTGCCTAAATCGTGCACATCGCCTTTAACAGTCGCAAGTATTACGGTGCCAATCGAGGAACTTTCGTCTTTAGGGAAATGCTCTTTTAATGCGTCAAAGGCTTCTCGCATAGTTTCTGCCGAAAGAAGCACCTGTGGCAAAAACATTCGCCCTGCGCCGAAATCCTCTCCGATTTTTTCCATCGCCTCTGTAAGTCCTTTTTCGGTAATGGTTGCGCTGTCGTAGCCCTCCGATATTGCTTTTTCAACAAGGGGCTTCGCGCTTTCTTTTTCGCCGTTTATCACGGCGTTTCGTATTTCTTCCAAAGGATTTAGATTAGAAGGAACGTTGCTTTCTGTTTTTGCGGAGGCGTTATTTTTCTGCAAGGATGCTTTTTTGCTGAATTCTATGCCGCACGGATCCTTTCCGATTAAGACAGCGCCCGCGGAGAGCGCGTTCATCATCTCCTCGTCGTAAGGATTCATAATCGGGGCATTTATTCCGTAAGCTAGGGTCATAGACAAGAAAGTAGAATTTAATAGCGGACGGTTCGGCAGACCGAACGATATGTTTGAAAGACCCATTGTGGTAGGCAAATCAAATTTTTCACGATACAGCTTTAGAGTTTCAAAAACTTCATTGGCGGCGTTTTTGTCCGCCGAAACAGTCATAACGAGGGCGTCGAGTATGAAATCTCCTCTTTTTAATCCGTATTTTTTCGCTTCGTTTATGATTTTTTCCATAACCTCCGCTCTTTCGCTTGCGGTTTTCGGCACGCCTTGCTCAGTCACGGGCAAGCATAGTATCGCCGCGCCGTACCTTTTTGCAAGCGGCAAAAATTTTTCTATGCGTTCTTTTTCATAAGTTACAGAGTTTATAAGCGCGCGTCCGGGGTACGCTTTAAGCGCGTTTTCGAGAGACTTTGCGTTTCCGGTGTCAATTACAAGAGGCGCGTCCGTTAAATTTGAAATTTCCGTAATCGCTCTTTCCATCATCTCCGCTTCGTCGATGTTCGGCGCGCCCATATTTACGTCGAGTATATCCGCTCCCGCTTTTACTTCGCCCAGCGCCTCTTTTTTTATTGACAGCAAACTTCCCTCTTGCAAATCCGCCGCAAGTTTTTTTCTTCCCGTGGGATTTATGCGCTCTCCTATTATTCTGGTGGGGAGGCTCTTGTCGATAGCTACGGTTTTTGCGCGGCTTGTAAGATATAGCGTAGGTTTTTTTGCTTGCGTTTTTTCAGGCGTCGCGTTTTCTAAAGACTCTTTTAAAGCTCTTATGTGAGCGGGTGTCGTGCCGCAACAACCGCCTAAAAAAGTTGCTCCCGCCTCGTATAATTTTTTCCCCCATATTGAAAATTCTTCCGGAGTCATAGGATATTTTGTTTCTCCGTTTTCAAGATACGGCATTCCCGCGTTCGGCAGTACGCTTACGGGAACATTCGCGACACTTGCAATTTCCTTAACTATCGGAACGAGCTCCTTTGGCCCCAGAGAGCAGTTTACGCCTACGACAGACGCGCCGATAGCCTCCAAAACTATCGCCGCAGTTTTTGGGTCTGTGCCTGTGACTGTGCGCCCGTCTTCGCTGTAAGACATTTGGGCGATTATGGGAACGCTTGGAGCGGCGTCTTTTGCGGCGAGTATGGCAATACGCAATTCCTGTAAGTCTATAAAAGTT
Organism: Selenomonadaceae bacterium; assembly: GCA_017635875.1. Classification (GTDB taxonomy): domain Bacteria; phylum Bacillota; class Negativicutes; order Selenomonadales; family Selenomonadaceae; genus RGIG9201. The sequence continues at coordinate 413 of JAGBKP010000037.1, read as the reverse complement.
TCGAGTATGAAAAAGTCTATAAGTCCGTCTTTAGCGAGAGCCGAGGCTTGTTTACGGAATGATTCGTAGGCCTCGTCAAAAGACAAATCTCCGATAGGAGAAATAAACCTTCCCGTAGGCCCTATGGACGCCGCGACTTTTATATTTTTACCGGCGGCTTCGCGCGCGATTTTTATAGCCGCGATGTTGAGTTCCTCGTATCGTTCGGTTAGATTATAATGCGCAAGTTTAAGGGGCGAGCCTCCGAATGTGTTGGTTTCCACTATAGTTGCGCCCGCGTCTATGTATTTTCTGTGTATCTCCTTAACAACGTCTTTATGGTTTATGTTCATAAGTTCGGGGCAGGCTCCCGGCGAAAGTCCGCCTGCCATAAGCATTGTGCCCATAGCGCCGTCTAATATCTCTATCATATT
>JAGBKP010000036.1 GCA_017635875.1 Selenomonadaceae bacterium | reverse complement strand
TTTTCAAAATTTTCGACTTCTCTCGCTTCACTCAAATTGCTCTCGCTTTGAAGATTTACATTTACATTTGCATTTACATTTACATTTTCGTTTTCGTTTTCGTTTGTTTTCTCGTCAAGCGGCTTTGGCGCGTCTTCGACGGTATTTGCAAAATTCTCCGTCGTTAAATTCTCGTTTGCCGCAGTCGGCGCGGTTTCTATATTGTCATCTTGTTTTTCGTAATCGTAAAAATTCGGCTCTGATAAATCCAATTCTTTTCCTTCGTCGTCCGTAAAAGTTGTTTCCTCCGTTTGACTTTGCGGAAAAGGCGGAATTTCGCGGCTTACGAAAGCGTCGCTTCTTATGGCAAAGCCGCCCGCGTCCATACCGCTGTCCGCGCGTTCCGCAGGCGGCACGGTTAATGGCTGTTCCTCCTCTTTTTGCGGCTCCTCGCCCTCTTCTTCGGTTTGCGTCAATATTTCGTCGGTTTCTTCTTTACGCGCCGTTTCTTCCATTTGCGGCGGCGCGTAGTCGGTTGTTTCTTCAATTTTTTCGATTTCTTCTCTATCTTCAATACGCGCGTCTTCAACCGTATTTAATTCGGCGTTTTTACGCATAGCCTCTTCTTTTTCCAAATCCTGCCAAAAAGAGTGCAATTTCGGTTTACGCTCTTCGGGTTCGATTTCTTGTTCCGTCGGCTCTTCAGTTATATTTTCCGTTGGTTTTTCATTAAATTCGATTTTTTCTGACGGTTCTTCTTCCTGATTGAATAAATGCGCCGCCATTAAAGGTTTTTCTTCCTCTTTTTTATGTTCCTTTTGTTTTTCTTTTATTCGCTTTTTAAATGAAAGCAATGCGAAAATTCCTGCGCCGATTCCTTTCTCCGCCGCGCCTTTCGTATTTAAAAGCCCTTTGCCGAGCGACCAATTCGTTATAAGCAAAACGGAAGCGACAAGTCCCGCAAAGATTACAACGCCGCTGCCCGTTTCGCCGAAAAATTTCTTCAAAACAAAGAGCATTCCGCCGCCTAAAAGTCCGCCGCCTATTCCTATTTGTTCCGGCATAATCTCTGCGCCTGCGGGAATTTTTATATAATGGTAAGATGTTAAAAACATTAAAAACAGCAAAACAGCACCGAAAAACTTGGCGTTTATCGTGAAATTTTTATGCTCCGTTATAAAGTAAAGTCCCGACAAAAACAGCATCGTGGCGAAGGGAAGCGCGCCTACGCCAAAGATATACGAGAGCGCGAGCGCCAGTTTCTTTCCCACATATCCCGCGTTTATATCGAATATGCCAAGCGCGGCGATAAGCGCGATTAAGCAAAAAAATATTCCGCCAATCTCATAGCGTCTGAAATTTATCACTTTTGCAACAACGCCGCTTTTTTTGACGCTCTCTTTTTCGCTCAGTTTTTTTCGTTTTGTTCGTTTTTTTACAACATTTCCGCTTTTTTTCGTATTCAAAAAAATTCCCCTTTTCATTTCTTCATATAAAAAAGTATTATACAAACTTTTTAAAAAATCGTCAATGCTAGGGAGAATGAATACTAACTACTTACAATGGATTTTTGCACTTTCTTTAATCTTAAAGTCAGGAATATCGCGCCTATGGCAACGCCTACGATAAGCCCTACCCAAAAGCCGTAATACGAAAAATCAGTGTAATTTGCCAAAAAAAGTCCAAACGGTAAACCGATTATCCAATATGAAACGAGCGATAAGAAAAAGGCTACATTTACGTCTTTATATCCCCTTAACGCCCCTTGTATCGGAGCGTTGATACTGTCCGCAACCTGCATAAACGCGCCATATAATAAAAACATTGGGAGAATTTCAAGTATTTTGGGACTTGAGGTGTATACTTCGGATATTTCTTCTCTAAAATGAAAAGCAAACGCCGTTATAACGGCGATAAACACGACCGCCCATACGCGACCTATGGTTATATACGTCTTCGCGTCGTCAAAACGCTTTGCGCCCACTTCGTAACCCACTAAAATCGCAAGGGCAAAGCTTACCGAAAGCGGCGTCATATATATGAGAGTGGTAAAATTCATAGTAACTTGATGCGCCGCCATAACAGTTGTACCATAAACTGTCATCAAAACTCCCACCGCGCCAAAGATACTGTTTTCGCAAAAAATCGCGCCGCCTATGGGTAAGCCTAATTTTAAATGATTTTTCCAAATATGAAACGCGGGTTTTGGCATCATTCTAAAAATTTTATAACTCGAAAACGGTGTCATAAAGAGAACGATTGCCGCCGCGATTAAAAAAGCGATACAGTAGGTAATTGCCGTACCTATTCCCGCCCCTGCTCCGCCGTAGCTTTCCATACCGAATGCGCCGTACATAAATACATAATTCAAAAAAATATTTATCGGTACCGTTGTTAAAGTAATCGCCATTGTAAGACGAGTTTTGCCGTGAGCGTCTATTAGATTTTTAAGCGCGACGAACACAAAAAATATAGGTACTCCGAAAGAACAATAAAAAAGATAGTCTTTCGTAACCTGTTCTACCATAGGCGCAAGGGAAAGGAGCGGCAATATAACAGGCACAAAAATATATCCCATAATTACAAACATAACGGCAAGAAGAAAAGACCAATATATCCCCTGCCCCGTTTCATAACCGATATTTTGATATTTCCCCGCACCGTAGTATCTTGCGATTATAGGCGTAAGCGCAGAAACTACGCCCATTAAACTTGTAAAAAACGGCAGATACAGATTAACGCCAAAGGCAACCCCCGCCAAATCCTCGTCGCTCAAATGTCCCGCCATAACCATATTAAAAAAATTAGCGGCAATAACCGCGACTTGGGATATTAAAATGGGGAGCATTACCCGTAAAAATTCAATTATCTTATGTCTTAAAGAAAAAGTTTGTTTCATTTTTTCACCGTAAAAATTTAGCGGCGAATTCTTTTCGCCGCTACAGTTTATAGACTTAATATCTTCTTTCTTTTCTTTCTCTCTCTTTTTTATAAAAAAGAGAGAGAAAGAAAAGAAAGAAGCAAAGAAAAGAAAGAGAGAGAAAAAATTTTAATAAACTCTGTTGATTTGTTTGTGACTATTATTTTTTATTAAAATTCTTTTTCTTTCTTTTTCGCCTGTGCCCTTTGGGTATATAAGAAAAAGAAAGAAAGAAAAGTACGGTTTTAAAAAACAAAAAAACTATTCGTAATACCTTACGCCTGCTTCAAAAATCTTTTGATCGAAGTTGCCAGGTATATTTTTATACGTATCGTAACTTATGCGCTCGGAATGACCCATTTTGCCCAAAATTCTGCCGTTTTCGCTGGTTATTCCCTCAATGGCGTTTACGGAACCGTTGGGATTAAAAGGAAATTCCATAGTGGGCGCGCCTTTCCTGTCCACATACTGCGTGGCTATTTGCCCGTTTATCCGCATTTTCGCGATAACCTCCGTATCTGCGACAAAGCGTCCTTCGCCGTGCGATACGGGAATGGTGTGAATATCGCCTACATTTACGTTGTTAAACCATGGCGACAAATTCGACACGATTTTTGTCGTCACCATTGTGGACACATGCCGACCTATATTGTTGTGAGTTAAGGTCGGAGAATTATGCTGAAGCGGACGGATTTCGCCGTATGGCAAAAGCCCAAGCTTTATTAAGGCTTGAAAACCGTTGCAGATACCAAGTATCAAGCCGTCGCGCTTGTTTAACAGATTCATAACCTCGTTTGCGATTTTTGGATTTCTGAACATAGCGGCTATGAATTTTCCGGATCCGTCCGGCTCATCTCCGCCGCTAAATCCGCCGGGGAACATTAAAATTTTCGCTTTTTTAAGGCTTTCTACTATCGCTTCAACAGTTTCTTCAACCGCCGCAGGGGTTAAGTTTTTAACAACCAGAATATCGGTTTCCGCCCCTGCCCGCTTAAACGCGCGAGCCGTGTCATATTCGCAGTTAGTGCCCGGAAAAACGGGGATAAATACGCGCGGGCTTGCGATTTTTGCGCCTCTGGCAAATACTTTATTGCCGAAAGTATACGGAACAAAAGTCGCGTTATCTCCGCTCTTTTTTGTTTCAGTCGGGAAAATATTTTCAAGAGGTTTTAAATACGCTTCCTTTGCTTCGCTTAAAAGTACGGAAGCCTTACCGCAAACTATGGTTTGAGATTCCGTGGTAAAGCCTAAAAGTTCGCAGTCTACGCCCTTTACGTCTCCCGCTATATTTGTGTCTTCCGCGACTTCAAATATAAACGCGCCGTAATCGGCGGAAAAAAGCGCGGTTTTATCCATATTTTTTTGAAATTTAAACCCGATACCGTTGCCAAGAGCCATTTTTGTAACGGTTGCGGCTACTCCCCCAACGCCTACGGTTGATATGGAAAACAATTTCCGCGCCTTTAAGAGTTTTGAAACGGCGGCAAAATTCCGACGAAGTTTGGTGAAGTCGATAATTTCGTCTTCATTTCGCGGCGCGCGAAGTATATAGACTTTGTTGCCTATATATTTAAATTCCGGCGAAATAACTTTTTCGCTCTCCGTAACGCCTACCGCAAAAGCGGCAAGTGTCGGAGGTACGTTTAAATTTAAAAACGTGCCGCTCATAGAATCTTTGCCGCCTATAGCGGGGGTCTTAAGTTCACTTTGCGCCAACAGCGCGCCCAAAAGTGCCGCCGTCGGTTTTCCCCAACGCTCTTCGTCAGTTCCGATTCGCTCAAAATATTCCTGCAACGTAAGCCGAATTTTTTCATAATCGCAGGAAAGAGCAACAGCCTTTGAAACCGCTTCAACTATCGCGTAAAGCGCGCCGTGAAACGGGCTCCACGTTAAAAGATGCGGGTTTAAACCGTAAGTCATAACCGAAACTGTATTTGTTTCGCCGCTTTGCACGGGAAGTTTTGCAACCGCGCCGCCTGCCGGCGTTATTTGATTTTTGCCGCCGAACGGCATAAGCACGGTATTTGCGCCGATAGTGGAATCAAAACGCTCGGAAAGCCCTTTGCTCGCGCATACGTTTAAATCGGACAAATTGTTGAGCCACGCTTTTTCCAAGTCATCCCCTGCGCTTAAAACTGCGGGCGAAAAATTTGTAAAATAGTTTTCTTCCGCGTTTGGCATAACTATTCTGGCCGTAGTATGTTCTTTTACGCCGTTTGTATCTAGGAAACTTCTCTTTAACTTGACGATTTCCTTACCGCGCCAACGCATCATAAGAATGTTGTCGTCCGTCACGAAAGCGACGGGGGTAGCTTCTAAATTTTCAGCCTCCGCGCCTTTTATAAAGGTTTCAACGTCGTTTTGAGAAAGTACGACCGCCATACGCTCTTGTGATTCCGATATAGCGATTTCCGTGCCGTCAAGTCCTTCGTATTTTTTCGGCACAGAATCAAGGTCAATCGAAAGTCCTTCCGCAAGTTCGCCGATAGCGACCGCGACTCCGCCCGCGCCAAAATCGTTGCATCTCTTTATAAGTTTTGCAATATCGGGGTTCCTAAAAAGGCGTTGAATTTTTCGCTCTTCAACGGGATTTCCCTTTTGCACTTCCGCGCCGCAAGTCGTAAGGGATTCTGCGGTATGCTCTTTAGAAGACCCCGTCGCGCCGCCAAGTCCGTCTCGTCCCGTGCGACCGCCCACCAGCACGACAATATCGCCCGCGTACGGGCGTTCTCTCACCACGTTTTCTTTCGGCGCGGCGGCAATAACCGCGCCGATTTCCATACGCTTCGCAAGATAGCCTTCGTGATAAACTTCGCGGACTTCTCCCGTCGCAAGCCCTATTTGATTTCCGTAAGAACTGTATCCCGCCGCCGCGCCTTGCGTTATTTTTTTCTGCGGAAGTTTTCCCTTGAGAGTTTCCGCTATCGGTCTTCTTGGGTCTGCCGCGCCCGTAAGGCGCATCGCTTGATAAACGTACGAACGCCCCGAAAGCGGATCGCGTATCGCTCCGCCAAGGCAAGTCGCCGCGCCGCCAAACGGCTCTATTTCAGTCGGGTGATTGTGAGTTTCGTTTTTAAACATCAAAAGCCAATCTTCTTCTTTGTCGTTTATTTTGACTTTAATATTTATACTGCAAGCGTTGATTTCTTCCGATTCGTCCAAATCCGCCAAAAGTCCCGCTTTTTTCAGCGATTTCATACCGATGGTTGCAATATCCATCAGAGTAATATCTCGTTCGTTTTCGCCGTAAATTTCTTCACGATCCGAGAAATACAGCATATTTGCCGCGTTAATCGCGCGGCTTGCAAAGCCTTCTTCGATTATTATGTCGTCAATAGCCGTTGTAAAAGTCGTATGTCTGCAATGATCCGACCAATACGTGTCTATTACTCGAAGTTCCGTAATAGTCGGGGCGCGGTGTTCCTCGTTTTTAAAATAGTTTTGACAAAAGGCTAAGTCTTTGTAACTCATGGCAAAGCCGCGCTCTTTTATCATATCTTTTAGTCCCGCTTCGTCTAAAGTCAAAAAATCGCTTACAATTTCAATATCCGCAGGCTCCGGGTGTTCAAGCGCGAGTTTTTGCGGTTTTTCAAGGGCGGCTTCCCTGCTTTCGATTTTGTTTATTAAATACGCTTTTATTTTTTCAAACACGTCGTCCGCTATATTTCCCACCAAAACTACAATTTTTGCCGTTTTTACGATAGGACGCTCTTTCCCCGTCACAAGCTGTATACATTCTTCCGCTGATGCCGCTCTTTGGTCGTATTGTCCGGGCAAATATTCCATCGCAAAGATACGGGAATTTTTAAACTCGGGCAATTTTTCCTCATAAACGGTATCAACGGGCGGCTCTGAAAGGACAGTCGCGCGAACTCTCGCGTATTCCGTGTCGCTAAGCCCTTCAACGTCGTAGCGACAAATAAGGCGCACTGCCTTTAATTCGGTAAGTCTAAAGGTTTCTCTAAGATCGTCTCGTAAAATAGCGGCGGGAACGTCAAAAAAACCCTGACGTTTTTCAACAAAAATGCGCCTTAATGCCATAACCGTACCTCCAAAAAAAGCGATTAACAAAAGCGATCAGTGGCAAGAATAACCACTAACCACTAATTGTCAACCGCTAAAAATAATTACTGAATATCAATTATAATATATCTAAAGAAATCTTTACAACAACTTTAGTAACGTTGGATTTTACGCCTTCAACGTCTACGCAAGGGCGATGCACATCGTCCGGGTAAAGTATGGCAAAACTTCCCGCGCCTAAAACCACGTTGCTCTCGGGAACTAATTTTTCGTAGAACGCGACGTCTTTTTCTTCGTTATACGCTTCGGAAACTTTTAAATCCGGGTTATAGGGACACCAACCCATATATTCCTGACCTTCGGCGATAAACTGAATATCTATGTATTTTTTATGAGTTTCGGGGCGACCTTTAGCCATATCGCGAGTTTCGTAACGCTGAATAACGGCGTACATATTTTTTCCGTCAAGCTCTACGCGTCCGTTTTCTTCTTTTGTAAAATCTTTGGAGCGAAGAAAATCAAGAGCCTTTCTGATAGCCGCGGGATAATCTTCAAAAGCCTTCGCTTCAGCGTGAATTGTGCCGATAAACATAATCTCGTCTCCTTTTACAAAACAAAAATAATCTACACCGCTATTTTATATGAAAATGTCAATTCTTGCAAGAATTTATTCAAATTCTATCGTTAAAGGTTTTTTCTCTATTTTATACGTTTATAAATTCGCTTATTTTCGGCTTTTTCCTGCTTAAAATTTAAGATTTTACACGGCTGATAAAAATTTCAGTACCTTTTCAGTACCTCAAAACCCGCCCAAAAAATCACATTTTGGGCAGGTTTTCCTCACAAAAATATAAATTTTTTACCGGGCGGAAGGGCTTTATTACCAAAAAGCATAAAAGCGACATCTTCCACCGCCTCACGCCCTTTAATCCTTGCCCATTTTTCCGTTATATAAAGTTCTATTGATAATTCTATCCAAGTGCGCCTCTCGAAGTAGTACCCTGCAACAAGTCTCTTCTGTGTTTTGTTGAGGCTTTCAATGGCGCAGTCTAATTTTTCCAGCGTGTTTTTTATCCTGCTAATTTCTCCTGAAATTTCTTCTATTTCCTCATCAAGCCGCCCGCGTTTCATCGCCGCCGCTTCTGTCGCCGTAAATTCTTTTGCGCCGCCGTTAATGCCTCCGTCATAGCGGGAAATCGCAACCGAAATATTATTAAGCTCTTGCCGCTTCAATTCGGCTTCTCGCTCTAAATTTTTTATCGCTGTCTGTAATTGTTTATAATTTCTCAAATATCCCTTTGTCGCTTTGATATAATCGTTGTAATCTTCCACACCCCGCCCCCTCGATATTATCCCGATATTAGCCGCTACAATACCCCTAAAATCAAAATTTCTTAATCCCAAGGCTTATTACATACCGGGCAATTCTCACCGCCTAAATCTCGCTCTTTTCCGCAAATAGGACAACCGCTGTTATATTTGCCTTGACCGCCGTCATATCCCCAAAATTCGACGGTTTTGTTTTCGCCTTCGTCAAATAATCCGCCGCCGTCCATATCCGCTTTTGGATTTATCGCTAGAATTAAAAAATAATCGTCAATTTCATCTTCTAAACAATTATCTTTGATGAAATTCAAAATTTCGTTTATCGTAGGCTGTCGCTGGCTACCCGTGAAATAATACGAATAACGGCTGTCTTCACCGTATTCTTTTTCAAATGTGATTTTATTTCTCGCCATACATTCACCTATTTTCTTAATCTAGGGAATAAAAAAGGAAGCTTAGGGGAATATTTTTTTATTCCCCGCTTAATCGTACTTAAAGCTGCCTCACATAACCAGCAAGGCGGCCGCCGTCTAAAGTTCTTTTCGTACTGTTTTAAAATATCCTGACTGTGAAATATTGCTTTTTGCGGGCGGCTGTTTCTCCGGCTGTGCCTCTGTACCATTTACCAACTGCGAAACACTCGCCCCGCCTATCGGCTGTCTCTTTGTGACGAAATAGCCGGATTCTGTATTTTCCGCTGGAACGCCCGCCGCCATTTCCCCGACTGGGACACTTGCGCCGATACAACCGCCGACCGCGCCCGCTATCGGGATATTTAACCATCTGCCCATTTATATATACCCCCTTAAATTCCCGCTAATGCTCGATTTATTAAAACCTCGAAATTATTTTCATCTAGCAATCTGTTTAATTCGTGCGTCTGCAATTCGCCCGCCGCCTCCGCTGCTCTTTGCGTCCTGTTGATTGTTTCTTCGTTCCAAGAACAATTACCCCCGCCAAATCTCCGGCAAGAATCGCCCAAACAAGCGCAACCCGTAAAATCACAACGGCTTTTATAATTTCCCAAGTTTCGACCTCCAATCAAGTCATATAAACGCTGTTATACCAATTTGTTATTTCTCCCGCGTTTTTCTGCTCTTTTATTCGCTTTTCTTTTTCGTCCTCGGCTTCGTATGCACCTTCTTTTGAGACGCGGGCAAAGGCTTTTATATTTGCCATAGTTTCATTTAAGGCGCAATGAGGCGGAAGAACCGTTTCTGTTTCTTGCCATTTATCGGCTAGCGACTTGAAATCTGTTCTTAAAATTCGCTCTTGTACCCATAAAGAACATTCTACCTCAATGCACTTTTTCCCGCCCATAAAAGGACATTTCAACTCCATAAAATTTTCCTCCTTGTGTTTATAACGGAATATGATATAATCTCCGTATGAGTTCTTTTTTCATTTCAAGCCGCCTTTTTATCGGGCGGCTTCAGAGTGTAGACAAATTCATTTAAAAATCCCTTCAAATGTGATAAAATACATTTGGAGGGATTTTAATGTATCGTAAACAAAGCAGGGAAAATCAAAATCAAATACAATTCGTATGTTTAGAAGATTTAGTGCCTAAAG
>JAGBKP010000035.1 GCA_017635875.1 Selenomonadaceae bacterium | reverse complement strand
GTACTTGATATACACGAAAACACGGATTTGGTACAAATTCGCCCGGCTTCTGGCGGCAATATTATGGCGGAAATTTTAACCCCGAACACCCGTCCGCAAATGGCTACGGTGCGTTATAAGATAATGGACGCGCCCGAAAGATTGGACGACGCCAAGGGCAGCATTGAAGAAATAGCTAATGTAACCGAAAAAAAGCTGTCGACGACTTTTTGTTGTCGATAGCTTTTTTTATTTAAAATTATAAAAAAATTTTTACAAACGCCTTTTTTTATGTATAATAGAAAAAAAGGGAAGGATTGATAATATGGAAATCGGATTGAAAAAGGAAGTTTATTCCGAAGCGACGGAAGAAAACACCGCCCAAAAAGTTAAAAGCGGAACGCTTGCCGTGTTCGCGACGCCCGCTATGATAGCTTTGATGGAAGAAGCCGCGGCAAGTTTGGTCGAAGAACGTTTAAGCGAAGAAGAAACCTCCGTCGGAATTTTGATGAACGTATCGCATATAGCCGCAACGCCCATGGGTATGAAAGTTCGGGCAGTTGCGGAAATTACGAAAATCGACGGCAGAAAAATAATTTTTAAAGTGGAAGCCTTCGACGAAAAAGAAAAGATTGGAGAAGGCGTTCACGAAAGATTTATTGTGAAAAAAGAAAAATTTTTGGCGAAGGCAAACGGTAAATTATTATGAGAGTTTTAATAGTTGAAGACGACGAAAACATAGGGCGAATACTTGAAATGGAGCTTAACCACGAAGGCTTTGAAACCTTTCGTGAAAGCGACGGCAAACGCGCCCTTGAAAAAATGTTAAAAGAAGAATTTGACGTTGCGCTCCTAGATTTAATGCTCCCCTCTATGAACGGCGTAACCGTATGCAAAGAGGTCAGGAAAGAATCCGATATACCGATTATTATGCTTACAGCCAAAGACGATACGGTGGATAAAGTGACGGGGCTTGACGCGGGCGCGGACGATTACGTTACAAAACCCTTCGTAATGGAGGAACTCTTGGCGCGTATTCGCGTCGCGATTAGGAAAAACAAGAAGAAAAACGAAAACGAAGAAAAAATCGGCATAAGAAATTTAACGCTTTATCCTGCGCGATTTGAAACGGTGATAAACGGCGAAAATATTTTGCTCACAAAAAAAGAATATATGCTCCTTGAATATTTGGTACGAAACCAAAACAAGGTCTTAAACCGCGAACAAATTTTGGAAAACGTGTGGGGATATAACTACATGGGCGATATCAACGTGGTTGACGTGTATGTGCGCTATCTTCGCGCAAAAATAGACGACGCTTACGGCGAAAAGTATATCCATACAATCCGCGGTATAGGTTATGTGGTAAAGTAATACATGAAAATATCTGTAAAAATAACGCTGATATATGCGGCGATACTTGCGCTTACGCTCTTTATCATCAGCGCGATAACGGGCGCAGGGGTGTATTTCGGCTTTTATCATCAAGTGGAAGTGGAACTTCAAATCAGTATGGAAAACGTTTTGAGGGAAGTCGAAAAGGGAAATCTTTTTAACCAAAATTTTTTCGAGAGAGATCCGCTACTCCCGGGCGTAGTTATGCGAGTGACGGACGAAACGGGAAGAGTGATACTGGACACCGACGCTCATTACCCCTCTATCGGGAAAATACGGCGAAGCGTAAGGAAAAATCGCGCTTTTATGGCGTCGCCCAATTTTATGGTGGCGGAACTCAGAAATTTTATCATATATTATACCAAAATTGAGCTTACGACGGACAGAACGTATACGTTGCATTTTTTTAAGACGGTGACCAGTGAGCGTAATTTTTTGCGAACGCTGCTTTGGGTGCTGTTTATAACAAACGTAATCGGCTTTTTAATCGCGCTTTTTGCGGGATTTTTCATCAGCGGACGCATTTTAAAACCCATAACGACTTTTACGAAACTTTTGCAAAGCGTTGAAATTTCACGTCTTAAAAAGCGCATCCCCGTTATTTCTCGCCGTCCCGACGAACTTACGGAGATGGCGGAAACCTTTAACCTTATGATGGATAGGTTGGAGGACGGTTTTAAGCGGCAACAACAATTTGTTTCGGACGCGTCCCACGAGCTCAGAACGCCCGTGACTGTGATTTTGGGGTACGCGGATTTACTCGACCGATGGGGAAAATCTGACCCAAAAACGCTTGACGAAGCGGTAAGCGCAATAAAGAGCGAAGCAAAAGGTATGCAAGCTCTGATAGAAAAATTGCTGTTTTTAGCAAGAGCAGACCAAAAGCGTCAAGCGGTAAAAAAAGAAAATCTCGACGTAGGTGAAATTTTAAAAGACGTTATAAAAAAATTTGAGGTAATGTCCAAACACGAAGTGGTTTTGGAGCGTTGCGATTCGTATAACGCTATGACAGACCCTGTGCTCTTTAGGGAAATGATTAGAATTTTCCTTGAAAACAGCGAAAAATACACGGAAGCGGACAAGAAAATCGGCGCGAAATTTGTCGTATCGGAAAACGCGGCAATTATGACCCTGTTCGACGAAGGCATAGGCATTAAAAAAGACGAGCAGGAAAAGATTTTTGAAAGATTTTACCGCGTGAACGAGGAACGCGGCAAAAAGACAGGCGGCACGGGTTTAGGCTTATCTATAGCGAAGTGGATAGCGGAGGTCCATAATATTTCCATTGAAATTGACAGCGAAGAGGGCAGAGGCACAAAAATAATTCTACGTTTTGAAGGGAGTGAAAGTAGTGGCTAAGGAAAAGAATCTTAAGTCAATAGTAAAAGGCACAATTTCGGGCATTGAAGCGCATAAAGGTGAAATATACGAAATATACGATAAGACACGCGTTGAAATTGAAGACGTAAAAAATCGTATAAAAAAAGCGGGAGAAGAGCTTAAAAACCGTGAAACCAACAGAGCCAAATTAGAGAGCGAGGAACAGAAATTAAAAAAAGAACTTGCTAAAGCATCTCTTAAATTTAGCGAGGAAGAAATCGAAAAAGCATACGACAGGCTCGTGGAACTTGAAAAGGGCAGAGTCGAGGCGGAGGCGAGCGTAGAGCGATTGATGGTGGAACGGGAGCAGCTCATAACAAGAGAGCATCATCTAAACACGATGTATAATCAAGCGAAACATTACACCTACGCGATAGGCGCGGCGCTGACATATTTGTCGCAAGAACTTGAGGGCATCGCGTACCGCATAGACGATTTGGAAGAAGAACGGTTAATGGGCGCAAAAGTAATAAAAGCGCAGGAAGAAGAAAGAAGACGATTTTCAAGGGAACTGCACGACGGCCCCTTGCAAGAGCTTACAGCTATTATGTACGATACGGCGGTTTCCGAGAAACTTGTAACACGAGACCCCGAAAACGCTATAGCGTCCATACAAAAGACGCGGAGGAATTTACGTCGAACGATAGGAGATATTCGTCAGGTTATATTTGACATTCGTCCTATGGCGCTTGACGATCAAGGGCTTGTTGGCGCGATACACGAGCTTTGCGTAAATTTGACGGAGCGAAACATCATAGAAGCCGAATTTGTGACAAGCGGAAAAGAGCATAAATTTCCCGTGCATACGCAAGTCGCGATTTTTAGGATAGTGCAGGAATCGTTAAACAACGCGGCGCATCATTCGGGTACAAAAAAAGCGAAAGTAGTTATGCGTTTTACAGAGAGCGCGCTTGAAGTTATGACCGAAGATAAAGGCAAAGGTTTTGACGTTGAAGCGGTAAAAAAGGCTCCGAGGGATATAGACGAGCATTTTGGCATAATTTCGATGAGAGAGCGCGCGGAACTTGTGGGCGCAAAGTTTAACATAGTTTCTGAAAAAGGCAAAGGAACGAAGGTTAGCATAATTGCGACCTATGAAAAGTGAAAGAAGTGACACCATGAGAAAATTTTTGATTGTAGCGTTTATATTGGCGCTAATAATGGCGGGGATTTTAGAAACTCCCGCTAACGAAAGAGGTGCAAACGAGCAAAACGAAAACGCAATCAACAGAGAAATCGACAACCTCGTAAAGGAAATGACAACGGAGGAAAAAATAGGTCAACTCGTGATGATGGGAATTGACGGCGATAACGTCACGGAGGACGTTAAGTTTCTGATTAAGGAATACCATATCGGCGGCGTAATACTCTTTGACCGCAATATGAAAAATCCGGAGCAGGTCAAATCCTTAATCGCAGAGTTAAACGAAACGGCGGGCGATAAACTCCCGCTCCTTGTCGCAACCGACGAAGAAGGCGGCGCGTCCGCAAGGCTGAAAGATTATATAAAACCGCCGCTACCGGCTAAAATTTTAGGAGACTCAGGCGACGCGAAAAAAGCCTATGACGAGATGAAAACGGCATCAAAGGCGTTTAAAGAACTTGGATTTAACGTAAACTTTGCGCCGGTTGCGGATTTAAACCTCGCAAACGACAGATTTTATTCGACCGATTCAAACGCGGCGGCAAATTTCGTAACGGAAGCTGCGGCAGGTGTTTATGAGGGCGGAATGATCCCATGCGTAAAACATTTTCCGGGGTTTGGTCCCGTTGCCAATCAAAACGGAGCTATGACCGTAAACAAGACAAAAGCGGAACTTATGGCGACGGATATATATCCGTACGAGCGTTTAAAAGAAGCGGATTTTCCGTATTTTATAATGGTAAATCACGTTGTATACAGCGCTATAGATAAAGAGCCGGCAAGTTTTTCAAAAGTTGTGATAAAGAAAATTTTGAGAGAGGAGTTAAATTTTGACGGCGTTGTAATAACTGACGACATATCGGGCGGCGCGCTTTCTATGTATAAACCGGCGGATCGCGCGGCAAAAGCCATAGCCGCGGGCGCGGACATGGTTCTTTCCTGCAACACGGCAAAGGATACGAGGGAGATATATTTAGGGCTGTTAGACGCAAAAAAGAAAGGTAAATTTTCGGAGGCGCGTTTAAACGACTCGGTAAAGAGAATTTTGAAAGCCAAACTTTTGTTGAAAAATAAAGCAAAGAGTTAAAAAAATACCGCATAAACCGTTATATATAACGGTTTATGCGGTATTTTTTATTGCAAAACGAAGTGAATAAAATGATAGAAATTTTATCGAGGGAATGTGAAAGAAACATATTTACCCTGCAGTCCCTATTTTATTTACAAATTATCTCATTCGTCCTCAAATTCATAGTTTCCGTAAACATTTTGCACATCGTCGTTTTCTTCGAGCGCGTCTATCAAATTTTGAAGTTTATCCGCATCCGCGCCCGTTACCTTTACGGTATTGTCCGGCACCATCGTAACTTCTGCCGACGCTACTTCTATTCCTTTTTCGCCGAGCGCTTTTTCAATAGCGTCAAAATCAGACGGCTCTCCCGTTATTTCAAAAATTTCTCCGTCCGACTTCATATCTTCCGCGCCCGCCTCAAGCACCAAGTCAAGAAGCGCGTCCTCGTCGTCGAAATTTTCCTTTTCAACTACGAACACGGCTTTTTGCTTAAACATCCAGCCGACGCAGCCCGTTTCGCCCAAATTTCC
Source organism: Selenomonadaceae bacterium (assembly GCA_017635875.1). Lineage (GTDB taxonomy): Bacteria > Bacillota > Negativicutes > Selenomonadales > Selenomonadaceae > RGIG9201. The sequence goes on along the minus strand of JAGBKP010000035.1, from coordinate 6,882 downwards.
GCCGTGGCGGGAAAAGATATGGCGCACGTCCGCCGCCGTTCTGTTGCGATTATCCGTCAAAATATCGAGCATAAGCGCAGAGCCGCCGGGACCGTACCCCTCGTAAGTGATTTCTTCGTAATTGCTTCCTTCGCTTGCGCCGAGTCCCTTTTGAATGGCGCGATTGATATTGTCTTTGGGGATGTTGTTAGCTTTTGCTTTTGAAAGGGCGAGTTTAAGACGCATATTTCCCGTAGGGTCTGCGCCGCCCATCTTCACGGCTATCGTAATTTCTCTTCCGATTTTAGTGGTAATCGCGCCGCGAATAGCGTCGTTCGCGCCTTTCTTACGCTTTATATTAGCCCATTTTGAATGTCCTGACATAATTTTATTCCTCCGTTGTTTTTTATAACATGGGGCGGCGGTCAACATCAACCAATCACGCTTCGCCTTTGGCTCGCGTTCTTGGGATGTTTTCGCATACGAGGCATTAACGACGCTAAAGCGTCGATGCCTCAGCACCCCATACCCCAGCAGGGCGCTGCCCTGCACCTGCAAGGGGAACTTGTCCCCCTTGACCCCCATTTTTATTTTTTTGTTTACTTTCGTGCCTATTATTAAAATTTTGTTTCTTTATTTCTCTAACTTGTAGAATTTTTTCTTACCCTTTTTCAGAACAGCCGCGCCGTCTTTATAATCGGATTCTTGCAACACATAATCGCCGTAGGTTACTTTTTCGTCGTTAAGCGTTACGCCGTTTTGGGATATTAACCTTCTGCCCTCGCTCTTGGACGCTACTATTTTGCCTTCGGTCATAACGTCCAGCAGTTTTTTGCCCAAAGTATTCGCTACGCTTGGCATATCTTCCGACGCTCCGCCGGCGAACACAGCTTTTGCCGCATTTTGCGCGGATTTTGCCGCTTCTTCGCCGTGTACGATTTTTGTTACCTCATAGGCGAGTATCTCTTTTGACGCATTTATAGCCGCGTCTTTTCTTGCGGAAAGCTCGTTTACTTCCTCCATTGGAAGGAAAGTGAGCAACGACAAGCAGGTTTTAACGTCCGCGTCGTCCACGTTTCGCCAATATTGATAAAATTCGTACGGCGAAACTTTATCCGCGTCCAGCCAAAGCGCGCCGCCCGCGGTTTTCCCCATTTTCTTTCCGTCGCTCTTGGTTAAGAGTTTATTTGTAAGCCCGTAGACTGCCGTATTTGATTTTCGTCTGCAAAGCTCAACGCCCGCGATAATGTTTGACCATTGGTCGTCGCCGCCCATTTGAAGTTTGCAGCCGTATTTTCTGTTAAGCTCCAAAAAGTCGTAAGCCTGCATTATCATATAGTTAAATTCGAGAAAAGTCAGTCCTTTTTCCCAGCGTTGTTTGTAACATTCCGCAGAAAGCATACGATTTACGGTAAAGTCTGCGCCGATTTCCCTTAAAAGGTCAATATAGTTGAGTTTACGCAGCCAATCTCCGTTATCCACCATAATCGCCTTATCGTCGGAAAAATCAATAAATCTTGCTATCTGTTTCTTGAAACATTCGCAGTTGTGATGAATTATTTCGTCGGTCAGCACTTTTCTTAAATCCGTGCGTCCCGACGGGTCGCCGACTGTTCCCGTGCCGCCGCCCACAAGGCAAATGGGGCGATGCCCCGCGCGTTGCATATGCGCCATAGCCATAAGCGCGATAAAATGCCCCGCGTGAAGACTGTCCGCCGTTGGGTCGAAACCTATATAAAAAGTGACTTGCTCTTCGTCAAAAAGTTTGCGAAGCTCTTCTTCATTTGTGCATTGAGCGACAAATCCGCGCTCAGACAGCGTATCGAATACGTTCAATTAACTCTCTCCTTTAAAATTTTCAATTTCCTTTAGAAACTTCTCCTCCGGGCGTCGGCGGCGCGCCTCCTTGTGTCGGCGCGGGATTGGACTCCGGCTCGGGCGCGGGCGTAGATTCTATCCTTTGCGTTGGCGGTTGTCTTGTTTCGGTTGCCCGCTCGTTTTGTCTTTCGTTTTCTCGTCCGGTTGTATTCGTATCTCGCGAGGGCGCGTTGTTGTTAGTATTTTCTCTATTGTTGTTTTTATCGTTTTTGTTTTTCGATTTATCGTTTTTCTTGTTGTCGTCTTTTAACTCGCCGACTTTACCGCGACGTTCCGATGCAACGCCAGCGAAATTGTGAGCGGGAGTAGAGGACAGCGCGGACTTCATAAATGTCGCCCAAATTTCCGCAGGCTGGTTTCCGCCGCCCATACCGCCTAAAGACGTGTTGTTGTCGTTTCCTATCCAAACTCCCGCCACTAAATCGGGAGTGTATCCCACAAACCAAGCGTCGTGATAATCGCTCGTTGTGCCGGTTTTTCCCGCGGCGGGTCTGCCTATGTTCGCGCGCGTTCCCGTGCCGTGTTCGATAACACCCATAAGCATACTCGTGAGTTCCGCCGCGCTCTCTTCGCTTATAACGGTTTTGGGTTTAGGTTCGTTTTCTTCTTTTATCTTGCCGTTTCTGTCAAGCACTCGCACAATAGCAATAGGCGCAACATGCACGCCGCGATTTGCAAAAGTGCCGTACGCGCTTGTGATTTCAAGCGGCGTTACGCCTTTCGTAAGACCGCCCAGAGCCGTCGCTAAGTTTCTGTCGTTTTGCGCGCCGTCTAATACAAAAGTGCTTATTCCCATTTCCTGCGCGTAAAAAATCGGCTTTTCCATACCGATTTTTTGCGCTACTTTTACAGTCGGCACATTAAGGGAAAGTTCGGCGGTAAGTCTTAAAGAAACCTTGCCGCGAAAAGTTCTGTCATAGTTTTGAGGCGACCAATCCCCGATTTTTACGGGACTGTCGTCTATTACGGTTGAAGGCGAAAAATTATTTTCAAGCGCCGCCGCAAATACGAATGGTTTAAAAGCAGAGCCGGGCTGACGCACAGCCATTGTCGCGCGGTTGAATTGATCCGTGCCTCGTCCGCCTATCATCGCTTTTATATGCCCCGTTTTTGGATCTATCGCCACAAGCGCGCCTTGAGGTTGTTGCAACCCGTTTGCATCCGTTCTAAATGTGGGCAAATATTTCATAGCCGCTTCCGCCGCTTGTTGCATATCGGGGTCAATGGTTGTATATATCTTGAGCCCCTCTTTATACACCGCGTCCGCGCCGTATTTGTCGATTAAAATTTGCGTTACGTAATTTATAAAATAATCGTCTCTCGTACTTCCGCTTTTTTTCGTATGCACAAGCGGAAGTTCCGCAGTTTTTAACTTCGCCGCTTCTTGACGGTTAACGTAACCGTATTTCACCATTTGGTCTAATACTACACCTTTACGCTCTTGAGCTGCTTGCAAATTGTTAAAGGGCGAATAATAGTTGGGGCTTTTGGGGATACCCGCGAGCATAGCGCATTCGTTAAGCGTTAAATCCTCCACGTTCTTATTGAAATATACTTTAGCCGCCGCTTGCACGCCGTACGCGCCTTGTCCAAAATATATCTGATTTAAATACAGCTCTAAAATCTCTTGCTTCGTATATTGCTTCTCTAATTGCAGAGCGAGAAACACTTCTTGGATTTTACGCTTCATCGTTCGGTCTTGCGTAAGATACGCATTTTTTGCAAGCTGTTGAGTGATGGTAGAGCCGCCTTCAGAGACTTCGCCGCCCCTTATATTTGACCACGCCGCGCGAAGTATGCCCTTTGGGTCTATACCGTTGTGTTCGTAAAAGCGATTGTCCTCAACGGCAACAAAAGCGTCCTGCAAATATTTCGGCACTTGAGCGATTTTCACCGGTATGCGGTCTTCTTCCGCGTGAACCGTAGCTATTTGGTTGCCGTTCGCGTCGTATATGATGGAAGTGGCGGGAGGCGCAATATCTGCGCCGATGTCTGGTTTTGTGTTCATACTTGCCGTTAAAAAACCGCCGACAATACCAACCGCCATAACTAGAATTAACAAGAATAAGCCTAAAACTATGCGTTTTATGATAGAGCCGGTATTTGATTTTTTCTTTCGTCTTTTAGTCGCTGTATTTCCGGCGTGTTCTGCCATACAGACCCTCCTTAATTAAGAAGACGCTTAAATTTACACACTATTGAAGTATTTTACTACTAAAGGCTTGCGTTTGGCAATAGGCAACTTTGAAAAAATCCCATAAAAATCAATATTATTTTCAAATTTGTATGGAAAAGATAATTAAAAGTAAAATATTAACCAATGAAAATATTATAAAATATATCTATTGACATATTTACATTCATAATTTATAATCTATATCATTCACTAAACCTATTGGTTAAATAGGTTTAAAACAAAGGAATGATGATATGTCAGTTACAGTACTTGTTCCGACAACTCTCAGAAGTTTCACAAACAACAATTCCGAATTGGAATTGGTTGGAAACACAGTAGATGACGTGCTTAAAAATCTTTTGTCCGAATACCCGGAAGCCGAAAACGCGCTGTTCGATAAAAACGGAGAACTTCGCGCTTTTATCAATGTGTTTCTCGACGGAGTACATATTGACGAACTTAACGGATTTAATACAGAAGTCAAAGACGGCGCGGAGATTATGCTGATACCCGCCATTGCGGGCGGCTCGGGAAAAGAAAGCGTAATAGGCGAAAGACAAGGAGAAAAACTTTCAAACGATGAAATTTCTCGTTACAGTCGTCATCTTTTGCTTAAAGAAATAGGGCTCAATGGTCAACGCCGCCTTAAAGCCGCCAAAGTTTTGATAGTCGGGCTTGGCGGACTTGGTGCTCCTTTAGCGCAGTATTTGGCTGCGGCGGGAGTTGGAAATATCGGACTTTTCGATTACGACGAAGTTGAAATTTCAAATTTACAGCGCCAAGTCATTCACCGCACTCGCGATATCGGAAGGCCAAAAGTAGCGTCTGCGAAAGAAGCCGTAAAAAATATCAATCCGCTTTGTAAAACAGAAACGTACAATATCCAATTAAACGAAGAAAACGCGTTGGAAATTATCGACGATTATGACATAGTAGCGGACGCGACGGATAATTACAAAAGCCGCTATCTTATAAACGACGCTTGCGCGCTACTCGGAAAACCAGATGTTTTTGGAGCGATGTACCAATTTGAAGGGCAGGTGTCGGTTTTTTACGCGAAAGAGGGTCCGTGTTACAGATGCGTCTATCCTTCGCCGCCTCCTCCGGGACTTGTTCCCTCCTGCGCTCAAGGCGGCGTTATGGGTATACTTCCCGGCGTTATCGGCACTATTCAAGCCGCAGAAGTGATAAAACTCATCGTTGGCGGCGGCGATTCTCTTATCGGCAGGCTCTTGATATTCGACGCGTGGAAGATGAAATTTCGCGAACTGAAAATCGCAAAACGCTCCGCTTGCCCTATATGCGGCAAAGAGCCTACTATTCGCGCTGTAACCGAATACGATTACGACGAATTTTGCGGTCTTAAGCAAGAGGAAAAGGAAGAGCCTATCGAAGGTATTGAAGCAAAAGAATTAAAGCGGCGTATGGACGCGGGAGAACCGCTTACAATAATAGACATTCGCGAGCCTCACGAAAGAGCCATAGTTAAATTTCCCGCGACAAAAGTTATTCCCATAGGCCAGCTTGCAAGGCGTAAAGACGAACTTGACCCCAATATAGATACAATTTTTATATGCAAAGAGGGCAAACGCAGCATTCTGGCCATACGCACCCTAAGAGAAGCAGGCTATAAAGGGGCTATGTTTAACTTGAAAGACGGTATAAATACTTGGGCAAGAGATGTGGATAAATCACTCCCTCAGTATTGATATGATAAAATTAAAACCTTACTTTCTTTTCTCTTTCTTTTTTATAAAAAAGAAAGAGAAAAGAAAGTAACAAAGAAAAAGAAAAAGAAAAAATTTTAATAAACTCTGTTGATGAGTGTTGTTGTTATTTTTTCATTTTTTATATTAAAATTTTTTTCTCTTTTTCTTTTGGTTCTTTTCTTTTTCTCTTTTTTTATAAAAAAAGAGAAAAAGAAAAGAACGGTTTTTAAAAATTTTAACACACATTTAGGAGGAATTATGATGTCAACCGATGAAAAAATTTTAAACGCTTTAGGGAAAGAAGCCGCATATAATCTTGCGGATATTACTAAAACGCGTCCGCAGTTTCGTTCTGTTACGCCGCGCTGGCTTACGAAACTTTTGGAGTTTAAGGGGCTTGAGGCGGGTATTTATCGCGTAAATAGAGTTGTTGAAGGCGATACTCCGCTTGATGTGCTCTGCAGTTCGGAGAAAAAATCGGATATTATCCCTCAAGGCTATGTGGAGTATGAATTACAGCCGAGAGAATATGTTTTAAATTCCATATCAACTATTTTAAATGTAAATACGGCGGTGCAAGATGTATACAGCGCGCCTTACGATCAGGCTAAAGAACAGCTTGCGCTTGCAATCGAAAGCCTTCGCGAGCGTCAAGAGAGCCAGATTATCAATAACGACGATTACGGACTTCTTAAAAACGTCGCGGAATCTCAACGCATACAGACGAGAAACGGCGCGCCTACTCCGGACGATATGGACGAGCTTATTACAAAGGTATGGAAAGAGCCGTCGTTCTTCTTGGCGCATCCGAGAGCGATAGCGGCTTTTGAGCGCGAATGCACGAAACGCGGCGTACCTCCCGTTACCGTAAATCTTGTGGGCGGCACTTTCATAACTTGGCGCGGTATTCCCATTATTCCTACGAATAAATTGTTGGTCGATGGATTAAAAGAGCCTAAAAGCCAAAGCGGAAAAACAAATATTTTGCTTTTGCGTACGGGCGAAGCAAAACGCGGCGTTATAGGTCTTTATCAAGCGGGTATGAAAGACGAAGCGTCACGCGGTCTTTCCGTTCGTTATCGCGGAATAGACGATAAAGGCGTAGCCTCCTATCTCCTCTCGCTCTATTGCTCGGCTGCC
>JAGBKP010000034.1 GCA_017635875.1 Selenomonadaceae bacterium | reverse complement strand
TTGGCGACGGCGCAGATGCGTAAGCGCGTTAAAAAGATGACGGAAGATATGGCGGAGATGTCCGGCTATTTGGACGAATTGACAAGGGAATTTTCCGAACACGAGGAGAGCGCGGAAAATTCCGGCGACCTTACTTTATTAAGCGAACGCATACAAAGGGCTAAAGAGGGACTGAAAAATTATATTGCGGGCATCAATTCCAAGGCTAACAATATGATAACCGCATTAGGCTCCGACTACAGAAGCGTTTACTATGTGGACCTCGATACGTACGAAGCCGTTTGCTATCAAGCGACAAAGGATTTCCCGATAGAGCTTAAAGCGGGCGACAGCTTCACCTTCTCGAACGCTATGAAGGCGTACGGGGAATATTTCGTGAAAGAGGAGTACAGGGAAAATTTCTATAAATTCGTAGACCCCGAAAACATCAAGCGCGAACTCAAGGAAAAGCGGCTTATAACTCACGTCTGCCTTATAAACGTGGAAGGGCGCGAAAGCTATGAAATGTTAAGAATCGCCGGCGCAAAATTTCGCGCGGACAAAAACGGCAACGAATTATGCGCCGTGGGGTTAGGTTTTACCAATGTTGACGCGCAGACGCGGGCGGCTATGGATAAGAACGACGCGTTAAACAACGCGCTTGAAGCCGCAAAATCCGCGAATATCGCAAAGACGATGTTTTTATCGAATATGAGCCACGAGATAAGAACGCCGATGAACGCCATTATCGGGCTTAACGCTATGGCGCTCGCGGATAAGGATTTGCCGGAAAAAGTGCGCGACGAACTCGTAAAGGTGGATTCTTCCGCAAAACATCTGCTTTCACTTATAAACGATATATTGGACGTTTCAAGAATCGAATCGGGGAAAGTTACCATTAAGAATGAAGAATTTGCGTTAAGCGAAGTCCTCTCGCAGGTAGGCGTCATTATAGGCGGGCAGTGCAAGGACAAGGGGCTTTCCTATAATCTTGAAACGAACATAAGAAACGCTTCCTATATCGGCGACGCTATGAAAATTCGCCAGATACTCATAAATATTTTGGGAAATTCCGTAAAATTCACCCCCGAAGGCGGAAAAGTCACGCTTAAAGTCGAAGAAACGGCGGCTTACGAGGATAACGCGAATTTAACCTTTACGATGACGGATACGGGCATAGGAATGAGCGAAGAATTTTTGCCCAAACTCTTCGACGCGTTCAGTCAAGCGGACGACAAGACAACCAATCGCTACGGGTCTACGGGGCTTGGAATGACCATAACCAAAAGCTATATAGACCTTATGGGCGGCAAAATCGACGTAACGAGCAAACCGGGCGAGGGCACGACTTTTACCGTAACGCTGACACTCCCCAAAACGAGCAAGGCGGCGGAGGAAACTGTTGCCGAAGAAAAAGAGGAAGTCGCGACCGGTAACCTTGAGGGGAAAATCATACTCGTAGCAGAGGATATGCCGGTAAACGCGGAAATTGCCCTAGCTATTTTAGAAATGGGCGGTATGAAAGGCGAGCTTGCCGAAAACGGTGAAGAAGCCTTGAAGAAGTTTACAAACAGCGAAGAAAATTATTACGCCGCCGTGCTGATGGATATGCGTATGCCGATAATGGACGGACTTACCGCCACAAAAGAAATAAGAAAACTGGACCGCGCGGACGCAAAGACGATACCGATAATCGCCCTAACCGCAAACGCCTTTGAAGAGGACGTAAAGCAGAGCATTGAAGCGGGAATAAACGCCCATCTCTCAAAACCGATAAACCCCGACGAGATTTTTAAGACTCTGTCTAGGTTGGTGAAATGAGGGAAATTTATGAAAAAATAAAAATTTTTCCATAACTCTTTCAAAAGAAAAAGTTTGGTTTATAATAACTTTGCAAGCAGAATTTCAGCCATAATGCGACGAAAGCCCCGAGAGTGACAGCTCTCGGGGGTTTCTGTTCCTTTTTTTGCGGAGGGAAGGAATTAGCCCTCATGCTGATTGCCGATTTTGTTTATCAAAAGTTTTTTCTGTAAAATACCTATCCATACTCTATTCCAATAAATATGTATTGCTATCGCGACAATCATAATATATCCGCTGTATGTGTGAATTTTTCGATAAATATGTCTTTCTCCCGTGCCTTTGGGCAGTATTTGAAAATCTAAAACAACGCCGGTGACAACACATATAAGGCATAATATGAAAAGCAGAATGTCAAGAATAAGTTTCTTATCTATGTTATTCACCTCCTCTTGCCGATATATAATATCATGTGGGATTTATTTTTGCAATTTAATTTTTACTTTAAACAACAAAAAACACGAGAGGGCGGACTCTCGTGTTTTTATTTTACCGCTATGCTCTAAGCGGATTAGTGTTAAGTTGTTGTTTAATGCCTCAGCAGCGGTCAATGTCAACCAATCATACTTCGCCTTGCGGCTCGTATTCTTGGGACATTTTCGCATACGAGCCATTCGCGCCGCTAAAGCGTCGATGCCTCAGCATTAGAAGAAGAAGCTTACGCGACCGAAGAGAACCTGCGCTTTGTCATCATAGCCGTCTATCTTGGTGATGTCTTTGCCGTGGAAGTAAGCTACGGAAGTCTGAACATTCTTGAAAGGAATGTAATCAACACCTAATTCCCAACCTTTAACGCCGGTCATAACTTCGGCGGTGTCGAACTGAGGAGCAAGAGCGACAGTCTGACCGAGTTTGCGGTACGCTACATGCGCGCCCCAAGTGCCTTTGTTTTCGGGTTTGATGCCTTTGTAGTTTACCTGAATGTTGTAAGCGTCTTTCTCATAATCGCCCTTCTGGTTGCGAGCGTATGCGCCGTGGAGGCCTACATTCTTGGTGAATTGATAACGAGCGCCAACCGCCCAAATGCCTGCGCTGTCGTTTGTCATATCCTTCCAACGATGCGCGAGTCTGAAAGCGTCGGCCATAAAGTGGTGATAGCCTACACCGCCGTCAAACTTGCCTTTGTTGTAAAGAATTTCTGCGCCCCAGTAGCTGGCAGCCTTGTCGCCTTCTTCATTGCCTGCGTATCTCAAAACTCCGCCGTGATCGTCAATGTTCCAACGACCGCCCTGGAGAGCGAGTTTAACGTCTTTACCGAATTCAAGTCTTGCGCCGGAGAGTTCGTCGTCCATAATAAGACCATCGTCCGCTACGGTGTAGAAAGGAATTTTACCGAGTTGCACTTTGAAGTTGTTGTATGTGCCTTCCGCGAAAGCACGTTTCAACTCGACATGGCCGCTTTCGTCTGTCTTCATATTGGTTTCCGCGTCTAAACGAGCCTTAACATTCCAATGTTCGTTTACTTCTGCGGTAGGCTCTAAGCGGAACAAGAGACTGTCAATGTTTCTCTTGTTGCGGGACCACTCGCCTTCCTGAGCGACCTGACGAATAGGACTCTTGCTGCGGTTGGACCAGTAGCGATATTTTAATTCGCCGTTCCATTTAACCATATCGGCGTGTTTTTCGAGTTTAGCAACGCGAACGCCGAGGTTGTCGAGTTCGTCGCGGAACTCTGCGATAAGTTTGTCGAGAAGAGCTTTGTCAACGCCTTTGGGGTTCTTTGCCATAGCTTTTGCAATCATTTGAGCCATTTCGTAACGGGTGATGTTGCGGTCGCCACGGAAAGACGCATCGCCGTAACCGTTGATAACGCCGTCGCGAGCAAGCTGAGCAACAGCGTCATAAGCCCAATGACCGGCGGGAACATCGCTGAAGGGGTTAGCCGCCGCAAAAGTGGTGGAAGCCGCTCCGACAACGAGCGCACCGGTAAGAAGAGCCGCTAAAGATTTTTTCATAATAGAAAACCTTCTTTCTGCAATTGAGGCGTTCGCCTCGTTAAAACTTCTAGAGCAAGATTTGAAAGTTTTCCGAAAGAAGTTTCCTTGTTTCCTTTTTTCAGATTATTTTCAACTTCTTGACTCTGTGACTATAATATCACAGATTTTTAAATTTGCAAGAGGTTTTTTGAAAATAAGATGAAAAAATATAAAACGATAATAAATAATAATTGAGAATTGTTGTCGTTTTTGTTGAGGGACTTGAAAATATTGACGAAACGGGGAATTTTTAGTAAAATAAAATCGCAAAGGGGTGGTTGTATATGTCGGTACGAGAAGAAGCTTTAAATATATTCAATAATCTGGACGAAGACGGACTAAAGGAATTTATTGAAACCTTTGAGTGGGCGGTTCACGAGCCTAATGAAGAAACATTGGAAGCCATGAAAGAGGCGGAAGATTTATCTTGCGATCCAAACGCGCCCACGTTTGATTCCGTCAACGACCTTATGGCGGAGCTACTGGCATGAAATATAGAGTACGTTATGCCAAAAGGATAAAACGCGATTTAAAATTGGTCGAAAAACAGGGCAAGGATTTAAATAAATTTAAGGCGTTGGTTGATATTCTTGCAAACGGCTTGCGTGTTCCCGATGAATATTTAGATCATCCTCTCAAGGGAGACTATAAAGGGTGTCGCGAATGTCATATAGAACCCGATTGGCTTTTGATTTACAAAATAGAAGTCGATATTTTAATTTTGACTTTAACCAGAACGGGTTCGCATTCGGATTTATTTTGAAGATAAACAAAGCGAGGCAACGTCTCGCTTCCTCGCTTTGTTTAACTAAACTTTATCCCCATAAACCTCTCCCGCAAACTTTTAGGCAAATATACCTCAGCTTTTTTCAGTATCGCGTTATAAGACGCCGTTTCGCCGTCTACGGGCGGCAAGCTCTCTCCGTAAAACCTCAGTATCACCGCTATTACCGACGGCGGGAGCATATTAAGTTCCGTTTCTACTTTCGGCAAATCGTTTATTTCCAAAAACAAAAAACATATCGCCAGTATTTGAAGTTTTTCTCTTAAATTCTTTTTAAACTCTTCATTCGGAAGGGTTTCTTTTTTTGCCTTTTCAAGCTCTTTTGCCGCCTCTTTTATCGCCTCCGTTACCTTCCCCGACGCAAGTTTATAGCTTATGCTTTCGCGGTTTTGCTTGCAAAATTTTTTGTATAGATTGTCCCTTGGGCGTTCTTCAAATACAAATTCCAAAAATTCTCCGTCCGCTTTTTCGTCGTACAGTTCGCTTAATATCTTCGCCGCCTTTTTTTCGTTGTCTTCCAAAAGCTCCAGCAAATCCCGCAAAATATATGCGCGGTATCTGTAGGATTTCAGCGCGATTATAAATTCCTCCGCCGCCTCTTTTTTTCGATTTTGCGCCTTGTATATCGCGCCTAACGCGTAATGCGCGTACGGAAGGCGCGCGTCTATTTTATTGAAATATTTTTTCCGCAGTTCCTCGTCTTTTGCATTTTCAAATATGGTTTTGCAGAGTTTTTCCACTTCTTCGTATTTTTCGGCTAAATTTTCGCTTTCAAGCAATACGGTTAGTTTATGCATAAGTAAATCGGGGTGATTTGGCGCGTGTTTTAAGGCGTTATCAATGATTTCCAAAATTTCTTCATCGCTTGCTTTTTGGCGGATTTTCGTTTTTATGTAAACATCGTAACATTCTATTAAAACTATACTGTCGGTTTTCTCTATCAGCGGCAACCCTTTTTCAATGGTTTCCAGCGCTTTTTGATATTCCCTCTCTTCGTAATACGCGATGGCAAGATAGCTGTAATATGGCGGCACATCGTCCGTTGCCAATTCTTTATGCTTAAAAATCAGTTCTCTGTTTCGTTTCTTTTTTTGCGCGATTAGATTAGAGGAATAACCCGTATGTATTATTACAATATCCGATTCCAAAAAAAGCGCCGTTTTGTTTCCCGCATACCGCAGGTGTTCGTGTATTTGTCCTTCGTACCGTAAATACGGCAAATTTCTGAAAATTCGTATCTGAGTGGATTCTATAATCGTCTTGTTGTTATTGTCCGCGTCAATATTTAAAAGAGGCGAATCCACGCCGACGACGCTCGTATCCTTATGAATTTTTTCAATAAGCGGGCGGACTTTTTTCTTATACTTTTTGTCAAAATATTCGTCCGCGTCAAGAAAGATTATCCAATCCCCCGTAGCTTTGTCTAAAGTAAAATTCTTCGCCGCCGCAAAATCCGCTATCCATTCAAAATGATGAATTTGCAGGTTTAAGTTGAATTTTTCTTTCAAATTCTCCAGAAGTTTTACGGAATTATCCGTTGACCCCGTATCCGTTATTATTATTTCGTCGGCGATGTTTCTTACGCCTTCTATATAAGCGGGCAGATTTTTTTCCTCGTTCTTTATAATCGCGCAAGCGGAAATTTTCATAACGCTTTCTCCTTAAAGGTTTTTCTCCATATAT
>JAGBKP010000033.1 GCA_017635875.1 Selenomonadaceae bacterium | reverse complement strand
TCCCATTTAAGTCTGTGTGCACTGATAAGGGACACGCCTTTATAATACTGATATAACCTTATTTTACTTAAACCTCCTTTTTTATTTTTTAAAGGCGCATCCCTTCGTCTCATCGTGTCCACTTCCTTGGGTACATTTTAATGATAACGAAACTTTTCTAAGAGCGTAAGCGGTTGTAGGGGTGTCAAGAGGGGGCAAAAGCCCCCTTTGCGTGCTTTCTTTTGGTACTTTTCTTTGCACGAGCAAAGAAAAGTACAGAAACGAAAATGAAAAATATTTGCTAAAACTCTTCAAAAACAACAAAATAAAAAAACAATTTCCCCCTACTTCTTCCCCCTCAATATCCCCTCTGCAACCTCCTTTATAGTCATACGGTTCATCATAGCAAGCCTCTGTATACGCCGATAACTTTCCTCCTCCGTAAGCCCTTCCTTATCCATAAGATACCCCTTAGCGCGGTCAACCAACTTTCTTGCGGCAAGGGAATTTTTAATGTCGGCGAGTTCCTCTTCAAGCTCTGCGATGCGCTCTTTTAACGCCGCTTGAATTTTTTCGTCCTGTTCGCGCTTTTTTTCGCTTGTGATGTCCGCCAATATTATGAGATAGCCTTTGTTCTCGCCGCCTTCTAAAAAGTTCAGCCTGCGTTCGCGCACGATTTTATCTCCTGCGGTCATTTCGCGCTCCCACGGCGATTTTTTATTGAAAGTTTCTTTTGTAACGGCTTCTTTTAAGTCTTCGTCGAAAATGTTTCTGCCAAGCAGACTGCCGACGCCGAAATATCGGTATATATGGCGAATTATATCGTCCGCAAACACCACGCGCCCAAAGCGGTCGGCTATCATAACGCCGTCTTCGTCCGTGAGTTTGCGCCAAACGGCGGGGTCAAATTTGCGTCCGTAGGATATGCAAAACTCTACGGCGTGCAAGAGATGCGTAAATTCCGCCATTGGAAGGGTCAAGCGGTATGAAAGAGTTATAACCGCTATTGTTTCCTTGCCGTTTTTTACGGAAAAACTTCTTAATCCTCTGCCGCCAATGTCCGATTCCTCCCACTGATTAAACGCCTTCCCCGTGCGGAAGGAGTCTGCTATCAACGCTGATTTTACCGGAGATAGGTCATTATCGTTTGCGCCTAAAACCTGCAAATATCCGCTTTTGTCTTTTTTCGGGACATAAACCGAAATTTCCCCTTTGGTCAACTCTTTCACAAACGGCAAGCAAAGCATTACCGCTTTTAAAATATCCATCTGCACAGAAGAGAGCGAGGACTTCGCCCTGCAAAGTTCTATCCAATTCGACATAACATTCGCTCCCTTCATTTCATTTTTTGGGACTTTGTCCCAAACCCTAGCAGGGACTCCGTCCCTGCACCCTGCAAGGGGAACTTGTCCCCCTTGACCCCCGATTTTAATATATAATATATAATTTATAATATATTATGTGTTTTTTTCAAGCGAAAAACCTTATGTATACAGTATTCTTTAAATCTTATCCACAATTCTGTTTACGGCCTCTATTGTTTTTTCCCTATTTCCGAAAGCGGTTAAGCGGAAAAAGTTTTCTCCCGCACTGCCGAATCCTGCGCCAGGCGTGCCTACCACTTCCGCCTCGGTTAGGAGTTTGTCGAAAAATTCCCAAGAGGGCGTCGGCGTTTTTAGCCATATATATGGCGCGTTTATTCCTCCGTAAGCCGTTAAATTTGCCTTTTTTAAACCTTCCCTTATAATTTTTGCGTTTTCCATATAGTAGTTTATGGTTTCTTTTACTTGTCGCTGTCCTTCGTCGGAATAAACCGCCGCCGCGCCTTTTTGGATTATGTACGCCGTGCCGTTGAATTTGGTTGTTTGACGGCGCAGCCATAGTTTATGGAGCGGTATTTTTTCGCCGTTTTCGGATTTTCCGAAAAGCTCTTTGGGGATTACGGTATAACCGCATCTTGTCCCTGTAAATCCCGCCGTTTTGGAAAAAGAGCGAAATTCGACGGCGACTTCTCTCGCCCCTTCGATTTCATAAACAGAGCGCGGAATGTCATTTTCCGCGATATAAGCCGCGTACGCCGCGTCAAACAAGATAATTGCCTCGTTTTCTCTCGCGTAATTCACCCATTTTGCAAGTTCGCTTTTCGTCAGCGCAGTTCCCGTGGGATTATTCGGCGAACATAGATATATAATATCGACTCTTTCCTTCGGCAAAGCAGGAGAAAAATTATTTTCGGGCAGAGCGGGCAAATACGTAACGCCTTCAAAACGACCGTCTTCTAAAAGTTTTCCCGTTCGCCCGGCCATTACGTTTGTATCGAGATATACGGGATATACGGGGTCCGGCACGGCGATTTTGCAGTTATTGTCGAATATTTCCTGTATATTCCCGCAATCGCTTTTAGAGCCGTCGCTGATGAAGATTTCATCGGATTTTATATCAATGCCTTTTGCTTTATAGTTATGCTCCGCGATAGCGTCACGCAAAAATTCATAACCTTGCTCGGGCCCGTATCCCCTAAAAGTTTCAACATTCCCCATCTCCTCGACCGCGCTCTGCATAGCATCCACGCATGCCTTTGGAAGCGGGCGGGTAACGTCGCCAATACCCAAACTTATAACATCGGCTTTAAGATTTTTCTCCTTATAAGCCGCAACCCTTCGAGCTATCTCAGAAAAAAGATAACTACCCGGCAATTTCAAATAATTATCGTTAATCCTAGCCATAATAACGCCTTCATATTTTTTAATAAATTTTACTTTCTTTTTTCTCTCTTTCTTTTGAAAAAGAAAGAGAGAAAAAAGAAAGTAACAAAGAAAAAAGAGAGAAAGAAAACTTTATCAAACTCTATTGATTAGTTTTTCTTCTATTGTTTTTTTATATTAAAATTTTTTCTCTTTTTCTTTTGGTACTTTTCTTTTTCTCTTTTTTATAAAAAAGAGAAAAAGAAAAGTACGGTTTTAACTTAAATCATGTTTTTAACATAAGCGTCGTAAAGACTATGCAGTTCTTCCATTTTCTCGTACATTTCGACTTGGAGGCCGGACGCTTGCGCGTAATCGCCGGATTCAAGAGCAGTAATAAGAAGGGTAAAGAGGGACTTGCGGTCTATTCTGTCCTTTGCCAAATAGTCGCGAAGTTCTTCGATTTTGTTCCAGTTGTACGCGTCTTGGTCGGTTACGTAGGAAGAAGAAATTTCTTTCGTTTTTCTGATGGTGTCGCGGTTTTCGGGGATAATGCGGGAGATGAGTTCCGTTTTCCACCGAAGGAGCGCGCCCGCTTTGAACGCGTCTATAATCTGTTGACGGAGCGCGCCGCCTTTGGTGATGACCTCGACTTTTTCGGGGTACGCCGTAAATCCTTCCATATTTTCCCAAACAGTCGCGGGAGGCGCGCCGAAAAGACGGTTGCGTTCTTCAGCCGTATAATCCTCGAAAACGTCCTCCTCGCTGCGGTACGCTCTGTTCTTTTCGAGGTAAAAACCTTCTTTGCCCGCTTCTTTGGAGAGTTCGTTCAAAAGTTCTTCCGTGGTGTGGTAAACGGCTATGCGTATTCCGTCAAGCACCGCGGAATAAATGGCGGCGAGGGCAAGATATGTGTTCGTATACGGATTGCAAGCGCGAAGTTCAAAACGCGTAGCGTAAGGATTGTTTACGTCGCGGATAAGTCCCGCTAAAATCGTGCGGTTGCGGCTTGGAATTTCGGGAGTGTGACCAAGAGAGGTAACAATACAAACGGGAGCTTCAAAGCCGGGTTTTAAGCGGTTTAACGAATCGTTCGTAGCGGATACGAATGGATTTATAACCTCGTAGTTTTTGAGAAGTCCCATAATCGCGCCGTAGCCTATCGCGCTCATAAAATCCTTCGTCATCGAATCAGGCGAGAAAAGATTTATCGTCTTGCCGTCCTCCATAACAGCCGCCATACCGATGTGAGTATGTTCGCCGTTGCCCGCAAGCCCTATCATCGGTTTTGCTTTAAAGCTGACTTCAAGCCCTTCGGAGCGGAAAACTTCGCGGACTATCGTTCGCGCGAGGAGTTCGTTGTCTGCG
>JAGBKP010000032.1 GCA_017635875.1 Selenomonadaceae bacterium | reverse complement strand
TTTCTTTCTTTTGTTTCTTTTCTTTCTTCTTATAAGGAAAGAAAAGAAAGGTTTTTTTGTATATTTTTAAGGTGAGTTTTATGGAAAACCAGTTTTTTGTGGACGGCAAGCATTTATCCGCCGCAGCATTAGAGAAAAAGCACCAATTAGAGAACGACCCCGCGTCAAGGAAAGACCCTATGGAATATTTGCCCGATATGGAGCAGATAAAATCGGATATAGCGGAAAAAGTTTTAAGCGAAGTTAAAGCTTACGATTACGAAAAATATACCGCAAAAGACGTGAGAAACGCAATAGATAGCGACGCTTGCTCCATAGAGGATTTCAAGGCTTTGCTTTCGCCCGCCGCCGCGCCTTTTTTGGAAGAAATGGCGGCAAAAGCTAGAGTTGAAACCGGCAAACACTTTGGAAACACCGTGTATGTTTTTACTCCGCTTTATATCGCCAATTATTGCGAAAACTATTGCATTTACTGCGGATTTAACTGTTACAACGATATTCGCCGTATGAAACTTTCGGCGAAGCAGATTGAACACGAGATGAAAGTCATCGCCGAAAGCGGTATGGAAGAAATCTTGATACTTACGGGTGAAAGCCACGCTAAAAGCGATATAAAATATATCGGTGATGCGTGTAAACTCGCAAGAAAATATTTCAGAATGGTAGGGCTTGAGATTTATCCCGCAAACGTCAAAGATTACCGCTATTTAAGGGAATGTGGCGCAGATTACGTAACGGTTTTCCAAGAAACTTACGATATAGACAAATACGCGGATTTGCACCTACTGGGGCATAAAAGGGTGTGGCCGTATCGCTTCGACGCGCAGGAACGCGCGCTTATGGGCGGTATGAGGGGCGTTGGTTTTTCCGCGCTCTTGGGGCTTGCTGATTTTAGGAAGGACGCGCTTGCAACGGCTCTGCATGTATACTTTTTGCAACGAAAATATCCTCACGCCGAGATGTCAATATCTTGTCCGCGCCTTCGCCCCATTGTCAACAACGATAAAATAAACCCGCAAGACGTACACGAAAAGGAACTCTGTCAAATTCTGTGCGCTTACAGAATTTTCTTGCCCTTTGCGGGAATTACGGTATCTTCAAGGGAGAGCGCGACTTTCAGGAACGGCATCGTAAAAATCGCGGCGACCAAAGTTTCCGCGGGCGTTTCAACGGGCATAGGCGATCACGAGAGCAAATATACGGGAAAGGAGAACGGGGAAGGCGGCGACGAGCAATTTGAAATAAGCGACGGCAGAAGTTTAAACAAGATGTACGACGATATTTCAAAGAGCGGTCTGCAACCCGTGCTTAACGATTATTTATATGTTTAAAATAGTTTGCGTAACAAATCGCGCGCTGTGTAAAGAAGAATTTTTAACGCGAATTGAAAGGATAGCGAACGCGGAAGTTGATGCAATAGTTTTAAGGGAAAAAGACTTATCCGAAGAAGAATACGAAAAACTTGCGGTTAATGTAATGAAAATTTGCGAAAATCGCAAAGTAAGATTGATATTGCACAACTTTACCCAAACGGCAATAAAATTAAACGCCCGATATTTGCATTTGCCCCTTTCAAAACTTCGCGAACTTTCCGAATACGACAGGAAAAAATTCAGCTTACTGGGCGCATCCTGCCATTCGATTGCAGACGCAAAAGAAGCGGAGAGTTTAGGCTCTTCCTACATAACGGCAGGGCATATATTTAATACAAACTCAAAAAAAGGGATTCCCGGAAGGGGTATCCCTTTTTTAAAAGAAATATGCGATTTAGTATCTATTCCGGTATACGCTATAGGAGGCATTACGCCGAACAACGCAGCAAAAGTAAAAAACGCGGGAGCAAGCGGAGCTTTTGTTATGGGAGATTTTATGCGCTGCTCTGACGTTTCGGAATTTGTGAGACAATGGGAGTAGTTGCTCTGTTGTCTGCGCTTTTTTTATTTGACACAAAGCCTTCGGTGCGATATGATAAACTAAATGAGGTAATACTAATAAAGAGGGGGCTGTGATTTTGCCTTTGCTTTCTGATGTAAAAGACCCTTCCGTTCTAAAAAGTATGAGCTTGGAGGATTTAAAAATATTAGCCGAAGAAATTCGCAGGTTTATCATAGACACGGTGTCAAAAACCGGCGGACATCTTGCGCCGAGTCTTGGCGTTGTAGAACTGACGCTTGCTATTCACAGCGTTTTTTCCTCTCCTGAAGATAAAATTATTTGGGACGTTGGGCATCAAGCTTATGTACATAAAATTTTAACGGGAAGATACGAAGGTTTTAAAAAACTTCGCCAAAAGGACGGCATATCAGGTTTTCCTAAAAGGAGCGAGTCCCCTCACGACGCTTTCGGCGTAGGCCACGCCAGCACTTCGATTTCCGCCGCCCTTGGTATGGCGATAGCAAGAGATTTAAAAGGCGAAGATTATAACGTAATAGCCGTTTTGGGAGACGGCGCATTTACGGGCGGAGAAGTCTTTGAAGCGTTAAATCAAGCCGGTGCGCTCCATAAAAATTTAATAGTTATTTTAAACGACAACGAACGCTCCATCGAAAAAAACGTGGGCGCGATTTCAGAGTATCTTTCCGAAATAAGGCTTATGCCGGAACTTTACAAAGCTAAATCCGAGGCGGAAAAATTCGTAAAAAGCATAGGCGGTATCGGCGAGCGCGTTATGCAGGTGGCGTCAGATATTAAGTTTGGCATAAAATCCTTTTTCATACCCGGCGATATTTTTGACGATTTAGGCTTTAAGTATATAGGTCCGTTGCGCGGACACGATATAGCGTCTTTGCAAAACGTACTCTCGCAAGTTAAAAAACTTGAAGGGCCGATACTTATTCACGTGCTCACAAAAAAAGGCAAAGGCTATCCGCCCGCAGAAAGAAATCCGGGGCTTTTCCACGGTATCGGAAAATTCGACGTGGTGTCCGGAGAACCGATAAAATCTAACGATACTCGTCCGACTTATACTGAAATTTTCGGGAAAACTTTGGTGGAACTAGCAAAAAAAGACGAACGCATTGTTGCGATAACAGCGGCGATGCCTGCGGGAACAGGGCTGAAACCGTTCGCTGAAAATTTCCCCGAAAGATTTTTCGACGTAGGCATAGCCGAAGAACACGCCGTTACGATGGCGGCCGGTCTTGCCGCAGAAGGTATGCGCCCGGTTGTCGCCGTATATTCCACTTTTATGCAAAGAGGCTACGACCAAATTTTGCACGACGTCGCGCTTCAAAATTTGCCTGTAGTGTTCGCGTTAGACCGCGCAGGGCTTGTCGGAGAGGACGGTCCGACGCATCACGGAGTTTTTGATTTATCGTATTTAAGGCATATCCCGAATATGACAATTTTGGCGCCAAAAGATGAAGAAGAACTTCGTCAAATGCTTTATTTCGCGTTTAAAGCAGATTCGCCCGTCGCCGTCCGTTATCCGAGAGGCAAAGCAGTTGGAGTCCCATTAACGGAAACTTTTAAGGATATGTTAAAGGGCAAGGCTGAAATCTTGAAAGAGGACGGTGAAGTTGCCCTTCTTGCTGTCGGAACAATGGTTGAAACAGCAAAAGAGGCGGAGAAGATATTAAAAGCCGAAGGCGTGAACTGCGCCGTGGCGAATATGCGCTTTATAAAACCTTTGGACACCGAACTTTTAAACAAATGGAAAGATACAAAAAAGATTTTCGCCACTCTTGAAGAAAACGCTTTAATGGGCGGCTTTTCTTCGGGGGTCAGCGAGTGGATGCACGACAACAATATAAAAACGCCGCTTATCCGTTTTGGCATAGGCGACGAATTTACGCCCCAAGGCTCTCGCGACGAACTTCTTGAAAGTCTTGGACTTACGCCGACGCAAATCGCGGAAAGAATTGAACGCTTCATAAAAGCATCTCAAAAAAATTGTTTTTTATGATAAAGTTTTCTTTCTCTCTTTTCTTCTTTGTTACTTTCTTCTTTTCTCTCTTTCTTTTTCCCTCCGCAAGGGAGGACAGGCAAAAGAAAGAGAGAAAAGAAGAAAGTAAATAAATATTTTTAAAAAGAAGAGAGGAGATGCGCCTGTGAGAGAATTGGCAGTCAGAAAAAATACAAGAAACGACATTATAACGAGTCAAAGCACGGTGCAATATAAACCCCGTTCGCCGCAAGAGCTTACGGCAAGATACAATCTGAAACGCGAACAGTATAAAGAATTGAAGATGACAAGCGATTCCCCCGAAACGAGAGAACAACTGGTGATGATTTATTCGGAAGTAAAGGTGCTTGGTTGGGCGCTTGGCAAAGATGAAAAGACCATTATCAAGGAAATGAGTTTTTAAGCAAGCGATGATTAAATTTTACCCGCATAAAATTTTGCGGGTTTTTATTTTTGAAAAAAATGTTCCGACTCGTTAGGCTGGAGTCGGAACGTTTAGAGTGATAATTGCAAAAATATTTTCGTTTATTTTGTTTATTGCTTATTAAAAGGATTGTTGTTTTTCCCGTGTTTTTTGTCGATTCGGTAAACATACGCCATTACTTCCGCGATAACTTTATAGAGTTCGGGGGGGATTTCACGGTCAAGCTCCAACGCCATTAGCATATTGACAAGAGTTTTGTTTTGATATACGGGTATTGTGTTCTTCTGCGCCACAGCCATAATATTTTCGGCAACGTGCCCGCGACCTTTGGCAACAACTCTCGGCGCGTTGTCCCGCTCCATATCGTAGCGAAGCGCGACGGCTTCCGGATTTTTGTTCGGATCCAAATCCGGCTCTTCTTTAACGCTAGGCCTGCCAAACGCCATAATCTCCCCCTCCTTTCAAAGTAGAATGCCAACCCTTCTTTCTTTCTCTCTCTTTTTTGAAAAAAAGAGAGAGAAAGAAAGAAGCAAAGAAAGAGAGAGAAAAAACTTTAATATAAAAAAAAACAATTGTTTCAAAAATATTTTATTTCACAAAATTTTCATACTTATATTAAACTACAAAAATCTTCTTTCGTCAACCGCTCCGACCTTAATTTCGTTTAAGGTCAATTCCCTTGTTTGTCCCAAGTTGCTTATAAAATCTGGGATAACGTCTCTAAACTCCTCCGCGGTTTCATGGTCGGAGAAAAAAAGCCGCATATCGAGTTCTTTTTCCCCATAAACTCTGCAGGTAAGCTCCACAGCTCCGATATTATCCGTAAGCACACAAAGCCTTAACCACGTCTCTTTTTGAAATTCTCCCGTATACGGGTCTTGTTCGTTTTCATCGTATACGTGAATATACGACGGATAAGATTTTTCCTCGTCGCCCATATAAAGGGGCATCATAAAGTTGAGGGAACGTTGACCTTGCACTTCGCGATTTGTACCGCTCATAGAATGACGCATCGAAAGCACTAAATCCGCCACATTTTTCCCCGCTTTTTTCAGTTGTCGTCCCGTCATTCGCTTTGCAACGGCAAAATCGCAGAGCGTCATAAACGCCCAAAGACGCGGCAAATCCGGCAAATTTTGTTGTACCGCCGCTTGTTGCAGAGTCGTCGGCACATTTTGTTGACATATACGAAGAAGCGTTTGAAGTTGACGCGCCTCCTTCCCCGTCATTACGCTCTCCCTGCCGTTTACAAAGTTTTGCAAAAGCTCTACGTCCGTTTCGCTCATTTTGGGATTGTTTTTCAGCAAAAATTCCGCCATGCTCTTCATAGTGTCCATTGTTTGAGGCGTATTTTGAAGCGGTACGCGGCTTAACGCTACGCGCGCTTGCTGGGCTTCCGTCGGCGGCGCGGGCACTCCGTTTGCGTTCGGTTTTACGTAGCGATTTTGCAAACTTTCTCTTAAAGTCGGCGCAGATTCTTTCGCGTTCGCGTTTGCGTTTGCATTAGCGTTGGCATTGTTTGTGTTCGCATTTTCGCCTGCGTTTGTTGTTGTCGATTGACTAGCGTTTGCATTGTTTGCCGCCTGTCCGCCGGTGTTTGCGCCCGTATTTGCGTTTGCGCCGTTAAAATTGGCGTTATTTGCCGATTGCCCCGAATTATTTGAAGTCTGCGGATTAGCATTAGCATTAGCATTAGCATTTGCGTTTGCGTTATTCGATTGTCCGCCTGCGTTATTTGCGTTATTTGTGTTCGCGTTGTTTGAAGTCTGCTGATTGTTTTGCGAGTTGTTGGCAGTTTGAGCGTTATTCCCCGTCGCGTTTTGTTGCTGAGAACCTTGCGGAGTCGCGGTATTATTTGCCGCAGAATTAGCGTTTCCTCCTGCGTTTGACGTTTGTCCGTTTGCGTTTGCAAAATTATTTGTATTTGCGTTGTTAGCCGCCTCTGAATTTGTGTTTGTTCCCGCGTTCGTGGGCGTATTGCCGCCGGAATTTTGCGCTGTGTTTGTGCCGGCGTTCGTATTTGTATTCGCATTGGTCGGTTGTCCGCCGTTATTTGCGTTCGCGTTAGGGTTCGCGTTTTGATTGGCGTTTGCGTTGCCTAAAGTCTGCCCGCCATTTCCGCCGCCTGGATTTTCGGGTTTTGGCATAAAATATTGCACCAACTGTTTCAAAAATCCAAGCGCGTTACCCTCCGCCGCCTGCGTCTGCGTCCCGCCCGTCGTGAGGCTTGCCGCCGCTATCAACGCTTTTAAAACATCGGGTAGTTCTTCAAGCGTCTTGGTATCCAAAAGTTCAAAAGACGCTTTGTTTAAAAGCACGGGCTCAAGAGTCGCGCCTTCGGTTTCGGTCATAAAGGCTTTAAAATTTTTCAAAAGCGCGGAAAGGTCGTCGCCAAAATCCGTTGAAAATCCCTTGTCCACTAAATTTCCGAGCTGATGGAGCATTCTTGAAAGAGCGGTAAGCTGCTCCAAAGAAAAACGCTGACTTTCAAGCGTGCTTCCTATACCCTTTGAAAGCGTTTCGTTCATAGAAAAAGCCTGTTTTAAAATATTTTGCACGACTTTTTGCAAATCTTCGGGCATTTTGTCTATGGTATCGTCTTGACGCGCCGATATTTTTGAAAGTATCCCTGCCATATCTTCCACGGCGCCTTGAATAGCGACTTCCGTACGCGGACTAAAGCCCGACGAACTGCTACCGTCGCCGCGTCTTGACACGCCCTCCGTACTTGACGGAGTTTGCGGTCTTTCAACGGGTCTGATACCTACGTTCATATTAGCTTGCATAGGCATAAATCATCATCTCCCCACCATTGATTTTATGGGTTCAAAAGAAATTCTGTGAAGCGGGCACGGCCCGTATTTTTTTATGGCTTCAATATGCGCTTTTGTGCCGTAACCCTTGTGATTTTTAAATCCGTATTCGGGATAAACGGCATCTATCTCCTTCATAAACCTATCTCTCGTAACTTTGGCAAGAATTGACGCCGCCGCGATGCTTGCCGATTTTGCGTCGCCTTTTACTATTGAAAGACTTGGCACGGGAAGTTTATCAAGCGGCATAGCGTCGATTAAAACTTTTTGCGGCGCGGGATTTAGTTTTAATACAGCGTCGTACATACCGTTTTGCGTCGCCTTATAAATATTTTCCCTGTCTATGGTTTCTCTGTCCACAAACACAACGCTATAGGCTGTCGCTTGTTCCTTTATCATATCAAAAAGCGTTTCCCGCCTTTTTTCCGAAAGTTTTTTGGAATCGTTCAAATACGGCAAATAAAGCCCAAAAGGTAAAATTACCGCAGCAACGGCGACAGGCCCAGCCAGCGGACCCCTTCCGGCCTCGTCAACGCCCGCCACTAAATCAAAACCTTCTTCTTTAGCCGTTTTTTCATATTCGTAAAGCGAGGCAACTCGCTCTCTGTCTTTTTCTTCGCGCTCTACCGCTGTCAAAAATCACACGCTCCTATTAAATACCGTCTTCAGGCAATACATATTCACCTAATTTGCCGCTTCTAAACTCCGTCAAAACTATTTTTGCCGCTTTTAACGTATCAACCGCTCCGCCTTTTACAAGACAGCCCCTTTTTTTCCCTATATCTTCTAAAATTTCCTCGCCGGATTTTTCCGTTGTTTGCAATTTGTATCGAGCTATTAAATTTTCGTTCGCTATATTTTTGATTTTTTCAATCAAAAGAACGGCGACTTTTTCGTTGTCGTACACTTCGTCGTTTATCGCGCCCAAAAAAGCGAGATTTAGCCCGATTTTAGGGTCGTCGAATTTTGGCCAAAGTATGCCCGGCGTATCTAAAAGCTCCAAGTTTTTGCCGATTTTTACCCATTGTTTGTTTCGCGTAACGCCCGGCGTATCTGCGGCTTTCGCTTTGTTTTTCCCCGCTATGGAGTTTATCAGCGTGGATTTTCCCACATTCGGTATGCCAAGTATCATAACTCTTGCGGCTCTCGGTTTTGCGCCGTTCTTTACCCATTTTTGAGTTTTTTCTTCCGCCGCCGTTTCCACCGCCCGAAGTAAATTTTTGGGCGCGCCGCCGGTTGATGATATATAAACCGCCTTAATCCCTTTTTCCCGAAAATAAGCGGTATATTTCTTTAAAATATTTTTATCCGCAAGGTCTGCTTTGTTCATAGCGATTATGCGCGTTTTATTCTCTAAAATTTCGTCCAACATCGGATTTTTGCTCGAAAGCGGAGCCCTCGCGTCTAAAAGCTCCACAACGACATCGACAAGCTTTAAATTTTCAAGAATAATATCCTTCGCCCGCTTCATATGCCCCGGATACCACTGCAAGGCGGGCAAATCCAAAATATCTTCCGTCATTTTTCGTTCTCGCTTTCGCTTGTATTCTACTTTCTTTCTTTTCTCTCTTTTTTGAAAAAAAGAGAGAAAAGAAAGAAAGTAGCAAAGAAAGAAAAGAGAGAAAAAACTTTACCAAACTCTATTGATTAGTTTTATCTAATTTTTAAATATTATCAAGATTAAAAAGCGCGTCCGAAAACTCTTTTGGCGAAAAGGGTCTTAAATCTTCCGCTTTCTCCCCTACTCCTATCCATTTTATGGGAATTTTCATCTCTGAAGACAGCCCTATAACAACTCCGCCCTTCCCTGTGCCGTCTAATTTTGTTAAAACTATTCCCGTTACGGGCGACGCCGCCGTAAAGAGTTTCGCTTGGCTTATGGCATTTTGTCCCGTTGTCGCGTCCAGCACCAAAAAAGTTTCATTGGGCGCGCCCGGAAGTTCTTTGCCTATTACTCTGTAAATTTTTTTCAATTCTTCCATCAAATTTGATTTTGTTTGAAGTCTGCCCGCCGTATCTATGATTAGAATATCCGCGCCGCGCGCTTTTGCCGCTTTTACCGCGTCAAACGCCACAGCCGCAGGGTCGGAGCCTTCTTCGTGCTGTATAAACTGCGCCCCGCCGCGCTCTGCCCACACCTTTAATTGGTCGATTGCCGCCGCGCGAAAAGTATCCGCCGCCGCAAGTATTACGCTTTTTCCTTGTTTTTTATAATACGCGGCGAGTTTCCCTATCGTCGTTGTTTTTCCCGCGCCGTTTACGCCTACCACTAAAAATACGGTCGTTCCCTTCTCCGCATATTTCGTTGCTACGTCAAATTCGCCCAAAATATTCGCGATTTCTTTCGATAAAAACGGTTTTAAATCTTCGGGAGTATTTATTTCTTTAGCTTTTATACCGCTCCGAACGGATTTCATCAATTTTTCCGTCGTTTCCATACCGACGTCTGCCATTATGAGGGTTTCCTCAAGTTCCTCCAAAAAAGCCTCGTCAATATCCGCGTAACCGATTACAAGTTTTTCGATTTTATTGGTAAATTTTTCTCTTGTTTTTGTAAGCCCAGCTTTTAGTTTGTCAAAAAATCCCATACTTACACCCCGAATTTTTAGGTATTTTTTAAAACCTTACTTTCTTCTTTTCTCTCTTTCTTTTGCCTGTCCTCCCTTGCGGAGGGAAAAAGAAATAGAGAAAAGAAGAAAGTAACAAAGAAGAAAAGAGAGAAAGAAAACTTTAATAGTTTTAAATTCTAATATTGGGCACTAGCTTTTTGTTTTTTATATTATAAATTGATAAAATCTAACATTCATCGCTTAACTTCAACAATTCCCCATATACCTCTCGCCTGCTTATATTAAGCGTTTTTGCTACCTCTCGCATAGCCTCTTTTTTGTTTAAACCGGCTTTTAATTTTTCGTCGTAAAGTTTTTTTATGTCAAATTCTTGCGGCTCTGCGGCGATATTTTCGCCGCCTTCCACGATTATTACAAATTCGCCTCTTGGCTCTTCCGATTCGTAGAATTTAACAAAATCGCTTAATTTTCCACGCTTAAACTCCTCAAAAGTCTTGGTAAGTTCCCTTGCGATTACGGCTCTTCTGTTTTCTCCGAAAGTTTGCGCGAGTTTTTTCAAAGTGTCCTTTAAACTATGCGGCGCGGCGTAGAATATTAAAGTTTCTTCCCTGTTTTGAAAATTTAAAAGCCGCTCTTTTGCTTTTTTATCGGTCTTTGGCAAAAATCCGACAAACGTAAACATAGTCGTATCAAGCCCCGACGCGATTAGAGCCGTTAAAGCCGCATTCGCCCCCGGAACCGGCTCAATTTTTATATTTTTTTCTACAGCCGTTTTCACTAAAGCCGCGCCGGGGTCCGCGATACAAGGTAATCCCGCGTCTGACACCACCGCTATGTCTTCGCCGTTTAAAAGTTTTTCGATTAGCTTTTCTCCCGCCGTGTCCTTATTATGCTCATGATAGGCCGTCAGCGGCGTATGTATATCAAAATGATTCAAAAGATTTTTCGTATGCCTTGTGTCTTCTGCGGCAATAAGCGAAACTTCCTTTAAAATTCTGACGGCGCGAAAAGTTATGTCCTCAAGGTTACCTATAGGCGTAGCGATTAAATAAAGCGTTCCGCTAGTCATCGTTATGCCACGCGGGTTTTCCGTAACCGCCGTACCCTATGTTTTCGCGTCCCATTCTTCTGTCGCGTCTTACTTCGTTTTTAAATTCGCGAGTTTCTCTATGCTCTCTGCGTTCGCGTCTGTCCTCTCTGAATTTTCCCTGCATATCCCGCTCGCGTTTTTGATAATTGTTCGTAAAATCTCTGCGCTTATTTTCTCTTTCAAAATTTTTTGGCATCGTTTCGCGCGAAACATTTTTTTTGTCCTGTTCCGCATTTACGGGTTTTTCGCTCTGTACTTCCACTATAATATCGTCGTCATCGCTCTTTAAAATATCGTCCCAGGGAAGAACGGCGGTTTTTCCGTCGTCCAAAAGAATCGTAGCCGTTCTTTTAGCCTTATTCGTCGATATTACTTTTCCTTCGCCGTCTCCGGTTATAACTCTGCTGCCTTGCTCGGGTTCAACTATTTCGACTCGCTTTTGTTCCATACCCTCGTAAGCGTATTGCTCGTATTTCAAACAACACATAAGTCGTCCGCATATCCCCGAAATTTTTGTGGGATTAAGAGATAAATTTTGGTCTTTCGCCATTTTTATGGAAACCGGCTCAAAATCCCCCAAAAATTGGGCGCAACAAATCGGTCTTCCGCACGCGCCAACGCCGCCCAAACTCTTAGCTTCGTCTCTTACGCCTATCTGACGAAGCTCTATACGCGTGCGAAAAACAGCCGCCAAATCCTTTACAAGCGCGCGAAAATCCACTCTGCCGTCTGCGGTGAAGTAAAAAATAATCTTACTCATATCAAAGGTACATTCTACGTTCACCAATTTCATTTCAAGGGAATGTTTTTTTACCTGCTCCTCAAAAATTTCCGCCGCCTCTTTTTCACGCTTCTTGTTTTCCTCAAGCTGCGCCAAATCTTCTTCCGTCGCTTTTCTAAGCACCAAACGATACGGCGTATCAGTATCTTCAACTTCTCTCGGCGCAAGCACCGCCTCGCCGTACTCTACCCCACGCACTGTCTCCACTATTACCCCGTCGTTCTTCTTAATATCAAGCTCACCGGGGTCAAAATAATAAATCTTGCCCGCCTTTTTAAAACGAACTCCAACTACAGTCTGCAACTAAATTCCTCCGAGTCTTTGCTTATTTCCTTCTTTCTTTTCATCTCTCTTTTTTATAAAAAAGAGAGAGAAAAAGAAAGAAGCAAAGAAAAAG
>JAGBKP010000031.1 GCA_017635875.1 Selenomonadaceae bacterium | reverse complement strand
GATAATGTGTTAAATTATTCGTTATAATAAGTAAAAATAAGGTGAGGCTATGACAAACATCGACGAAATAAAAAAAGAACTGGCGGGTTTACGAAAAGAGATAAAAAAGCACAACAAGCTCTATTACGAAAACGACGCGCCTATAATCTCGGATTTTGAATACGATACGCTTATGCGGAGATTAAAGGCGATAGAAGGAAAATATCCCGAACTTATAACTAAAACTTCGCCTACGCAAACGGTTGGCGGCAAAGCAAAACGCGAAGCGGGAGTGCTAATCGCCCACGACGTGCCGATGCTCTCGCTCTCGGATTTGTTCTCAAAAGCGGAGGTTGAAGATTTTGTAAACACTATGCGCGAAACTTTCGGCGAGCCGGAATTTGTGGTGGAGGAAAAAATAGACGGGCTCTCTCTTGCCCTTCGCTACGAAAACGGCGTACTTACCCACGCCATAACGCGCGGCGACGGCGTACGCGAAGGAGAAGACGTTACCGAAAACGCGAAGGTTATAAAAGATATTCCTCACAAAATAAAAACCGCGCTCCCTTATTTTGAAGTGCGCGGCGAGGTTTATATGGAAAGGGACGCGTTTTTTAAAGTAAACGAAAGACAGGAAATTTTAGGGCTTAAACCCTTCGCAAACCCGAGGAACGCGGCGGCGGGGACGCTTCGCCAGCTTGACGCGAGAATTACAAAAGAGCGCGGTCTTTCTATGTTCGTATTCAATTTGCAAAAAGCGGAGGGTAAAGAGTTTTCCACTCATACGGAGGCGTATGAGTTTATGAAGGAAAACGGCATTAAAATAATTCATAATTACAAGGTCTGCAAAACGGCGGACGAAGTGTGGGCGGCTATCGAAAGTATCGGCGAGTCGAGAAGCGCGCTTCCTTACGACATAGACGGCGCGGTGGTAAAGTTAAACAGTTTTAATGAGAGAGCGCAAGTCGGCAACACTTCAAAAGTCCCGCGCTGGGCTGTCGCGTACAAATATCCGCCCGAAGAAAAGGAAACGATTTTAAGAGATATAGAATTATCCGTCGGAAGAACGGGAAAAATCACGCCCACCGCCGTATTTGACGCAATAAACCTATGCGGCACAAAGGTAGAGCGGGCGACGCTTCACAATCAAGATTTTATCGACGAACTGGACGCAAGAATCGGAGATACCATTTTAGTATATAAATCGGGCGAAATTATTCCCAAAGTAAAAGCCGTCATAAAAGAAAAGCGACCGAATAACGCCGCGCCCTTTAAAATGCCGACGACTTGTCCGATATGCGGCTATGAAGCCATACGGGAAGAAAATATGGCGGATTTAAAATGCGCCAACCCGAACTGCCCGTCAAAAACGGAAAATCGCATAATTCACTTTTTAAGCAGAGACGCTATGGACATCAAGGGCTTTGGCGCGGCATACGTTCACGATTTAATCGAAAAAGGTTTCGTAAAGAACATTACGGATATTTATCGCTTAAAAGAATATCGCGACGAACTTATCGAAAAGGGGATTTTGGGCAAGGAAAAAAATACGGATAAACTTCTCGCGGCGATAGAAGAAAGCAAACAAAAAGACCCGCGTCATCTTTTGACGGGGCTTGGAATAGACGGCATAGGGACAGCTGCGGCAAGGGATTTAATCGCGCATTTCGGCTCTATTGATAAAATAGCAAAGGCAAGCGAAGAAGACCTTTTAGGCATAAAAGACCTTGGCGCTGTCAGCGTAAAAAATATCCGCGAATTTTTTGCGAACGAGGAAAATAAAAAAATCCTCGCCGCGCTTAAAGAGGCGGGCTTAAAATTTGAAAGCGAGATTTCCGTCAATAATGACGGAGTTTTAAGCGGAAAAACGATTGTTATAACGGGGACTCTCCCGACTCTTTCAAGAAAAGAAGCGACCGAATTCATCGAACAAAACGGCGGCAAAGTTGCAAACAGCGTATCGAAAAAGACTGATTTTGTAGTAGCCGGAGAGGACGCGGGCAGTAAACTTGCAAAGGCGAACGCTTTGGGGATAAAGGTTATAACGGAAGAAGAACTTTTGAATATGATTAAATAAAAAAATACCCGCATAAAGCGGGATTTTTTTATTTAAGAGCGTTTACTTTACGAGCCAAACGAGATTTTTTGCGAGCGGCTGTGTTTTTGTGGTACACGTGGTTTGCCGCGGCTTTGTCTATGGTTTTGCAAGCCAAACGAAGGAGAGATTTTGCCTCCTCGCCGTTTCCTGCATCGACGGCGTCAAGCACTTTTCTCATAGCCGTTCTTACGCGAGATTTTTCGGCGGCGTTCTTAGCTCTTTTTTTCGCATCGCGTTTTACGCTTAAAATCGAAGCTTTAATATTCGGCAATATATTCACCTCCCTCTCTAAAATACGCTTTTTGATTTTAGCACAATACGTTTGAAAATGCAAATTTTATTTTTTATGGGTATGTAGAATTTCGGTAATTTTTATTATGTTATAGGACTAAAATCTCATATTTTCATTATAAATTTTTCTATCTTTCCAAAATCAATTATGCTATAATATACGCTAGAGTATATTTTCACATGGAGGTGGAGATTTTGGACAAGGAAAAGTTACTGAAATTGCTCCAAAATGATGAAACGGCGGGAGCGATTTTAAACCTTATCAAAAACGGCGCGGCGAACGTTCAAAAAGAACTGTCGTCAAAGGCGACAATAGCGCAGAAAAAACTCGACAAAGAGGCTGAAAAAAAGAGCAGCCTGAGCGAAAGTATGATTAACCGCCTTCGCGCAAGAGTAGAAAAAGCGTCCGCGTCAAAAGCAAACGATTATGTTTCTTCTTATGCGCAAGAAGAGACCAAATCAAGCGCGTCTTCAAGCAGTACCGCAGAAAAAAGCGAAATAAATTACGAAGACAAACTTGCAAAACTTCGCAGCAGAGTCGCCAGTATGCAAGAAGATGCGCCTAAAGCAAAAGCGGAAGAACAAGTTAATCTTCCTCAAAAGAAACAGGATTCCGATTACCGTCTTATAGTCGAAAGGCTTTGTCCGGTATGCGAACAAAAAACGCGGGTGGTAAAATATAAATCTAAACTTCCAATCGTAAGCCGCGACCTTGATTTATGCGTAAGATACGACGGCATAAACCCCTATTTGTACACGGTGCTTTCTTGCGAACATTGCGGTTTTGCCGCCGAAGAAAAAAGATTTTTGACGAAATTTCCGAATAAACATCAAGAGATTTTAAAAGATTTCTTGTCCGACGGACAGATGGCTGAACCCTTCCACGAAGACAGAACCGTAAAAGAAGCGGCGTCCCTTATGGAAATGGCTGTGCTCTTTAGCGAGATGACGGACAAATCCCCAAGCCGTCAAGCTAATCTCTATTTAAAAACAGCTTGGATATACCGCTATGTGGGAGATAAGGAAAACGAAAAAATAAATCTCATAAAATCCGCGGAACTTTATGAAAAAGCCCTGCAAACAGAACGCGCCTACGCCGGCAATTTATCCGCGAACGCCATTATGTACCTTCTGGGCGCGATGTATTTTTTGTGCGAAGAATACGAAAAAGCCACAACGAATATCAGCCGCATCATAAGCGACTCTAATTTTAGAGCGCAAGACCCGAAGCTTTACGACAAAGCGCGGGATTTATGGCAGGATATTCGTGCTATGAAGAAGCCGGAGGCTGGCGATGAGTAAGGATGAGCTTTTAGACGAGGAACTCTCCGAAGAATTTCTGAATATGAGCGTGGACGATATTTTGGCAAGCGCGGGGCAGTTTATGGAGTCGCTGGGGCTTGATACCGAAATAATAGACGACGCGTTAAAAGATGAGCCGTTAGAGGAGGAAAACGAAGAAGAAAGCATAAAAGCGGATATTTACGCCTCCGTTGCGGACGAAGAAATGCCGGACTACGACGCGCCCGTCGTCACGAGAAAAGTCGATGAACTTTCCGATATAGAGCGTATGCAGCTTGAAGAACGCTACGGCAATCAAAACGTGGGCAAACTCGCCGAACACGGCACGGTTATTTCAGAAGTGCGGACGCTTGATAAATATGAGCGGAATATTTTTTTGCGCGAAGATTTGGTATCGCCTCAATTTAATCTTCAGTATTTGTATAAACTCGAATCCGATAAGGAAAGACGCGATATAACGGCAAACATAGCCGAATTTTTCGCCAACAATCCGTTGCTCCGAGTAAATTTTTGCTCAATAGGCGTAGACGCGAAGATGCACAAATTAGTCTTTAAGCGGCGCGAGCCTACGACAAGTTTTTACAGTATGCGGTTTTTAAAAGGCGACGCGCTCAATAATTCCTTAATGAAGATGATGGAGGACGAACGGCAAAAACCTTTCGACCTTGCAAGGGACGTGCTTATGCGCTTTGTATGCGTAAGGGTCGGCGAAGATTTTTACGCAGTTGTAGTCACGCTTTCTCGATTAGTCGCGGAAGTTTTTAACGAGCGCGAATTTTTTTACAGGGTGTTCGGCGTGAAAAATCCGCCGCAAATCCCAAAGGATGCGGTAAACGAGCAAGATTACTCGGAGAGCGCGGCGGCTTATTACCATAAACTTTTGAAGGATTTGCCTCCGACGCCCTCACTTCCGCGTTTTAAACCCGATTATAACCATTATGTGCCGAGAAACTATCAAGCCTTTTTGCATCCGGAACTTTTTAAAATCTTAAAGGAAAAATCCTTCGGAAAAAGGGACGTTATGATAGCGATACTTGCCGCCGCATGGGGGCTATTGCAAAAGCAGGTGAACTATAACCGCGAAACGTATTTTGCGCTTCTTTTGTCAGACCACAATTTAGGCGAGAGCGCAAAGATTAAAGCGGGAAAAATTTATCCTCTCCCTCTTCGCATTTCCATAGACGAAGACACGGGAATAAAAGATATTGTGGGCAGGCTTTTAAGGCAAATGCTTACAAGCAGGTCGCTTGGCATAGTAAAGATGAAATACATCTTAAAACCAATCGGCGAGCCTTCGGAACTTTTCCCCTGCTATTTGCATTTTCACGATTTTTCAAAGGCGAGAGAGTCCTTTGACGAGGCGAAAATCGAAGAAAGCTACAAACTTTTGGAAGTAAAATCCTTTGACGCGGGTAAGCAAGATTTAAGCATCTATTTTGAAATACAAAAAGAAGGACTCGCGATAATGTATCGTTACAATCCCTTCTGCTTTAAGCCGCGAACGATAAAGCCGCTCGCCAAATATTTTGAAATAGCCATAGGTTGCTTGCTTTTAACGTACAATCAGAATTTCTCCGTTTTTGAGGAAATTTACAGGGATAATATAAAGGGTTGGGACAACTCTTTCGGTACGCATATACTATGAAAAAAGCCGCGAAGTTTTAAGCTTCGCGGCATCACTCCTCAAAGAGGAAGGCGAGACTTGCCTTCCCTATGAGAGGGGGCGATAAAAGGGCGGAGGACGTAACAAGGCTACGTAACACTATGTAAAAAAATTCTTTTTGCCTATTGACGAATGTAAATTTATATGTTAATATCTTTCTTGTGGTTTTGGAAAGCTATTGCGGGTGTAGCTCAATGGTAGAGCCCCAGCCTTCCAAGCTGGTCACGTGGGTTCGATTCCCATCACCCGCTCCATTTGCCGGGGTGGCGGAACTGGCAGACGCAGGGGACTTAAAATCCCCCGGTCGTAAAAGACCGTACCGGTTCGATTCCGGTCCTCGGCACCAAAGTAATGCGGTCGTGGCGGAATGGCAGACGCGCTAGCTTCAGGCGCTAGTGGTGAAAACCGTGGAGGTTCAAGTCCTCTCGGCCGCACCATTAAAATGCGCTGTGTTGTTTTAAATGTGACCGAAAATTTAATATTGTTTCGCGGTGGTGGCGGAATTGGCAGACGCGCTACTTTGAGGGGGTAGTGTTCACAAGACGTATGGGTTCAAGTCCCATCCACCGCACCAGAAAATTTCAGAGGCTTTGAGCCTCTTTTTTGTTTGCAATAACAAAAGGCCTTTCTCGAAAATGAGAAAAGCCTTTTTGGTTTTTATTGCAAGTAATTTTCCACAATACTTATAAATTCCTCTTTGCTCTCCGCTTTGTTAAACATTTCTCGAAGTCTTGCGCCGCCTTTTCTGCCTTTTACGTACCACGCGGCGTGTTTACGCATTTCCCTTATGCCTATATATTCGCCTTTAAAATATAGCAGTAGCTCTAAATGACGAAGAATCATCGCGGCTATTTCTTCTGTCGTTGGCATGGGCAGCTTTTCTCCCGTTTTGTAATAATGCGTCAATCGTTTAAATATCCACGGATTTCCTTCTGCGGCTCTGCCTATCATCACAGCTTCGCAATTTGTGATTTTTCGTATCTCATCCAAATCTTCTTCGGTCTTTACATCACCGTTTGCTATAACGGGAATTTTTACCGTATCTTTTACCTTTCGTATAACTTCCCAATCCGCTTTTCCCATATAAAATTCTTCGCGCGTTCTGCCGTGTACGGCTATAGCGTCCACTCCCGCGCTTTCTGCGAGTTTTGCCGTGTCAGCCGCGTTTATATGCTCTCTGTCCCAACCTATTCGCATTTTTACCGTTACGGGAAGTTTTACCGCGTCTTTTAACGCTTTTAAAATTTCATAGGCTTTTTGCGGATTTTTTAAAAGCGCGGAGCCGTCGCCGTTGTTTACGATTTT
>JAGBKP010000030.1 GCA_017635875.1 Selenomonadaceae bacterium | reverse complement strand
GCCCGTATTGTTTCAAGCGTCATTATTCCGTCCATTCTGGGCATTTTTATATCGAGCAAAATCAAATCGTAAATTTCGCGTTTCTGCAAAAGCGATATGCACTTAAATCCGCTGTCTACGCAAGTAATATCAGAGCCGGGAAATTCCTTCTCCAAGATAAACTGCGCCATCTGAAGATTCATATCGTCATCGTCTACCACAAGTATTCTCATATTTTTTTACTCCTTTGTTTCTGTTTATTTACTTTCTTCTTTTCTCTCTTTCTTTTGTAAAAGAAAGAGAGAAAAGAAGAAAGTAACAAAGAAGAAAAGAGAGAAAGAAAACTTTACTATAAAAAACCTATAAATTTAACTCCAGATATTTTTCCCTTAAATTTTTCGGCAAATATACGTTCGCTTTTGTTTTAAGCGCATTGTACGCTTCTTTTTCGCCTTCCATTGTCGGCATAACTTCGCCCCAAAATCTTAAAATCACGGAGATATAGGGGTGCGGCAACATCTTCAATTCGTTTTGTGCTTTAAGCATATCGTTTAAATCCAAAAACAGAAAGCAAAGCGCGAGCGTATTTATTTTTTCTTTTATCTCGTTTTCGTCCGCATTTTCTCTTTGTTGCGGTTTTGTAAGTTCCGTCGCCGCTTTTTTTATCGCTTTTACGGTTTCGTCGGGGTTTTGGCAGGCCAGCATATAATCTATCGAATTTTTGTCTTTGCAAAAAGTTTTATAGAGATTGTCGCGGGGACGGTCGGCGAAAACTTTCGCCAAAAACTCCGCGTCCGTCTTTTCGTCGTAATATTTTCTTAAGATTTTCTCGGCTTTTTTTTCGTCGTCCTCAAGCAGACTTAAAACGTTCTTCAAAAAATAATCCCTGTAACGATACGATTTTAAAGCCGTTAAAAACTCGTTTAGCGCGACATCGTTTTGATTTCTTATTTGATGGCATATACCAAGCGCGTAATGAACGTATGGGAGTTCAAAATCTATCTTGTTCAAGTATTTTCTTCTTAAAGTTTCGTCTTTTGCTTTTTCTAAAATAATAGAGCAAAGTTCTTCGGTTTTTTCGACGTTTGCCTCCATTAAAGAATCCGTAAGGCGGAGGGTGAGAAAATCGGGGTGGTTCGGAACTGCTTTTAAGCCGTCGTCGATAAGAGATTCAATCTCAGAGTGCGGCCGATTTAACTTTTTAAGCGTATTTATGTAGAGCAAATAAGCTTCAACCAAAAAACTTGCGTTTTTCTTTTTCATATCTTCGACGGATTTTTTCAGGTGTTCTTCGGCTTTTATAAAATCGTTGTTTTCGTAATAAGCTACGGCAAGGTAAAAATCATCCGCCATATCCTTTGATTCTAATATTATCTTCTTATTGCGCTCGGTTTTTGCTTTTATGACGTCGGAGGAATAGCCGGTATGAAATACGGTCAAATCCGACTCAAAAAAGCTTATCGGGCCTTCATCTCCCGTATATTCCAAATATTCGTGTATTGCGCGTTTAAAGCGGAGTTCTTTTAGGTTTCTGAAAATCTTTATTTGCGGATTTGTCGAAACAATCATATTGTGGTTATTCGCGTCCACATTTAATAAAGAGATTATAACGCCCATAATGCTCTTTTCGGGGTCGATTTTTTTCAGGAGCGGGCGGATTTTTTTCCTGTCATTTTCGATAAAGTATTCGTCCGCGTCGCAAAATATAATCCAATCGCCCGTAGCCTTTGAAAGTGCAAAATTTTTCGCCGCCGAAAAATCGTTTATCCATTTGAAGTTGTAAACCGTTAAATTAAGCTTAAATTTTCGTTTTAAACTTTCGAGAATTTTTACGGAATTATCGGTTGAGCCGGTATCCGCTACTATAATTTCGTCGGCAATATCTTTAACGCCGTCTATATAAGAGGGGAGATTTTTTTCTTCGTTTTTTATTATTAAGCAAGCGGAGATTTTCAACTTGTAATCCTCCATATAAAAATTATCCGTACGCTTTTAAATTCGCTATAAATAATCCATTTCCTTCTTTTGATAAAGCAGGAGATTTTTCTTTTTTGTCGAAATCTAGCTATGTGGGGTGAAGATATGGAAAACGAACTGGATTCTATGTGCGGAATTACGGATGAAGAACTTACAAAACGCTTTATTGAAGCCGTGCGAATAGAAAATGAAATAAAACGCGTAAAAGGCGTGCCAATCGCCTGCTTTGATGAAAGTATCGGTAAACCCTATTTATTATACGAAAACGGAAGACGCGATTATGACTTCTGAACTTTTGCCGGAAATTGTAGTTTTCGCGGGGCCTAACGGTAGCGGAAAATCCACCGTAACCCGTTTTGCCAAAATTATCCCGCCTTATATAAACGCAGACGATATAAAAACCTCAACCAACACAACCGATATTGAAGCCGCCGAATTGGCCGAAAAACTTCGGGAAGACGCGCTTGAAAACAATATCGGTTTTACTTTTGAAACAGTACTTTCAACTGACCGCAACCTAAAACTTTTAGAGCGCGCTAAATTAAACAATTATTTTATACGCATAATATATGTGCTTACGCAAGACCCTATGATAAATGTCGCGAGGGTGAGGACAAGAACTTTAAACGGCGGACACGATGTGCCGCGCGAAAAAATTTTATCTCGATATGAAAAAGCGTTAAAACTCATTCCTAAACTGGTGGAAGTTGCGGATATTATGCATATTTACGACAACACAAATACTCCTTTTCGCATATTTAAAAAACGCAAGACTGAAATGTTTTATTGGGAAACAAATTATTGGACAAAATCAAAAATTTCTTCCCTTGTCGGGATAGATTTCAAATAATTTTTGGGGGAAAACCGATGAAAAAAATCTTTGCCGTAATGCTTCTTATGCTTTTATTTACCGCGTCCACCGTTTTTGCGGACAGACGACCCGTGCTTCGCGTGGGGTATATCGCGGACACGGGCTTTTTAAGAGAGGATAGACCCGGTCATTTTGAAGGCTACGGCTACGAATATATGGAATTTTTGGCGCGTTACGGAGATTGGCGTTTTGTGTACGTTCCTTGCCGTTCTTGGAAAGAGATGAGCGAAAAATTAGAGTCCGGCGAAGTGGATATTCTTCCCGCGATGCCGGGAGATTACAGAAGTTTAAAATTTGCCAAACGCACAGAGCACGTTATCGGAAGGTACGCTATGGGGCTTATTACAAAAGACGGAAAAGTAAAGCCTCATATGAAAATCGGCTACATTCCCTATAACGCGCCCATTCCCTCTTTCCCCAAAATTGCCAAAGATCAAGGTTTTACTTATGATTTAATACCTTATACCGTGCATTACGATATGGTCGATTCTTTCGACAAAGACGAGCTGGACGGATATATTGCGCCGATTTTGGAGCCAAACAGAGCCAAAAATATAGTCGCGGATTTTGACAGGCAAAGTTACAGAGCGTTAGTGCGCGCGGACAGAAAAGAATTGTGGAATGAAGTGAACGACGCGCAGGACGCTATGCTTAAAGAACAGTTTGACATAAGAGAACGCCTGCAGAACAAATATTTAAGAGTGGGCGGCGTGCCGCTTATACTCTCAAACAAAGAGCGGCATTATTTGGACGAGAAAAAAGTTTTAAAAATCGCCGTGCAGACAAGAGTGCCGCCTTATATGTACTACGACGGCGATGAGCCTATGGGCGTTATCCCCGCGCTTATAAAACAAATGAGCGAAGACCTCGATATAAAAACGGAAATCGTCAAAACAGAGAGTCGCGAGGAGGCGTTAAAACTTATAGAAATAGGCAAAGTCGATTTGCTTGCCGATATGATATGCGATTTCACTTGGGCAGAGACCGTAAACGCGGTGCCTACGGCGTCATATTTGGAGCTTGACTTTGTGCCCGTGCGCCGTCGCGGCGAAAGCGCGCTTATGAACGACAAAGTCGCGCTTATCGACGACGAGCCGTATACACTCACATATTTGCACCCGCTTTACGACGAGGACAAACGCTTTCACGTAAAAAATCTTAGAGAAGCGTTTAAAGCCGTGGCGGAAGGAAGAGCCGACGTCGCCTACGCGCCGAGAAACGAAGTGCCATACATCATAGAAGCCGCGGGAGCTTATAATCTTGAAGCCGATACCGAAAGCGTATTTACCGTGCCTTTGGGGCTTGGCGTGTATATAAACGCCGACCCTAATCTTTGGAGAATTTTAAGCAAGGAAATTTCTCATATCGACCGTTCCAAACTTCACGATTTAATGAGTATAAACCGCTCCATACAAAGTATTTCACCTCAATGGTTGCTGTATCACTATCCTATGCATGTGCTTGCGGGGCTTTTGGTATTGCTCGCCATAGTCGCGGCGATTTTCTACAATCGCTACCGTATGCGCCGCGCGTATTACGCCGATATGGAGCGGATAGCGGATACGGATATGCGTTACGATTTGCCGAATTCACGGCATTTCGCGCGTGTTGCGCCTGAAGTCGCGCAAAAAGTTTGCGAAAAAAATCCCGACGCAAAACTCTATGTCGCTATGCTTTCAATGGACAGCAAAACGGCGGTCGCTCTTCCGTACGGCAAAGAACTTCTCGATAAGCAATTAAAGGATATGTCGGAGAAGTTAAGCGCGAGCGAAAACGTGCTTGCTATTGCGGCGGGCAGCGACGCGGGGCATTTGGTGCTTTTGGCGGAAGCCAAAGACGATGAAGATATGCTCTATCAAACTGCAAGAGCGGTTGAAGAGTACGGCTTTATCGTAACGCCGGAAGCCCGTATTTGGCTCCATATGCAAGGGGGCGTTGCGCGTTTTAACGCCGAAAATGTCATCCTTTCCGTGGAAGAAGCGCACGTTGCAAGTCACGAGGCGAAAAATTCCACCACCCACGTGCAGATATTCGACGATAAATTGCGTGAAACGTTAGCGATGAACCAAAAAATCGAAAGCTGTATGGAAAAATCTCTAAAAGAGGGAGAATTTGTCGCTTGGTACCAGCCAAAATACGATATAGAGACGAAGAAAATCACGGGCGCGGAGGCTCTTGTTCGTTGGATTAGCAAGGATATGGGCTTTATGCCGCCGGGGAATTTTATCCCGCTATTTGAAAGAAACGGTTTTGTTATCCCTGTAGACCATTATATACTCGAAGAAGTCTTTAAATTCCAAAAGAGGGCGCTTGCCGCGGGGAAAAAGCCCGTCACGATTTCGGTAAATCAGAGCCGCCTTCATATGACGGAGGCGAATTATCTCGAAAAAATCCGCGCTATGGTAAATAAATACAAACTGCCGAAGGGTTTAATAGAGCTTGAATTAACCGAAACAGTCTTTGGCGACCTAGACCAAAAGCGCGAAAGAGAAAACGCCGTCTACATAATAAACGAACTGAAAAAAATGGGCTTTACCATTTCCGTCGATGATTTCGGTTCCGGATATTCTTCTTATACGCTTTTAAACTATCTTCCGATGGATGTTATGAAGATAGATCGTTCGCTTCTCGTAGCCTCGGACGATTCCGACCGTATGCAGAGCATATTAAAAAACATCATAGAACTTGGACACCTCTTAAATATGAAAGTGCTGTGCGAAGGCATAGAAACCGAAGAACAGGAAAAACTTCTCTTGTCTTTAGGTTGCCGCTACGGGCAGGGGTATTTAAACTCGAAACCGCTTAAAGAGGAAGATTTCTTAAAGTTTTGGGAGGAACACGAATGATGGAAGGAAAACGAATGACTTGGCAGGAGATAAAAGAAGCGTATCCGAATCAAGTGGTGGGGCTTGTGGATTGTTTGCCCGAAGATGCTTGGAAAACCGCTATAGTAAAATATACAGACGCAAACACCCCATATAACATTATGGAGGAAAAAGCGTTTGACGGTGAAATTTTTATGATTAGCACGGCTGTGGACGAAGATAAGAGGCTTATACTTTGAAAACAATGGAAATTAAACTTGAACCGCAGTTTTGGAGACCGATAATAAGACTTTACGGTAAATTGTCACTAATAGATACGGGCGCGGTAGTGCCGGTGATTTCTATGGAACAAGCACTTTTAATCGCCCGTTTTAACGCAAAACTCGTAAAAGATAACGTATATTTCAGCGGTTTTGGCGGCGGTAAAAGTTATGGCAGCATTTACTCTTTGTCTGATTTTTACATATCCGAATTGCATTTTAAAATTTTTGAGTGCTTTGTGCCGTTCGAGCGTGACAAAACTTTTCCAATAATACTCAGCGCGCCGCTTTTTTACAATACTCATTACGAGTTTAGGGCGGACGAAAATAAAATCATCATCAAAGTTTTAGAGGATAAATTGACGGACAACAAATTTTTAATTACAAATTTATCCGATAAAGTTTGTGTGCAGATGAATGGAGTTATGTTTCAAGCATAATCAACAAAGGAGCGAAAAAATGACAAAAAAAATATTGTCCTATTTACTTGTGACCGCCTGCGCAGTTGCGGTTTTCTTTTGCGAAACAACCAACGCGGCGTCAAGAGAAGAAGTTGCGGCGATAAAAGTCGAGACGGCTAAAGATTTTCGGTATTGGAATTTAAATTCTCCGACTTTAAACAAAATAATTAAATTTGTCGAAGAAGCAAATACGCCCGGCCATAAGAATTTTATCCCGAAACAAAATCGCGTGGCGGTCTTTGATATGGACGGCACTATTTACTGCGAAACCGCGCCGCTATATTTTCAAGAGACTATGTTCCTCTACCGCGCGCTTGAGGATAAGAATTATTCGCCTACCAAAGAAATGCGCGATTTTGCCGCAAAAATCAAACCGAAAATTTATAACAAAACGGGAATTACCAAAGAGGAAAACGACGAACTGTTCAATAATTTAACTGCGGCTTATAAGGGTATGACCCCCGAAGAATATCGCGCCTATGTCAGAGATTTTATGCAGACAAACGAAACGGGTCTTACGAATTTAAAACGCGGCGAGGCCTTCTATCTTCCTATGATGGAGATTATGTCATATTTAGGAAACAACGGTTTTGAAGTTTATATCGTCACCGCTTGCAGCTATCTCACCACTCGCGAACTTGCGGAAGGCGTTGTACCCGTAAATCCCAATCGCATTATAGGCTCCGATTTTGGATACACCACCACAAATATGGGGAGCGACGCGCCCGATAAGCATTTTTACGATCGCTACAAGGAAAAAGTAGTAATTGCAGGCACCCCACTAAAGGATAACGCGCAGTCGCGAAAGATTTTTTCCATTATAAACCAAATAGGGAAGAAACCCACGCTCGCTTTCGGAAATTCAATGGGCGATTCGGGAATGTTAGAATATACTCTGCAGGACAACCTCTACAACTCTGCCGCTTTCGTTGTGCTTTGCGATGACACAAAAAGAGAGCTTGGCAACTTAAAAAAAGCGGAAAATATGAAAAACACCGCGATAAGTCGCGGCTGGAACACTATCTCTATGCGCGACGAATTTAAAACCATATACGGCGATAACGTAAAACGAGCGAAATAACAAAAATGACCTTTGCGGCTTAAACTGCAAAGGTCATTTTTGTTTATGCGATTTTCTTTTATGTTTGCATATATAGATTTATGCTCAATTCTCTATTCGCGCCATCCCCAAATATAATGTGACGCTTCTTTTCCTTTATGAAACAACAGATCAAGAATCGAAACCTCGTGTAAAAAATCGTCCCCGGATTGACTGTAAGACGGATATCCCGCATAATCCTTCCAAACAAGCTCTATACCTGCTCGTTCATAATCATCGGCTACAATGTAGTCTTTAGCCGCAGGACCCGATACATAGACATCTGCGCCTGCCGCCTGCGCCAAACTTAGCAACCTTTCATGTTTTACGCCATGAGTCGGAAAATCGCGACTGTCTGCAAATTTTGTTTTGCAGCTCAAAAAATCTCGTGAAATATGCTCGATTAAATAACGGTTCAATTCATAAAGGTATTGCCATTCCTTTTCCATATACACGTTATAGAAAAAATCCTCGTATAATTTGAAAGCGGGCAATTTGCCATAAGCCATCTTTAGTGTTAGATAGTGCTTTTCCTGCCAAGACTTGTCTTGCATCTGCACGTCAATTATCAGTCTATGCTCACTTGCGCCGACGGGTATAGTGAGCCACACAGGCTTTCCTTGTACCAAGATTTTATTGCGATTTCTCCAATCATTTTTTGTATACTGCACGTCATCGTAAAAAATAAAGAGATCTACGTCGTGGATGATGTCGAAATAACCCTTCCAAGGGATATAATTTGACTGAAGCACCGCTACACGCTTTTTTTCCATACGTCAAAACCTCCTCGTTCCCTCTCTATCTTTTAAGTTTCATCTCAGTACTTTTCTTTTGTAATTTAACGGATTTCATGGGAACGTATACCCCCCCCGTACATTTGCGTCGGAATCGAGGTAGCAGCCCGCGCCTATCAAAGTTTGATCTTTAATAGAGATATTGTCTTTGGTGCAGCAATTATTTCCGAAAAAACATTCGTCGCCTATTGTGACGTGACCGGCAACGGAAGAGCGCACAGCAAAAAAATTAAAATTTCCAACCGTTGAATGATGTGCCAACTGGCTTCCGGGGAAAAAGATATTTCCGTTGCCAAGTTTACAACCTACGCCTATATTTACAGACTCTAACACGATATTTCCATATCCCAAATTTTGCTCATCGGTTCGCAAAATGGAACACGGATCTATATAACTTGCAATTTCCCAACCGTCTTGCAAAAGTTTTTTGAATATTGCCTTTCTGTTTTGATTCATATTGCTATACCCAATGGCGACTAAAATTTTAAT
This sequence comes from Selenomonadaceae bacterium, assembly GCA_017635875.1. Classification (GTDB taxonomy): domain Bacteria; phylum Bacillota; class Negativicutes; order Selenomonadales; family Selenomonadaceae; genus RGIG9201. The sequence continues at coordinate 2,004 of JAGBKP010000030.1, read as the reverse complement.
GTCATAGGCGGAAAATTTTTGCTTTAATTCGGAATATTTATATACGTCTTGGTTGCAAAATGTTTCTTGCGAAAAGTATTCATCGTCTATAACAAATCCGATTACTTCTTGATCGATTTTTTCCCTGTTAAGTTTAATGCTTTCGTATAAAACCTCCGCAAAATCGTTTGTACCAAAAATCACAATTTTTTCGGTTGAGTAATTCAAAATTTTCTCTCCTAACCAATTTTTCCGCGATTATGTCCTTGCAGGTTGCGCCTTGTATAGTTTCAAAAATCTTATAAAGACAGGTTTTATTTTAGCTTTTTTTTATATTGGTGTCAATTATGTTGATTAAGCTAAAAAAATGACCTTTGCAACTAAAACCGCAAAGGTCTTTTCTTTATTTTTTATTCTTCGTCTTTTGTTAAAACTTCCATAAAGAGCGAGGCTTTGCCCAAGGATTTAAGCACTCCCCAAAACACTTCGCGGCGGGGAATATCGTCTTTATCTATTGTTTCGTAAATATCCAAAAGATTTTCGATTTCTTTTTCCGTCATTCCTTATTCTCCTTAACGGCGGGAGTAAGTTCGGAGGTACAATGCGGGCAACGGGTCGCGTCCTCTTTAATCTCGCTTTTACAGTACGGGCAAAAATGCGGCTCCGTTACAACTTCTTCGTGTTTTGGCATTAGACGATTAACCTGTTTTATAAGCATAAAAATCGCAAATGCAACAATGAGGAAGTTTACCACCGTGTTTAAAAACGCGCCGTAAGCGATTATGGGAAGTCCCAGAGCTTTTGCTTCCGCAAGACTTGCCGCTTCCGTACCGGAGAGGTTGATAAAGAGATTTGAAAAATCCACTTTACCCATAATAAGACCGAGAGGAGGCATAATAACATCGTCTACAAGAGAGCCGACGATTTTCCCGAAAGCCGCGCCGATGATGACGCCAACCGCCATATCAATCACATTGCCGCGCATAATAAATTGTTTAAATTCGTTAATCATAATAATCTCCTTTTAACATAAAAATAAAAACGAGTCCTATTATACAGCCAAAAAAATCTTTTTGCAAGAATGTAACAAAAAAAGGTCTTTAGAAAAAATCTAAAGACCTCAAAATTCGTGGTGCCTCAGAGCGGAATCGAACCACTGACACGGGGATTTTCAGTCCCCTGCTCTACCAACTGAGCTACCGAGGCAATAATGGCGACCCGAAGGGGACTTGAACCCCTGACCTCCGCCGTGACAGGGCGGCATTCTAACCAACTAAACTACCGGGCCGTTAGCCGCTAATCGTTTGATTTATCCGCAGCTTTAAACCGCAAATAAAACAAAATGGTGACGCGTACGAGATTTGAACTCGTGTTACCGCCGTGAAAGGGCGGTGTCTTAACCGCTTGACCAACGCGCCATAAAGTGGTGGCTCACCCGGGATTTGAACCCGGGACACCCTGATTAAAAGTCAGGTGCTCTACCAACTGAGCTAGTGAACCGTCGCCATCCACTTTTGCGTGACTGACTTCTATGATTATATACAAAACTCATATCCTTGTCAACACTTTTTTTTAAAAGCGCGAAAAATTTCCTGTCGTAAGATAAAATCCCCTTTAAATCTGTTTTTGACTGTGCTATAATCTCTCGTAAATTATACGACTTCAATAAGAAAGAAGAATTTTTTTGGCTAATACAAAATCAATGAATATGCTGCAGGGCTCGCTTTGGGATAAAATCGTGCTCTTTTCCGTGCCGCTCGCTTTAACGGGCGTTTTGCAACAACTCTTTAACGCGGCGGATATTATGGTTTTGGGGCAATTCGTCGGGAAAAACGCAATCGCCGCCGTAGGAAACAATATTTCGCTTATAGGAATACTCGTAAATTTATTCATAGGCTTTTCGCTTGGCGCAAACGTCGTTATAGCGCAGGCCATAGGCGCAAGACACCAAAGAAACGCGAAAATTGCCGTGCATACTTCCATAGTGTTTGCTTTTTTAGTCGGTCTTGCCATAACCGTCATAGG
>JAGBKP010000029.1 GCA_017635875.1 Selenomonadaceae bacterium | reverse complement strand
TTTCTCTCTCTTTTTTATAAAAAAGAGAGAGAAAGAAAAGTACCCAAAGGGCACAACAATATCTAAACACTAAAGTGTTAAGATATTGTATGAAAGTAGCAAAGAAAAGAAAGAGAGAGAAAAAATTTTAATATAAAAAATATAAAATATAACAAGAAAACTTGCAATTTATTTTTATTAAAGTTTTCTTTCTCTCTTTTCTTTTTTGTTACTTTTTTCTTTTCTCTCTTTCTTTTTCAAAAGAAAGAGAGAAAAGAAAAAAGTAAATAAACCTTATTTTTCTTTATTATCTTCTTTTCTTACGATAACTTCGTCAATAAGCCCGTATTCTTTTGCCTCCGCCGCCGTCATAAAATTATCGCGCTCGGTGTCTACGTTTATAATATCCTTACTTTGCCCCGTGTGCTTTGAGAGAATATCGTTCAAAGTTTCGCGTATTCTTAAAATTTCGCGCGCTTGAATTTGAATATCCGTAGACTGACCTTGCGCCCCGCCAAGCGGTTGATGTATCATAATGCGCGCGAGCGGAAGCGCAAAACGTTTTCCCTTTGCGCCCGCCGCCAAAAGCACGGAACCCATACTCGCCGCTTGACCGATGCAGATTGTGGAGACGTCGGGCTTTATATACTGCATAGTGTCGTAAATCGCAAGTCCGGCGGTTACAACGCCGCCGGGGCTGTTTATATAGAGATGAATATCCTTGTCGGGGTCTTCGCTCTCCAAAAAGAGCATCTGCGCTACAATGGAATTTGCGACATTGTCGTCTATAGAGCCGCCCAAAATAATTATGCGGTCTTTTAAAAGACGCGAATAAATATCGTAAGAACGCTCGCCTCTTCCCGTGCGCTCCACGACGTAAGGTATGTAATTCATAAATTATCCCTCGATACTGTCGGTAATAACATGGGTCACTTTTTTCATAAGGGTGGTATACGTCAAATCCATAATACGCCCTTCTTCGCGCAATATGTTTCTAACGTCTTTTTCGCTTGCGCCGAAAGCCGTCGCCATACCTTTTATTTCTTTGTCGACGTCTTCGCTCTCCACTTTTATGCCCTCTTTATCCGCTATGGCGTTAAGCATAAAGTCGATTTTAACCTGTTTTTTTGCGTCTTCTCTGTAGCTTTCGCGAAGTTTCATTATATCCATACCCGCGTAGCTTAAGTACATATCAAGAGTCATACCCTGCTGGGCGAGACGCGTCGCCATTTGGTTTACAAGAGAATCGACTCTTTTTTCCACAAGTTTGGAGGGAATTTCCATTTTGGTGTTTTCCGCCGCGAGTTCGATAGCTTTTTGTTCCTGTTCGTTCTTTGCGACGCGCTCCGCGGTTTCTTTTAAATTCTTTTCGATGTCCTCTCGAAGCTCCGCCATTGTTTCAAAAGTGGACACTTTCTTTGCAAGTTCGTCGTCTGCCGGCGGTAGTTCTCTCTTTTTTATTGTTCTTACGGTACATTCAAATTCGGCGGGTTTTCCGGCAAGCTCCGCCGCGTGGTAGTCTTCGGGGAAGGTTACGTTGATTTTCTTTTCTTCTCCGACTTTCATACCGATAAGCTGGTCTTCAAAGTTGTCGATAAAGTTTTTGGAGCCGATAGTGAGGGGATAATCTTTGCCTTCTCCGCCTTCAAACGGCTCTCCGTTTACATATCCCTTAAAGTCAAGGGTGATGAAGTCCTTATCTTCAACGGTCGCGTTTTCATCCGCGTCAATGAGTTTGCTGTTGCGGAAACGGAAATTTTCCACTTCCTTGTCAACATCTTCTGCGGTTACTTCTTTTACGACTTTTTCAACCTTTAAATTTTTATATTCGCCCAAGGTTATTTCGGGGCGGTTTATGAAAGTCGCTTTAAACACCACGTCTTTTCCGTCTTCCAAAGTGATTTCTTCAACTTCGGGGCGGGTTACGGGGTCTAATTTTTCGTCTTCTATCGCTTTATTCAGAGCGTTCGGATAAATTTCTTCAAAGGTCTCCTGAAGCACGTATTCTTTTCCCGCTTGACGCTCTACCATTGCTTTGGGAGCTTTTCCCTTTCTAAAGCCCGGTATATTTATTCTTGTTGCGAGGTATTTTAAAGCGCGGTCTTTAGCTTTTTTTGCCTCTTCAGCCTCAACCTCGATGGTTAAAACTACTTCGCATTCTTCTTTATCTTCTCTGGTTACTTTCATTAAAAATAGCCTCCCTATATTCATATACTTCGACATCATATCATATAATTTTCACAATTACAAGTATTTAGTAAAGGAATATTTTCTAACTATAAAAACATAATTACGCTATCTTAATGATTGAAAAATTTTGGCGTATTTGGTAAAATATAGATGGGAATTTAAAGGAAAATGTATAACGGAACGGAAAAAATGCCCGATACTAATTTTGCAGATTGCTACATTAATATAACGCTATAGAAAAAGACAAACCTCCGACATAAGTCGGGGGATTTTTTTTGCAAAAACTAAAAAAAAAATCGAAAAAGGGCTTGACAAAGCTTCGGGGGGGGGGTGATATACTATCCACTATACAGGACGAAAGTTATTTTTCGCGGGTTTGGCGGAATTCTTGCGAATATGTAATTCACCTGTGTTATCATACAAAATTCTAGGAGGGATTTTTTAATTATGAATTTAACTTTTGATTTACAATCATTCACGGGAACTTCACTTACTATTATTTCGGGTATATCGGGTGGCGCGAAAGAGTACACGATCAGCAATGTCGTGCTCTCGGGCGAACTCGCTAGTACCTCCAATTCGAAGTACGCTAATTTCAATGTGGATTCATCTGTAGCAAACGGGTTCAAGGGCGAGTATAAGGCGTCGATGAGTGGCGATTCGGTCCTCGCTTTCGGAACGGGGGCGACTGACAAAGATTCACCGAAAACTGCGGGTTTCTTTGGAAACGGCGCATACACTTGGAATTTCTCGTCAGATCAAATCACTTCGGTTTCGCTCGGCAAAAACACAAAATTAAACCTCATCAAGGCAGGCTCGGCCGGTCTAACAACAAGCTTAAACGCGGCGGCGGGTCAAGAAATCGGCTTCACCGGAAACATAGTGAAACTAAATATCGATACGGTTGGATCCGGTCAAAAAGCTATCGAGGCGAACATCGCTCTCAAGGGCGGGGCGTCCGAAGTCAGCTTGCTCACCGGATCCTCGTTAGAAGGAGCTACGATCTCCGGCGGATCGAACAGGGTGATCTCGCTTGCTTCTAAAAACCAGGCGTTAAACCTCTTCAATCTCAAAGGCTCGAGTTCCGAAGCTGTCGTCACGGTAGGCGGTGCCGCCTCCTCGACCGTGCACTCGGCCAGCGTGGAAGGTTTCAGCAAGATCACGTTCGGCGCTGGCGGCACTGGCGGTAACTTGGTATCGCTTTCCGGCGTAAAGGATTCCGGGGTTTCGATCGCGGGCGGTACCGGTAAGGATACAATTGTTATCGGAGAAAACTTGAAACGTAGTACGGTCTCCATAACCGGCGGGGCTGCCCAAGATGACATAACCCTCTCCGGCACGGGCGCGGAGTTGTTGAATATGGGCGATGCGACGATGACCTCCGGAGGAGACTCTGTTACGAACTGGATGTCTACTACGGGAGATACAACGAAAGGAAACACCTTAAAAATAGAAGGGCTTATGAGTACCTTCTACGCAAAAGATGTAATCGGAACGGAAGCGATAGTTGGTCAGGGCGCGGATTCGACCTCTACGGCGGATAAAACCGGAACAACGTTGATGTCGAGCAATACGACGGCGGATAAGGGTTTCGCGTTCGGCGTAAACGTCAAGGCGTCCGACGACACGTATTCTGCGC
>JAGBKP010000028.1 GCA_017635875.1 Selenomonadaceae bacterium | reverse complement strand
CTTTAGGCACTAAATCTTCTAAACATACGAATTGTATTTGATTTTGATTTTCCCTGCTTTGTTTACGATACATTAAAATCCCTCCAAATGTATTTTATCACATTTGAAGGGATTTTTAAATGAATTTGTCTACAGTCTGAAGGTTTGAGGATTTTTCCTCAAACCTTTTTTACGTTATCTTACTCCAAACCCGCTTGAACAGCCGCTCCCGCTTGCGCTTGAACCTGGTTGCTCGTCGCCGCTGTCAAAGCCGACGCGCTTTTTAATTCTTCCGCTTTCTTGTCAAAACGGCTCATAATCTCGTTATAAGTGTCTTTCGTTATCTGCGGGGTATCCTTTGCGCCGAAGTGTTCTTTAAACTGCGAGCCTGCTTGCTCAAAACCTTTTTCAACGGCGGAGCGCATTTGTTCAAGTTTATCCGCATCGCCGCCTGCTAAGGCTTCCGCAAGACCAAAGATGCGGTCGGCAACTTTTCCTACGGACCAATCGCCGCCTTCAGCCAATGCTTTTTCGGCTTCTTCGGGGGTTGTCGCCACCTCCGGCATCGCAAAGCGCGCCGCGTCAATTTCAACGTCGCCGAAATTTAATTTGCCCACGCCGTTATCTAGGAAATTTTGAAGTTTATCGTTGTTTTGACCCATCAAATCCGCCATCAGCTTCATTGATTTTTCTTGAATATCGGCCATCAATGCCTCAACTTGGTCGCTTGACAATCCTTTGGTTTTGGCTTCGCCGCCTTCGGTCTCTTCGGTTGCCGCCGCTTGAGCCTGCTTGCCGGCTGTTGAAATGTCAACCGAAAACGCGTCGCCGTGGGGATTTTGTTCTTCCGTTACGCCCGCGTTTGCCGCCATATTCGCCGTTTCCGCTGTTTTTCTTGCCGTGCCCGCCTGATATGCGTTTAACGCAGATTGAGCGGTACTTACTGCTCCTACATCCATGTCATCGTCCTCCTTTAAAATCAAGAAATCCTCTCATTCCGTTGAAAGCGATCTCTTGCAACGGTTTCCAAAATAGGAAACTTCTCTTATTCATATTATCGAATATGATAATGAAAACTTAAATGATTTTATAAAAATATGGAAAATTAGCGTCTCCGGTTATGCCGATTCTTTTAAACCGTGCGTTGAAGCCTGTTTGGCAAGATGCGCCATTTCGCTTATTATTATTTCTTTTGTTATATGGCGAGTTTTATATTTTTTTTGCAAATAATCATAAAAGATTATTTCTTCATCGGATAATTCGGGGCAATCTTCGTCCGGCTCGGCTGAACGGTTCTGAAGCTCGGCAATTTCTGCCGCTTCGTCTTTCGTAAGCGGCGCTTTAACGTCAATTATCTTTGATACCAACATAATATCTTGCCTCCTCCTTTGGAGTAGCCTTGCGAGCCGAAATAATTCTCTTTGCCCGCAATCTTTTGGTATAAACAACCAAAAGCACACTGCCTACTTTTCCGATAATCCGTCGTCGTTCTTCTTCAACGGAATGTAAAAAATCAATTTCATCTATGCGGTTTTCATCGCCGAACACCTTTGCCGCGGTGCTAAACGTTACGCCGTGTTTTTGAAAATTTATTTTGGCTTTCTCGTCATCCCACTCAAATATTTCTTCACGAATTTTTTTCACCAATGACTTACGCCCCTTAAAATTCATCAAAAACCTCAATCTTATTTTATCATAACAAACTGATTATTTCAATATTTTCATTCGTCAATCTTCACTTCGTAAAGTCTGGCGTAAACTTTGCCGTATTTGTCTTTTTCTTCGTGAAGCAAGATAAAATCCTTGTCGTAAGGGAGCATTACAAATAAAATGCCGTCCCCTTCTTCAACAAGCATATAGTTAAAATCGTATTTTTTCACAAAATCACGGTAATAAGTTTTCCCTCCGGTGACCGAGAGATATTCCTCTATATAACTAAAATCTTTGCCGCTGTTTCTAGGCGCAAAAATTTCGGGTCTGCCGTCTATGTAAGATTTTATTTTGCGAAATTCCGGATACGAACCTGTGTTAAATCCCGCGAAAAGTTTTATGTCTTTCGGTTCTTTTTTACTTAGCAACATATCTATCGAAGTTTTATATTTTTCGTCTGTATAATCCTTTGCGGATATTTCGTTGTGATATGTTAGACAAATTATTAAAAGAAACGGTAAAATAACAGTCAAAAGCCATTTGGTTTTGCTTAAATTATTTTCTTTTTTGTAGCATAATATAAAGGCAATCAACGAGATAAAAATAAGCGATAAATATATTAAAATAATCTTCGGTAACGGGAAAATATCATCGCTTTTAACGCAGCTGTAAAGCAGCCATAAATCTATGATTAAAAACGGCAATATATGTAAAAATCCCCAATTTAATTTTGTTATTTTAGGCTCGTAATTTTTTAAACCATACGCAAAAGCAAAAGTTCCGAGCGCGTAAAACAAAAACAGATTTCTGCCCGCAAGCAACGCTAAAAAAGCAAGCCCCGAAAAGAGCAAAATCAAATAAAGCGGCATTTTCTTTTTGCTTAACAACACAATTCCCGAAAACAGCCAAACAAAGAAAAACGAACCTAAATTTCCCATTAACGCCATGGGTTTTATCTCGCCTATCATACTATGAATATTCGGATTGTAAGATGTAAACAAAAACGCCATAGCTTTAAAGCCGTATGGGTTTATAAAAGCTATAAAAAAGCTTGCGACTACAGCAACAAAAATCGGCGTAATATTAAAATTTGCGCCTAAATATTCGTCGCTTATGTTCGTCAATTTTCTCGCTGAAAAAGTCGCTATGAAAGGAAGCGTTAAAATAAAAATCATAGGCCATAAAGCGCAGTGAAAATTTACGATTAAAAGTGAAAAAATCGGAATAAAATAAAGGTATTTTTTGTCGTTTGTATTGGCGTATTTTAATAATAAATAAACTTCAAGCATAAATATAAAAGTGGAAATAACTTGAGGACGAGTCAAAAAGAAAAGAGGCGCTGATGCAATTCCGAAAAAGAATGTCAAAATTTTTGAAATCGCGATGTTGCCGCTTAAAAACAAACAAATTTTTTCATATAAAAATAAAATAAAAAATCCCATTATAATTACAAAAGAAAGCACGCCTTCCGCGCCAAAAATTGAATACGTTTCCCAATAGACAATATCGCTCGCCCATTGTTCGAGTACGAAATTTAATCCTTCGTGCATAGAAAACGGTTCAGTATACGGAAAACCGTTTTCTGTTACGTATCTTCCGCTGTTAAGTATGAACCATAAATCGTTGTCAAAAACAAGTCTGGTAAAGACAACGCCGATAAACGGCAGTAAAAAAAACAGGGCGTGCGCCCCCAAATTACCGATTTTTTGCATACGGCAGACCTCCCAATTATTTTCTTTTCAATTATACCACAGTAGCAGTGATAAAAAAAGATGAGAAAATTCTTGACCGCGCGAATTTGTAAAAACCTTGACAATATTCTAAAAAATCTGTAAACTATATTTTGTATAATTCTCTTTATATGCAATTATATTTGAAAGGGTGGAGTTTATGTATCAAGACGAGTATAAGCGCTGGCGCGAGTTTAATTTGGTTGATTTTGATTTATCTAAAGAGCTCCTGGATATCGAAGGCGACGACGACGCCATAAAAGAGCGTTTTGCGGTTGCGTTAAAATTCGGTACGGCGGGGCTTCGCGGCACGCTTGGCGCAGGCACAAACCGTATGAACGTATACGTCGTTCGTCAAGCTACGCAAGGTGTCGCAAATTGGGTGAAAACTCAAGGCGGAAATCAAACCGTCGCCATTAGCTATGACAGCCGCTTAAAAGGCTGGAATTTCGCTCGCGATGCCGCATCCGTGCTTGCGGCAAACGGAATTAACGTACGCATTTACGACGAGCTTATGCCAGTTCCCGCCCTTTCATTTGCTACTCGTTATTATAAATGCAACGCCGGAATTATGGTAACGGCAAGCCATAACCCCGCGCAGTACAACGGCTATAAAGCCTACGGTCCGGACGGTTGCCAGATGACCGACGACGCTGCGGCTGTCGTTTACGACGCTATTCAAAAGACAGACGTGCTTACGGGCGCAAAATATATGAGCTTTGCCGAAGGCGTTGAAAAAGGCTTAATCAAATTCGTAGGCGACGATTGCAAAGACGCGTTCTATGAAGCCATCGAAAAGCGTCAAGTGCGTCCGGGACTTGCGAAAACCGCAGGACTTAAACTCGTCTATTCGCCGTTAAACGGCACGGGGCTTGTGCCTGTTACTCGCGTCTTGCAAGATATTGGAATTACGGATATTACGATAGTCCCCGAGCAGGAATATCCGAACGGCTATTTCACCACTTGCTCTTACCCTAATCCCGAGATTTTCGCCGCGCTTGAAAAAGGCTTGGAGCTTGCGAAAAAAGTAGGCGCGGATTTAATGCTCGCGACAGATCCGGACGCAGACCGCGTCGGTATCGCTATGAAATGCCCCGACGGCTCTTACGAGCTTGTAAGCGGCAACGAAATGGGCGTGTTGCTCCTTGACTATATCTGCGCGGGCAGAAAAGAAAAAGGCACTATGCCAAAAGACCCAATCGCGGTTATGTCGCTCGTGTCCACTCCTCTTGCGGTAAAAGTTGCGGAGCATTACGGCGTAGAGCTTCGTCAAGTGTTGACGGGCTTTAAGTGGATAGGCGACCAGATTTTGCATCTTGAGGAAAAAGGCGAAGAAGACCGCTTTATCTTCGGTTTCGAGGAAAGTTACGGCTATCTCGCCGGTCCTTACGTTCGCGACAAAGACGCTGTCATAGCTTCTATGCTTATCTGCGAAATGGCGGCGTATTACCGCTCTATCGGCTCTTCCATTAAGGAACACTTGGAAGAAATCTACAAACAGTACGGACGTTACTTAAATCAAGTGGATTCTTTCGAGTTCCCGGGACTTTCGGGTATGGATAAAATGGCAAGCATTATGGAAAACCTCCGCAAAAATCCGCCGAAAGATTTTGCCGGCATAAAGGTAACAAAAGTTGTCGACTACGCAAAACCCGAAACCACGGGGCTACCGAAAGCAAACGTCCTCATCTATTCGCTTGAGGACGGCTCGACCGTCGTAGTAAGACCGTCCGGCACGGAGCCGAAAATCAAAACTTATTTCACCACATTGGGAAAGAATTTGGACGAAGCGAAAAAGGCAAAAGAAAAACTCGCAGAGGCGTGCAAGCCGCTACTTGCGTAAAAAAAGGGGCGTTAGCCCCTTTTTTTTGTAAATTTATCCTACTTTCTTTTTCTTCTTTCTTTTTTATAAAAAAGAAAGAAGAAAAAGAAAGTAGCAAAGAAAAAGAAGAAAGAAAAAATTTTAATAAACTCTATTGATTATTTTTTTTGCTATTATTTTTTATTTTCATTCATTTTATATTTTATATTAAAGTTCTTTTTCTTTCTTTTGGTACTTTTCTTTCTTTTTCTTTCAAGAAAAAGAAAGAAAAGTACGGTTTATAAAAGTTACTGATACTCGATTTTGCACTCAAACATTCTGTTCCAAGGAAGAGTAATTTTTAAATTGTCCAATATATCAGAATACGGCAACTCTTTTTTTGCAAATTCCCTCATTAAAAGCGTGGTTTCCTTTTCAATGCGCTCTTTGGCAACGCCCAAATGCAGATATTTATCCGGCTCGCCTCGTTCGTAAAGCAGAGCGTACATACGCGTCCTTACTACGGACTGGTAACACCAATCGTCTAAATATCTCCTTAAAAGAACACGGTTTTTCTTGTCTTTTGGAGTGGTTGTCGCAAACATTCCCTCCGCAAGGGCGTAGCCTGCGCTGTTGGTGGGAGTATTCCACCCGGCGTAGGCTTTTATTTTGTAAAACATATTGTTGTCCCGAAGATTTCTCATCAAGAAATAGTCTGCGCCGTTGACAAAAGCAATATCCGCTATTGATACGGGATAAGATTTATCCGTATATTCCTTTACTTTTTCAAAAAATTCAACCGCGCCTTCTCTTGAAAAGCCGTCGTTTGGAAAATCGGTGTACTTTGGATTCCAAACATTCGCCGCCCCTGTGCGTCCTTTATAATCTGAATTTACCATTAGAACAACGTCTGCGTTTTCTATTGTTTTGGTTTCAATGCCGCCCGCTATGGAGATTTCTTTCTCTATAGTTTTTGATATGGGCGCGTCGGAATAGTCGGGCACGGTATCGCCGCCGACGCCTTCGGCGTATTCGACATATACGGCGGGAACGTTAAATTTCAAATTGTTCGCGGCTCTTGCTAGGAGCAGCAAATTAAATTCGTCTATACCTGCTAAGGATATAAACTTGTCTTCGGGCAAATTCGCCTCTTTTGCTTTTTGAAGGAGCTTGCGATTTTCGCGATGAGTTTGAGAGAGCGGCGCGTTGTCGTCTCTTCCGACCACCATTGCCTGCACTCTGCCTTTTTTTGTGAGTTCCAAAAGCGAGAGCGTCGCTTTAAAGTTTTTGTTTCGCCTACCCATCCAATCGTTTAAAACAGCGTCCGGCAGTTGTTTTTTTAAGTTTTCTTTTTCTTTTTTCTCTTCAGCCGTTAAGCCTTCAATTTCCTCTTTGTCCAAAAGAGCGGTGTATTTAAAAATTCCCTCGCCGTATTCAAAGCCGTTCGCGTTTTTTTCCATATAGTACGCGGGTTCTTCAACTCCCGCCGCCGCGCCGTTTTTTGGCGTTCGCATAAGCGAGGCAAAAAGATAAATCTTTAATCTTGGATTGTCCTCCGCAAGTTTTTCGATGCGTTTTACGCGTTCTCTTAACTTGCTTTCGCTTATGTTGTGCTTGCGAGAAGGTATCAGGCCGCCGTATAAAAGCGCGTCGGTTGCGATAACTGCCGCGTCCGCGTTTTTTGCGTTGGTCTCCACAAAATCCAACAGCGCATCCGCGTCTCCCGGCGTATCCGGCCCGCGGGATAAAATGTTTTCCTTCGGGTAAATAAGCTTAAAACCTGCTGCCTCCGCAACTTCAACGGTTTGCTGATAAGATACCGGTCTGTTATCTTGCGGCAGAAAGAGTATGCGCCCCGCCGCGTCCGCATTTGCGCTGAACAAGGCAAAAGATAAAGTTATAGGTAAAAATTGTTTTAGCTTTTTTTTGAAATTTATAAACATTGGCATCTCCTATTCCCATTTGATAAAACTGCCCTCCGCTCCCTTTTTCACTTGAAGCTTCGTGTCGATTTCCTGCTTTAGCTCAAAAACGTGCGAAATTACGGCTATCATTCTGTTTTTCCCCGCTACCGATTTTAAAACTTTTACCGCCTCTCTTCTAGCGTTCGTGTCCAGCGACCCAAAACCTTCGTCTATAAACAAAATATCCGGCGATATGGCGACGCTTCGCTTTTCTATGGAATCCGCCATACCAAGCGAAAGCGCAAGCGCGGTCAAAAAGGATTCGCCGCCTGAAAGCGTTCTAACTTCGCGGTCTTTGCCGGTTGTATACGAATGTACGAGAAGGTCGAGTCCGCCTTTGCTGCGTATCTCGTTCGCCTCTTTATCGGAAACCGTTCGCATTTCGTATTCGCCGTCCGTCATTTTTTGAAGACGTTTGTTGGCGTAGGACAAAATTTCCGATAAATAATACCTCTGCGCGTAGGTTTCAATATCTAAATAACCTCCGCCTGCGCTTGAGGAAAGCTTGTTGGCAAGATTATCGTAAGTTTGATAGAGGGAAAGTATCTTTTCGCGCGATTTTTTTTCCTTTTTTAAGGATTCAAACGCGTCTTTGTTAGCGGCAAAATTTTCTTTAAATCCGCTTAATTCTTCCTCCTTTTCGCCCAAAATTTTGTCTTTTTCTGCAAGGGTATTTTTTAAAGCGTCTATATTCGGATAAGTCTTGCCTTCCGTTCTGTTTTTTAAAGTGGCGACGCTGCCCATAAACCTCGACTTTTCTCTATCAAAATTCCGTACTTTTTCCGTTAAAATCTTGCTGTCCTCTCTTTTATGAGCGTTCGTTATATTTTGCCATTCCTCCTCCGATAAATCGTATTTTTCCTTTAACATATCATACACATTTTTTGCTTTTATCAATTCCTTTTCTTCTTTAGGCAAATTTTCTCTGTACTCCGTTTTTAAAGTTTCGCTTTTTTCAAATTTGCTCTTAACTATATCTTTTCTCATTCGAAGATTTTTTAAATTGGTTTCCGCTTCGTTCATCTTTTCCTTGGCATCTTTTAACGCGCTCTCCGCGCTTTTTTTATCATCGTAATTTTTGGATTTTTCCGCGGATTCTTTTTTCCCCATCAAAGATGAAAATTTTTGAGAAAGTTCGAGATGTTTTTTATCCGAAACTTCTTTTTCTTTCTCTAAATCAACGAGTGTTTTTTCGCTTTTTGCAATAAATTCTTTGGCGTTTTTTTCACGAATTTCATCGTTTTGCAAAACGGATTTTTTATCGGCAATGCTCCTTTGAAAATTCACGCAAAAGTTTCTGAAATACTCCAGCGTTATATCTTCTTTCAACTCAATATTCTTATTTAAAACCACCGCTTTTATTTCTTCTTTTTTTCTTTTATACTGTTCTTCTTTTTCAATAAAACTCGTATTGTTTTTTTCTGCGGCTTTTGCAAAAAATTCCCGCGCGTCTCTTGCTTTTTTTATCTTTTCGCTTAAAGAATCGAGTTCTTCTTTTTTTATTTCTTTTCCGTTAAACCTAGCCGGCGCAGGGTGATTTTTGCTGCCGCATACGGGGCAAGCTTCCCCATCTTTAAGATTTTTTGCTAAAATTCCGGCTTGCGAATCAAAAAACAGCGTTTCTTTTTCTTTATATTCGTTTTCGAGTTTGTTTAGTTCAGCTTTTTTGCTTTCATAATCTTTTTGAGAAATTCTTAAATTTTCGCGTAATTTATTAAGAGCCTCTTCTATGTTTTTTAATTCTTTGCCGTCATCTATAAATTTTGCGAGTTCCTTTTCTTCTGCGTTTAATTTTTCCCGTCTGGCATCAATTCCCTTCATAGCTTCAAGTTCTTTTTTCTTTATCTCCGTTTCCTCGCGCAGTTTTTCCCTATCTTCTTCTGTTTTTTTCTTGCGTTCGTCTTCAAATTTTAATTCGCTTAAGGCTTTTTTCAGTTCGTTCTCTAATTTCTCAAGTTCATCGAAAATGCTTATGTTGCTTTTGGCTTTTTCGATAATTTCCTGCAATCGCGCGTTTTCTGTTTTATTTGAATTTTCCGCGTCGATTAGTTCTTTTTCACATTCTGAAAGTTTCTTTTTTAAAACGGGCAATATTGTTTCCTCATTCGCTAAATTCTTTTTTAGCAGATTGATTTTGTCTTCAAGATTTTTAAAATTATCGTAAGTGTTTTTAAGTTCATAGGATTTTAAAATATCTTCGGATAATTTTTGATTATTTTTAATGGTTGTTTCGTCTTTTAAGAGTTCGTTTAGGTTTAATTCCGCAGATTTTAATAAATCAAAATTCTTTTTTAATTCTTCGTCTTTTGTTAAATTTTCCTTTAGCAAATCCCGTTCTTGTTTTAAAGCGGCAACCTCTTTTACAAGCAAATCCTTTTTATTTTCTCCGTCGGTTAAATGCGTTTCGGCTTTTTCCAAAATTTGTTCCAAACAGACTATGTTTATGCTTTTTGAATGGATAATCGCGTTTTGTAAATTTAAAAATTCATCATCGTCAATTTTTATTCGACTTACATCTTTTTTACAAAGGTTTTCCGCTATTTCCACTTCGTCTTTTATTTCTTTGCGCTTTTCCTTAATCTTATCGATAAGTTTCGCGAATTTTTCCGTATGAAAAAGTTTTCTGAATATCTCTTTCTTATTGTCTGATTTTGCCCTTAAAAGCGCGATAAATTCCCCTTGGGCTATCATCGCCACCTGCGTAAATTGTTCTTTTGTTATGCCGATTATTTCCTCTATTTTTCTTTCAATGTCGGCGACTTTTCCCAAAAATTCCGTTCCGTCCGAAAGCGTCAAAGAGAGCAGAGTATTGGTTCCTACCATTCTTACCCCGTTTTTTGTTTTCTTAACTTCTCTAAGGGAACGAGTGACTATATATTCTTTATTGTTTTTGATAAATTTAAAAGTGACAACCGGTTTTTGTTCTCCGTATTGGCTTTTAAAATCCGCGCCTTCTTTCCCGTTGGCGGAAGAAGATTTTCCGTAGAGAGCAAAAACTATAGCGTCAAAAATCGTGCTTTTTCCCGCGCCGGTATCGCCGGTAATCAAAAAAATAGGCTCGGTGATTTTTGTAAAATCTATCTCTGTTTTTTTTAAATACGACCCAAAGGATTCCATTGTAAGCGAAAGCGGTTTCATCAAATTTCCTCCTCCAGTTTTGTTTTAAAACCCTACTTTCTTTTTCTCTTTTCTTTTTTGCCTGTCCTCCCTTGCGGAGGGAAAAAGAAAAGAGAAAAAAGCACTCAAGAGTATAAGAATTTCTAATCGGTAAACCGATAAGAAATTCTAAAAAGTAGCAAAGAAAAAGAGAAAAGAAAAAATTTTATCAAACTCTATTGATTAGTTTTTTCGCTATTCCATTTTTATATTAAAATTCTTTTTCGACTTTTAAAGATTATTTAATATCTCGTTTAAAATTTTTTCTTCGTTTTCGTCAATTTCTCCCAAAAAATCTTTTATTAAATCCATTTCGTTTTTATCGTTTACAATCTCAAAATTTTTCTTATCTTCTAAGTTTTGTTCTTTGCGAATTACTTTTAAAAGATACGGAAACGCGGCTCTTATCCTATCCATCGCGTCCGTGTTTAATTCGTCTTCCGATATGGTAATATTAACGTAATCTTCCGACGGATTTTCCAAGATATTTTCTAAAGTTCCTTCAAGTTTTCGTATTTTTCTAAGTGGATTTATAACGATTTTTTCAATGTTTATATTTCCTTTTTCCTTTATATCAACGCATAAAATTCCTTTTTCCTGCCCGACTTCCGATACCGAACACTGCATCGGCGTTCCCGCGTATCGTACGTAATCTTTTCCTACTGTTCCGCCTCTGTGCAAATGCCCTAAAGCGGCGTAGTCAAAATCATATAAAACGTCCGCTTTTACTTCGTCGATATTCCCGACCGTTACGATTTCTTCGTCCGCTCTTTCGACTTCTTCCGCATTTTTCCCTACGGGCAAATAAAATTGATGACTTGCTATTATGTTTCTTTCGTTTTTATCTATGTTTTCACGCAAAATCAATTTTCTTACTGCGTCGTTATAAGTGAGTTTTTCATCTTCAAAAATATTTTTAACCATAGCGGGTTTTACGAATGGCAAAAGATAAAAATTAACGTTTCCGTATTCGTCTTTAAGCGTAACTTTTTCGATAAATTCGTCTTCTTTCATAGGAGGTTTTCCGACCAAAAAAAGCCGCTCTCTTGATAAAATATTTCTGTATAAATTTAATCTTTCCGCGCTGTCGTGGTTGCCGCTTATTATAAAAATATAGGCCCCGTTTGCGACTTTTTTTAATCCGTTTATAAACGAATCAAAAAGCGAATTTGCCTTCGCGGACGGATTGGATCTGTCGTAAATATCTCCCGCCATTATGATAGCGTTCGGTTGATGTTTCTCTGCTAAATTTATAATTTTATCAAGCATAAATTTTTGATCGTCGTATAAATCTCTGTTAAGCAAATTTAAACCGATATGTAAATCCGATATATGGAAAAATTTCATAGTGCTACTCCAAAAACAAAAAAACATGGGGCTTTGCCCCATAATGTGCAAGGGGAACTAGCCCCTTGTTGACTCCCATTTTTATTTTTATATTAAAATTTTTTTCTCTTTTTCTTTTGTTACTTTTCTTTTTCTCTTTTTTTATAAAAAAAGAGAAAAAGAAAAGTAAATAAATCATTGTATATTTTGGTCGTGTAAATCCTTGTATTTTTTCTTTTCGAAAAATTCGTCCACGGCGGCTACCAATTTGTTCCGTTCGGTGGATTTTAAAAGATAACCGTCCGGTTTTAGGTCGAGAACTTTCATTACGCTTTCGCGGTCGCCTTTTCCCGTTAAAAATATCACGGGAATGGTGTCCACTTTCGTTTCGCTTCGTATCATCTCCAAAACCTGCGGGCCGGACGTTACCGGCATTTCGTAGTCTAACAGTATTAAATCCGGCTTATTGTCCGCTATGTACATAAGAGCCTGCGCGCCCGAGGTTACGATAGTTACGTTATATTTTGAAGAAAGCCAGTCTTTTACCATTTTTAAAAACGTTCCGTCGTCGTCGACGAGCAAAATGCTTTTTCGTTTCGCTAAATCATCGCTCGCGCGGATAAGCCAGTTTGCTTCTTCAACGAGTTTTTTCATATCAAACGGACGAGGGAAAGCGGCAGCGACGAGAGCCGCGGGAAGGGATTGTTCCGCAGTTTCGATTTCGTCGCTGTTGCCTACCAAGATAACGAGTTTATCATATTCTGTGGCGATGTCCTTTAAATATACCAAAAAAGAGGATATTTCCTCTACAAAATCGCCTAAAAAGAGCAATATTAAATCGGTGTTTTTAAGTTTTTCCTCTGTATCGGCGATATTGGGCTCTGCTTCAGTCACCGTGTAATTTGCCGCCGTTAGGTTTTTTATGAGAGTTGTAGCTAAAAACGACTTGCCTTTTGTTATAAATACGATGGATTTTTCCATAGGATTCTCCTTTAATCGGTAAAATGGATAAATTCAATTTTTAATTCTACATAAACCAAAAAATCCCTGCTTATTGTTTGAGGAAGGGTTTAAAGTTTTTTTAGTTATGGCAATTTGCAATTTTGTCGTCATTTGAAGATTTGTTGCGTTTTCGTTGTCTCCATATTTTTTGGCTTGCCCAAAATCCCCAAAGAGCGCAGTCGAAAAAATTGCTAAATTTTGCTTAAACGACGCTTAACAAAAAAAGGCAGTGCAAAAACTAAATTTTAGTTTTTGCACTGCCTTTTGCATATCAAAGTACTCTTTCGGTATCGTTAAAGCCTTTCTCAAATTTGAGTTGAGCGTTTTCGATGTATATAATTTCCAAGGTTGGATTATCCCAAGTTTTATATTTTCCCTTGACGGGAGGCGCCATTTTCTCCCACGCAAGTTTCTTTTGCTCTGCGTCCTTCATAAATCCGACGTTGCCCGTAATACGTAGGGTATATTTTCAGCTCGGCTCCATATAGGTAAAGGCGGCTTTCGGATTTGCCTGAAGTTGAGCAAAAACCTCTTTTATATTGGCGGTTGCGAAGTAATATTTACCGTCTTCTTCGTATTGAAACTGCCAACCTCGCGCTTCGGGCATTCCATCTTGGCGAACGGTGGCGAAAATCCCACAAATACCATTCGTCAAGTATTGCATAAATTCTGCTTTTGTCATCAACGAACAACTCCTCTCACGTTTATGGCAATATTATACGAAATATTTGTTCTATTAACAAGTACGCATATTTTTATGCGTGCCTCTATGATAATTTATCCTCGAACAGTACGGGAACTTCCGTTGCGTACACTTTTCCGAAATGAATCATACTGTTCATAACGGGAATAAACTCTCTACCCAACTTACTTAGCGAATATTCTACTTTAGGAGGCTTGTTTTCCAATACTCGCCTATCCACAATGTGATATTTTTCCAATTCTTTTAGCTGCGCGGTCAAAACTCCATGCGAGATATTTGGAATAAGGCGTTGAAGTTCGTTAAAACGCGTTGGTTTCAACATAAGGTAATACAAAATAATAAATTTCCATTTACCTTCCATAATCTTTTGCATAAGCCTAACGGGGCAAAAATCCCCATTGGGCGCTTCTACTATCAGTTCTGCTTTTTTGTTCAATATATATCCTCCTAAAAAAGGCGGTACACAAAAATCCCTCCAAATGTATTTAATCACATTTAAAGGGATTTTTAACTGAATTTGCCAACAGTCCGATACTCGCATTATTGCGGGTAAGTTTTTTTACAACAAATGCGCTCTCATATCTTCGGGCGAAAGCGTGGATAAATACGCCGGCGGTATGTCGAAAATAGTCTTTGCGCCCTTTGCGCCTTCGTTCTTCAGTTTATAAATCGCTCGCGCGTAAGCGACCAAAACGCTTGTGGTAAATTCGGGGTTGGAATCGAGTTTAAGGCTAAACTCCATTATATGCGTATTATCGGCGGTTTTTCCGCTCCTAATCACAAAGCCGCCGTGCGCGAGACCGGAATGTTCGCGGTTAAAAGTTTCTTCGTCGATAAAATGCACCGTGGTGTCGTAATCGGCGAAATAATTCGGCATATTCTTTATCTCCGCTTCGATTTTCGCCTTATCCGCGCCGTCTTTCGCCACGACGTAACAAATACGCTCGTGTTTTTCGCGAGTGGTGAGTTCCGGCAATTTGCCGCTTCTCACCGCGTCAAGAGCCGCGTCTTTGGGCACGGTATACTGTTTTGCGTTCTTTACGCCTTCTATTCTTCGTATGGCGTCCGAATGTCCCTGCGACACGCCTTTTCCCCAAAAAGTATAATCCTTGCCGTTCGGAAGAATGGCGTTT
>JAGBKP010000027.1 GCA_017635875.1 Selenomonadaceae bacterium | reverse complement strand
TCCCGGCTCTGATATTACTTGCGTAGACAGCGGATTTAAGTGCATATCGCTTTTGCAGAAACGCGAAATTTACGATTTGATTTTGCTCGATATAAAAATGCCCAGAATGGACGGAATAATGACGCTTGAAACAATACGGGCGCATCAGCTTTGGAAAGATACGCCTGTCGCGTTTTTAACGGCGTCCGCCGATAAGGAAACCGTGATAAAGGCGGGGCTTTTAAAGGTTGCGGATTATATTAAAAAGCCGTTTACTCCTAAAGATTTGACGGCAAGGGTAAAGAAAATTTTAGGAGAACGCAAAGTTAAGGAAGAGCCTAAAGCAGAAGAGCCTGCAGGAGAAAGAGAACTTACCAAAGAAGAAATAATGGCGCAGCTGATGAACTTGGGTGAATAATATGAGAATAGAAAGCGAACGGGTGTTTGCGCTCGCGTCTTTTTTGCCGTTTACGAAGAGTCTTTCTCAAAACAGATTTCTTAAGGCGGTAAGGCACTCGTTTTTTGCGATACTTCCGTTTTTGCTTGCGGTATCGTTTCTGGACGTGCTCATAAATTTAATATTAAACCCCGCCGGTTTCGTAATGGGGGAAACCGGCTTAAATATCGGTAAGTTTTTAACCGGCGTGTCAGGAGCGGATTATCTCTCGCATCCGTTTGTCGCAATTATGAAGGAACTTAACCGTATGGTGGGGCTTGGGTACGGACTCCTCTCCATGATTTTTACAATGAGCTTATCAAGAAGACTCGCGGAAATTTGGAACGCGGACACTTTGATGACGTCGCTCTGCGCCCTTTGCGCTTTTTTGTTTTTGATACCCGCAGCCTCAGGAGACGGCGAATTTGTGGATTATATTGCGGGGAGAAGGTTCTTGCCCGCCTTTTTGGTTGCTGTTATCGCGTCTTACATTTACGCTTACGTTTCCAAAACGAAAATTTGCCTTTACGAACCTCTTCCGCATCTTCCGAAAAACCTGTCGAAATTTTACACCGCCGCCCTCCCCGTGACGCTTACTATGGTTGCTCTCGCGTTTCTTTCCATTATCGCCGGAGGAGTTGCCGAGTTTTTTTTAAACTTTTTGGCAAAAACCATTCCCGACAGCTTTTGGCAAAATCCGCTTGTGGCTTTTTCGTACCAAGGAATTATAGGGCTTTTGTGGTGGCTCGGTTTCCCCGGTTACGGCTTTGTGACAAATATCGAAGAAATCGCCTACGTTCCCGCGCAACTTTCAAATCAATCCGGCGAAACGGCGTACATATTTACCTCCGGATTTTTTGAATCCTCCGCGCTTCATATTATGGGGCTTATCATCGCCATATTTGTGTTCTCAAAGCACGGGAACTGGCGAAAAGTCGCGCTAATTGCGCTTCCTTGCGCCGTTTTTAACATACAGGACCCGATTATGTTTTGTTTGCCCGTTATCTTAAACCCCGTGTTTTTTATACCGTATATCATCGCGCCCATAGCGAACGCCGCTTTAGGTTATATCGCGATACTTTGGGGAGTCGTGCCGGTATTTACGGAAGTTGTGCCGTGGACGATGCCTATGATATTCAGCGGCTCTTTGGGAACGGGTTCTTATATGGGCGGCGCGCTTCAAGTCGCCTCTCTCGTTATGGACATATTTATTTACGCGCCCTTTGTTATAACCGCGAATATGCTTGAATTTGGGGAGGGTGAGAAATGAAAAACTCTCGGGACGAAGACCTCGCCAAAAGATTTTATTTCCTAAACATCGCGGTGTCTATTGTGCTTTTAATCGTTATCGTAATATCCATTTTCCAATTCGGAGCGGCGACGTTTGAAGGCCAAAAGGCGATAGGGATAATACTGCCGGGTAAAACCGACGATTTTGGGTGGAACCAAAGCCAATACGAAGGACTTAACCGCGTCGCGAGCCGCCTCAATATGGAACTGATACCTGTCGAAGAAGTAAAAGCGGATAAAAGGAGCCTTGCCACAGCCGTTGACAAATTGGTAAAACGCCGCGTTAAAACGGTATTTTTCTCCAATTCCGAAAGTCTTGATAACGCCGCGGAAGTTTCGCAGACAAGACGAAATATTTCTTTTTTCGGCATAGAGGCGGAAAAAAGCGACGCAAAGATACAAAAATACGCGATACGCTACGCGGAAGCCTATTATCTGGCTGGAATAATCGCGGGACTAAAAACTTCCACCAACAAAGTGGGGTTTATCGCGCCGCACGCTTCGCCTAACATAAATCAAATGATAAACGCCTTTGCTCTCGGCGCGCGAAAGATTAGGAGCGACGCGCAAATCTTTCTTATATGGACGGGCGAATTTAAATCTCCGACGCACGAAGAACAAGCGGTGCGGGATTTAAAAGCAAATAATATTGACGTTATCTCGTATTTTGCCGACGGCGGCACGATAGCCGACGCTGCCGCAAGAGCGAGGATAGATTTTATATCTATTTTTTCGACTCATCAGAGCGTGCATAATTTAGCTACGATTACCGTTAATTGGGAAAATATTTACACGAATATCTTCAGAAGAGAAAAAGCGGGAATAAAAACGCCGTATACCGCCTCCATTGCAGACAGAGGCATTGAAGTTATATTAAATCAGAAACTAAACGCAAGAGGCGCGGCGATTTTTGAGGCGGAAGTCTTTGAGATAAAGGACGGCAAGAACGTATTTACCGGTCCTATTACGGATAATCGCGGCATTATGCGCGTCGGAGCAAACGAAGTCATAAGCCGCAGAAATTTGGATAAAATGGGATATTTGGTCGAGGGAGTGAAAACGCTTGGCAACTGAAGATTTGTATGAGGAACTTGACGACGCCCTCGAAAAATCGGCAAAACAGGATAAACAGAACACGTTTCGTTTCGCGTTAAAATTGGTGGCGCGGTTTTTCGTGTTCGTAGTGGCGTTAATTCTCCTTGGCGCGCTGATACTAAACCGAATGGAAGTTCTTTTAAACGACGAAATGGAAACGCTGGTGGCAAGGGAAGTGCAGACAACGGCGGAAATCGCAAGAGACCGCTTTTACGGCGAACTTGAGCAACTTCGTCGCGCCGCGCTTACAATATCCGCGAAAAACGCGGACAGAAATATCGTTATACAAGAGCTGGAGCTTGTAGAACCGGGCGTTCGAGCGGGAATAGCCGATATCAACGGCAACACTATTGCTGGTATGTCCCTTCCGAGAGAAGCGAGAAGTCAAATAAAAAAATCCGCCGCAGGCGAGCCGACCATATCGTATAACGAGGAAATAGGACTCCTTCTGACCACGCCCGTTATCGTCAACGGCAACGTAAAAGAAGTGCTGTATAAAGTATATAAAGATAAAATATTACACGATAAATATTTTCATCTTGATAGCGATTTAAGCCAAAATATTCTTTTTTTCAGCGTCAGGGAAAATAAAGTTATTATACCCTATGCAGGATACGGAGATACAGAGGACAGATTTTACGATGAAACTTTAGACGTGCCAAAGGGCAAGAACGAAATCATAGAACGCATAAAATCGGGCGGAGCGTCTGCGCTCTACGACAAAAGCATCGACGATAAATACGCCGTATTTGCCGCAGAAGTTTTCGATGATTGCTATATGATAGGTTACGCCGAGTGGGCGCCTATAGTAGAACAACCCTTGCAAATTCACCGACTTGTGCTGTGGGTGTTTTGGCTCCTCTTGATACTCTTTGGCATTTATACGCTCTATTCGTTTACGGCGGAACTTAAAGTCTCCGAGAGCGACGAACTCTCTGCGGCTAAAAAAGAGGCGGACAGGGCAAATCAAGCCAAAAGCGAATTTTTGGCGAATATGAGCCACGAAATACGTACGCCTTTAAACGCCGTCCTTGGTATGAACGAGATGATTTTACGGGAGGCAAAAGGCGACGCGATTTTAAGTTACGCGCGAAACGTAAAGAGCGCAAGCGAAAATCTGCTCTCTCTTATAAACGACATACTTGATTTTTCAAAGATAGAATCGGGCAAAATGGAGCTTGTCATCGCAAACTATTCTTTAAGCTCCGTCTTAAACGACATATTCAATATGATTAGATTTAAAGCGGAGGGGAAAAATCTTAAATTTAATATTGAAGTAGACCCCACCACTCCGGACAGTTTAAGAGGGGACGAGGTGAGAGTCCGTCAAGTTATCGTAAACATTTTAAACAACGCGGTAAAATATACGAAAGAAGGCTCGGTTACCTTTAAAGTCGGCTGGGAAGAAGCGGAAAAGGGCAAGGCTCTCTTAAAGTTCAGCTCGATAGACACCGGCATCGGCATAAGAGAAGAAGATATGGGAAAACTCTTCTCGCAGTTTGAACGCCTTGATTTAAAGGAAAACCGAAACGTGGAAGGCACGGGGCTTGGGCTTTCCATAACTTTAAGCCTTGTCAATATGATGAACGGCGAATTAAAAGTCGAGAGCGAATACGGCAAGGGCAGCAATTTTACCATACTGATTCCGCAAGAAGTGCCCGTTTATGAAGAAATTGGGGACTTTAAAAAACGCGCCGAAAAATTCCTCGCCGAGCAGGGCGCGTATAAAGAGAGTTTTGTCGCGCCGGACGCGAAAATTCTCGTAGTTGACGACAGCGAGATGAATCTTTACGTTGTGGAAAATCTCCTAAAGCGCACGAAAGTGCAAGTGATAAAGGCTTTAAGCGGCAAGGAGTGCCTTGAAAAAATAGAAAAAGAGCATTACGACATTGTGTTTTTAGACCATATGATGCCGGGAATGGACGGGATAGAAACGCTTGAGCGCGCGAAAAAACTCGCGGGCAGTCGTTGCAAAAATTCGCCTTTTATCGCGCTTACGGCAAACGCCATAGCGGGAGTGCGCGATATGTTCCTAAACAAAGGATTCGATGACTATCTCTCCAAACCCGTGAACAGCAAAGCTCTGGAAAAAATGCTCATACGCTACTTGCCAAAGGATAAAATTTTAAATGCCGACGACCATACAGAAGAAGAAAATATCGAGGAAACCACAAGCGATATTTCAGAAACCCGCGCATCCGAAGAAAAAGTTGAAAAAGTTTCCGCAGAAGAAAGCGTTGCAAGCGGAAAATACGTGGACACGCAGACGGGACTTTCATACAGCGGCGGCTCTATGGATATGTATAAGAAGTTCGTAACGATGTTCGTATCGCGTTACGAAAAAGTGACGGCGCAACTTCAAAACGACTTCGACACCGAAAATTGGCAGGATTACACCACCCATATACACGCGCTAAAATCCACTTCGCTTTCAATGGGCGGAAAGATTTTATCGGAAGCGGCAAAAGCGTTAGAAATGGCGGGTCACGCGTATTTAGAGGGAAACGAAGCGGAGAAAAATCTCGAATACATAAAAGCGCATCATAACGAAGCTTTGGATTTATACGAAAAATTTGTGGCAGAAGCAAAAGAACTGGGATTGGCGGAAGAATAACAAAAAAGGAGGGAGAAAATGCGCCTACTTATCGTAGATATTTCACAAAATTTTAAGGACGAAATATCTTTTCAATTAAGCGGTTTACTGCCTAAAGACAGCTTAATCGAAAAAGCGTCTTCTCCCCTAGAGGCTCTTGAAAAAATTTCGCTTTTTCACCCCGATATTCTGCTCGTGAATTATTCGATGATACCGATAAAAACGGACGGCATATCTTTTATAGACCACATAAAAAACGAGGATAATTTGCCGGTTATTTCTTACGGAATTTTGCTAAAAAATAAAGTCCCGTATAGAGAACTTGGCATAGCGGACTATATCGAAAAATCAACGAATACCTCAAAACAACTGGCGGAAAAATTCTTCTCGTCCATAACAAAAATACTTGGGAACAAACCCGCTCCGAAAACCGAAACTATGCCCAGGGTTTTAACGCCGGGCGCGGTTATGACGAGAGCGGCTTGGAAAAAAGGCAAAGAAGAGCGTACTTTAAAGATAACCCAAAATGCGGATATTGCCCATAGCATAGCGCAAAAACTTACCGCAAACATTTCTCCCGCAAAAAAAATCGAACAAATCGCGGTTGCGCCGCCCGCAAAAGGCACGACGGAGCTTATCGCCATAGGTTCGTCTACGGGCGGCACGGAGGCGCTCTCAGTTATTATGCAGGATTTGCATCCGCCGCTTCCGCCCATTGTAATCGCCCAGCATATCCCCGCGCTTTTCGCTAAACTCTTGGCAGACCGCTTGAACGAAGAGTGTCCCCTCACCGTGCAAGAGGGAAAAGAAGGAGAAATCGTAAAGAGAAACACCGTCTATATCGCGCCGGGGAATTTGCATATGACGGTTGAAAGAGTTGGAGGAAATATTGTAACAAGGGTAAAAACAGGACCTAAAGTTCACAGTTGCCGCCCTTCGGTAGACGTGCTCTTTGATTCGGTTGCGGAAAATATAGGTTCCGTCGCGCTTGGCGTAATTTTAACGGGAATGGGGCACGACGGCGCGGCGGGACTGTTAAAAATGCGAGAGCAAGGCTCGTACACATTGGGGCAAGACGAAGCCACCTGCGTTGTTTACGGTATGCCAAAAGCCGCCTTTGAAAGAGGCGCGGTGTGCAAGCAACTTCCGCTTACGGCTATCGCAAAAGCGCTCGAAGAAATCGCAAGATAAAAAAACTTCTTTCTCTTTTTTTCTCTTTTTCTTGAAAGAAAAAGAGAAAAAAAGAGAAAGAAGCAAAGAGAAAGAAAAGAGAAAAAGAACTTTAACAAAATAAATTTTTACGCTAAATAATAAAACGCCGACAAAATCTCGTCGGCGTTTTTATTTTGTGTTGTAACTTTTTAGTTTATTCGCGCGTCTTTTTTTATTGCACAATCGCGCCCGTACTGGCAGAAGTCGTCATCTTCGCGTAGCGCGCGAGATAGCCTTTCTTGATTTTAGGCTCCATGGGCTTCCAGTTTTTCTTTCTTTCGGCTAAAACTTCGTCCGAAACCTTTAGTTCCAATTTGCGATTGGGTATGTCTATAAAAATTTCGTCGCCGTCTTCAATAAGCGCGATAGTTCCGCCCATCGCGGCTTCAGGCGAGATATGACCTATGCACGCGCCTTGACTTGCGCCGCTGAAACGTCCGTCCGTTATAAGCGCGACTTTTAAATTCATTCCCGTAATAACCGCCGTAGGGTTTAACATCTCCTGCATACCCGGACCGCCTTTGGGGCCTTCGTAGCGAATAACAACCACGTCGCCGTCCTTGATTTTTCCTTCCATAATGGCGTTTACGCCGTCTTCTTCGGAGTTAAAGCATTTAGCTTTTCCCGTATAGACGAGCATATCTTCTTTAACGGCGGAAGCCTTAACTACGGCGTAATCGGGGCAAAGATTTCCTTCAAGTATGGCGATGCCGCCCGTTTCCCTGTAAGGGTGTTCTACGCTATGAATTACATCCTCGCGAGTTATATTTGCGTTTTCGATGCGTTCTTTTACCGTGCCGCAGACGGTTTTCGCGTCAAGATGAATGAGGTTTTTCTTTGAGAGTTCCTTCATAACCGCAGAAATGCCGCCCGCCTCGTCTAGGTCTATCATATGATGAGTACCCGCAGGGCTTAATTTTGTTATATAAGGCGTGCGCTTGCTGATTTCGTCAAAGAGCGGCGCGGGAATTGTTATTCCCGCTTCGTGCGCGATAGCGGTAAGGTGAAGAACGGTGTTAGACGAGCCGCCTATGCCCATATCCACCGTTATGGCGTTTTCAAACGCGTCTTTGGTGAGAATATCAAGCGGACGAAGATTATTTTTCAGCATCTCCATAACAATTTCGCCGGCTTTTTTCGCCAAAAGTCTTCTTGCTCCCGTGTAAGCGGCGGGAATTGTGCCGTTGCCCGGAAGAGCCATACCCAAAGCCTCCGAAAGAGAATTCATCGTGTTTGCGGTGAAAGCCCGGCGCAAGAGCCGCAACTTGGACAAGCCTTTGATTCAAGTTCAGCCATTTCGCTTTCCGTCATATCGCCCGCCGCAAATTTTCCCGCAGCCTCAAAGGACTGACTTACGCTTATGTCGCGTCCGTTTAAACGACCGGGAAGCATCGGCCCGCCCGAAACTATAATCGAAGGAATATTAAGTCTTGCCGCCGCCATAAGCATACCCGGCACGACTTTATCGCAGTTTGGAATTAAGACAAGCGCGTCAAACCCCGACGCCATAGCCATAGATTCGACAGAGTCCGCGATAAGTTCGCGACTCGCGAGAGAATACTTCATACCCGTATGCCCCATAGCGATGCCGTCGCAAACAGCGATAGCGGGAAATTCAAGCGGAGTTCCCCCCGCCGCCGCAACGCCTAACTTTGCGGCTTCCGCGATTTCGCGAAGGTGAATGTGACCGGGCACTATTTCATTAAAAGAGTTGCAAATGCCGACAAGCGGCTTTTTTAAATCCTCCGGTCCAAAACCGTTCGCGTAAAAAAGCGAACGATGAGCGCAACGCGTCGCCCCTTTTTTTACTACGTCACTACGCATAATATCTCTCCTTTTGTTTTGTACTTTTGCTTATTTGGTTTGTGGTATTTAGAGCAATTTGCGGATTTAGTGTTATTGAAGAATTTCAGCATTATAATTTAGTTTTCGTTTGTTCATTTCTTTGCACGAGCAAAGAAATGAACATAAACGAAAATTAAAATCTATGCAAAAATTCTCAATAGCAAAAAACTAAAATCCACCAATCTTACAATTTTTCAATAGCGTCTATGACTGAATTTAATCCTTCTTCTTTCAAAAATTCAATTTCACCCGCGTCGGCCGCCGCCGCGTAAGCCGTATCCATAGGAAGCCTTGCGACCGTCGCTATATTATGCTTTTTCGCCGCCTCTTCCGCGTGGCTTTTGCCGAAAATATCGTGGCTTTTTCCGCAATCGGGGCATTTAAAATAGCTCATATTTTCAACCAGCGCGAACACGGGAATTTCCATCATCTCCGCCATATTTACCGCTTTTTCGACTATCATCGACACCATTTCCTGCGGCGAGGTTACCACAACTATTCCGTCAACGGGAAGCGATTGCAAGACGGTAAGCGGCACGTCTCCCGTACCGGGCGGCATATCTACAAACATTACGTCTATATCGCCCCATTCGACGTCGCTCCAAAACTGTTTCACAACGCCTGCGAGTATCGGTCCGCGCCATATTACGGGGTCTGTGGTTTCTCTTAACATCAAATTCATCGAAACGACTTTTATCCCCGTTTTTGTATCCGCGGGATAAATTACCGTTTCGCTCCCCGAAAGATGGCCTTTAAGTCCAAATCCCTGCGGAATGGAAGGTCCCGTAATATCCGCGTCCATAACCGCCGTTTTTTTGCCTGCTCTCTCGCTTGCGGACGCCAAAAGCGACGTCACCATACTCTTGCCCACGCCGCCTTTGCCGCTCATTACGGCGATGACTTTACCGACATGCGAATCCTGATTTAAAGGCGCAAGCAAATCTTCAGGCATAGCGCGACTCTCGCAAGCCTCTCCGCAAGACGAACAATCGTGCGAACATTCTTCACTCATAATACTATCTCCTTTTTTGTATTGCTTACCTACTTTCTTTTTCTTCTTTCTTTTTTATAAAAAAGAAAGAAG
>JAGBKP010000026.1 GCA_017635875.1 Selenomonadaceae bacterium | reverse complement strand
CGCAAAATCTTAACGCCGTAGATTATGTAAACGCGATAAAGGAAGTATGCGGCGCGTACGGCGTGCCAGTTATAGATATGTTCAACGAAAGCGGAATTTCGCCGTTTAACGAGGCGCAACAAAAACTGTATATGCCGGACGCGCTGCACTACAACGAAGAAGGCTATAAACGCCTGGCAAAGCGAATAGCGGCAGGACTTCGCGCCGTGGTTTACGATATAAAATAATCATAAAAAACGCAAATACAGTCAGATTTACGACTTATTTGCGTTTTTTTTTTTGCAAATTGTTTCACAAGAGTAAAATATATGGTATAATACTCATATTGGCAGAATATAAAAATTATTGCGAGGTTAATATGTATAAGAAGATAATTTCAACTCTGTTTATTTTGCTTACGCTTACCGCCGCGGTCGCTTTTGCGGAGAGCGGCGAAGTTTTCACCATAACGGCTTACGGCGAGGGGGAAGTCGCTGCCGCGCCGGACGCCGCAAGCGTCGTGTTGAGCGTTAAGACGCGCGAAAACACCGCGAAAGCGGCGCAAAGCGCAAACGCAAAGACGGCGAACAGCGTAATCGCCGCCGTGAAAAATTTTGGCATAGCGGGGGAAGATATAAAAACTTCTCGCTACACCGTTTATCCCGTATACGACAACGCTAACCGAAAGATTGTCGGCTATTTCGCGGAAAATTCCGTAACGATTAAAATAAAGGGCGCGGACAAAGCCGGAGACGTTATCGACGCGGCTCTTAACGCGGGAGCGAATCAAGTTTCTTCGATTAAGTTTTATAAATCAAATGCCAAAGCCCTTGAAAACGAAGCGTTGACGCTTGCGATAAAGAACGCGAGAGAGCAGGCGGACATCACGGCTCGCGCGTTAGGCGTTAAAATTGTGGGAATAAAAAGAGCGGAGCCGAGAGTAAATCATCATTCGGCGCAAAATTCGCGTATGCTTATGAAAGCCGCCGCGAACGACGCAACGCCGATAGAGGCGGGAGAAGTTTTCGTAACGGCAAGCGCTACTGTGGAGTTTATCATAAGATGAAAGAACGCATCAACGCAATAACGGCTATGCGAGGAATGGGCGTACTCGGCGTAGTGGGTATTCACGTGGGCGGAATGTATCTGTCTAATCCTTCGGCGAATTTAATCCTGCTTGCTTTATACGACGAAGTTTCAAGGTACGCCGTGCCGATTTTTTTCTTTCTTTCCGCTTTCGGGCTTTTTTACAAATTAAACCTAAACGAAAAATTTAATTATCTTTCAATGCTTCGCCGCCGCCTTAAGGCCGTTTTAATTCCATATATAGTATGGTCGATTTTTTACCTTTGGCATACTTCTTATTGTTACGGTACGAATTTTCCGACGGATAAGCTTGGGGAAATACTCTTTTTCGGGCTTGCAAAGTATCACATATATTTTTTGGTGCTTTTGATTTGGTTTTATATTTTTATGCCGCTTTGGATATATATTGTAAAAAACCTCACAAAAACCGGGCTTATGCTACTCTTTATCCTTCAAATAGCGGTAGATTATTTTTTGTGTTACAGCGGCGAACTTTATCTTTTCCAAGAGAGTTTGGAAAAAGATTCGTTTTTGCAACTCGCCCTTATGCACCGCTTAAATTACTGGGTGATTTTTTACGCGTTTATTTTCATTTTCGGCGGCTATCTTGCCCAAAGGTTCGACGAATTTAAGGCGTTTTTAAAGGATAACAAAAATATTTTGACCGCGTTTTTTATAACTTTGTTAATAGCCCAATCGGCGCATTTTCTGGTTTTGATTAAAATGGGAAGAACGCCGTTAGAGGCTGTTTATACGGCGCATCAACTCTCGCCTGTCGGAATAATTTACACAGTCGCCGCTTGTCTGTTTTTCTTTCGGCTCTTCACGTATTCCTTTGCAAGCGGGAAGATTTATGACGCCGCCGCCCTTTTGGGCAAACATTCCTATTTTATATATTTGGTTCACCCTCTGTTTTTAACCGTAGCCTCCGTACATATCGCCTCAAGCGGAAAAATCATAACGGCGGGAGTTTCGGTTATGCTCTACTTTGGCGCGCTCTTTTTGTCGCTTTTTTCAGCGATAATTTTTCAAAAAATCGCCGCTAAAATTCCGCCTTTGGGAGTGCTTGTTTTGGGAAAATAAAATTTTGTAAAAAATCGCAAAAATAGGCGCAAAAATAGGACTAATATACTAAAAAAAAATCCTTGCTTAAAATACTGATTATGATATAATAATGAGAGATGTTGTTTCGATTTTAAGGGGTGAGAAAAATGAAAACCGGCGATGTTGACAGCAATATTGTTGCTTTTACGAGTGATGTTATGCGAAAATTTTTTGAAGACAATGATTTTTCTTCTTTAGTTGCCCATTTATCACCCGACGTTTTAATCAGCGTAAAGTCCGGCAGTTTCATTTCAAATAAAGATGACGCGATAAGGATGCTTGAGATTTCGCGTTACTTTAAATGCAGTACCGAACAGAAGGATTGCAGAATAAAACAGCTTGCGGATAATCTTTATTTGGCGGATTGTCTTGTTGCGCTCACAAGTTCAGACTTTGCGGGAACAAGAAATGTGCGCGCGACGCTTATAATAAATACCGGTAAGAAGTCTTACAAGATACATTATTTATCGTTTAATAAAATTTGCGATAATAATTCTTGCAACAACATATTCCCTGTGGAAAAGAAACTTCCTAGGAAAGAAAGAGGCGCTGCGAGGGAAGAAATGCTTATCAACTTTGTGCTTGAAGGCTTAAACAACAGAGAGATAGCCAAACGCTTATCCCTTGCCGAAATCACCATAAAAAAAGCTCTTTCCAAGATATATCAGAGATTTGGCGTTAAGAACAAAACCGAACTTCTCGCCAAACTGACTAAAAAATAAAAAAGATTTATTTGAAACCTTCTTAGCGTTGCTTTTGCGCGCAAAGAACGGTTTCTTTTTTTTTTTTCATAATTGATATGATTTTATGAAAAAAGAAGGTTTTTGACAGCGTTTGTAGAAAGTATATTTTAGGATGCTGTGTGTAAAATAATCGGAGGAAAATATATGACGGCTTTAACAAAACTTTTAAACATAAAATATCCCATAATACAGGGCGGTATGGCTTGGATATCGGACGCAAAACTTGCAAGTGCGGTATCTAACGCGGGCGGCGCGGGAATTATCTCCACCGGCGGAAGAACGACCGAATATACAAGGGAAGAAATACGAAAAGCAAAAACGCTGACGGATAAGCCGTTCGGTGTTAACGTTATGCTTATGGCGCCCAATAAAGACGAAATCGTCGATGTTATCTGCGAGGAAAAGCCGGCTTTTGTCACGCTCGGCGCGGGAAATCCCGTTCCGTATTTTGAAAAACTTCACAGCGCCGGCATTAAAGCGATTCCCGTCGTGCCTAACGTAAAACTCGCCAAGCGCGTGGAAGAAAAAGGCGCGGACGCTATGGTTGTGGAGGGTATGGAAGCCGGCGGTCATATCGGCGTACTCACTACAATGGCTTTAATGACGCAGGTTATACCGGAAGTTAAAATTCCGGTCGTAATGGCGGGCGGATTTGCGGACGGCAGAGGGCTTGCGGCGGCTCTTACGATGGGCGCGGCGGGCGTGCAGATGGGTACGCGCTTTTTAGTGGCGGAAGAATGTTCCGTACACGAAAATATGAAACAAAAGCTTATTGAGGCGATAGACACCGATACCATAGTAACGGGGCTTACCATAGGCGGCGCGGTGCGCGGGATTAAAAACAAATTTTCCGAAGAATTTGTCGCGCTTGAGTTTTCGGGTAAGGCGACAAAGCAGGAACTTTTAGACAAAGCCACGGGCACAAACAAACTTGCAGCCGTAGACGGAGATACAGAAAACGGAATGATGCAAGCGGGGCAAAGTTTAACGCCGTTAAAGAAAATAGAGCCGGTTTCCGATATTATAGAAAACATTGTAAAGGAAGCTAAAAAGACGCTTGAAGACGCAAGGGGGATTTCGCTGTGACAAATAAATTCGCAAGATTTCTTTTTTGCGCGATGCTTGTTGTGGCTACGCTAATTCTCGCGTCTTGCGGCAACGAGGAAAAAAAGACGCAGCGCATAAAAATTGTCGCCTCCTTTTATCCTATGTATATAAGCGCGTTAAACGTCACGGACGGCGTAGAGAACGTGGAAGTGGTGAACCTCACGAACGGCAGGGCAGGTTGCCTCCACGATTACGGGCTTACGACGGAAAATATGAGGGTCCTCTCCGACGCTGACATTTTGGTAGTGAACGGCGGCGGTATGGAAGAATTTTTGGAACAAGCCAAAAAGGAATGCCCGAAACTTAAAATAATAGACGCGACGGAAGGCGCGGAAATTGATTGGATAAAGGACGAACACGGCGTCAATTCGCACGTGTGGATGAATATTCGATACAATATAGACGAAGTCAATAATATTGCGAACGGTCTTGCGAAGTTAGACGCGGAGCACGCGTCCGTCTATCGAACGAACGCAAGGCTTTACGAGGAAAAGCTGTTAAACCTTGAGACTGAAATAAGCGCAATGGTGGAGGATTTAGGGACCCGCGATATAATAACTTTTCACGATGCTTTTCCGTATTTTGTAAGAGAGTTTAACTTAAACATAGTAGCCTCGCTTGAGGCGACGCCGGGGCATAATCCAAGCCCGCAGGAAGTGGCGGAGATTATAGAAAAAATCCGTCCTCTTCAAAGAAAAGTGATATTTACGGAGACGCAATATTCGCCGGAAGCCGCGGAGATGATAGCTTACGAAACGGGCGCGCAAATTTTTGCGCTGGACCCGGTAGTAACGGGCGAATCCGATAAAGGCGCGTATATTGAGGCTATGAGGAAAAACGCAAGAATTCTTCGCGAGGCCTTGAGGTAAATCAGTCTTTATAATCTTTAAAAACTCTGTTGTTTTATTCCCTTATATCAGAACATTATCATAAATTTCGGTTGCTATTCACAGTCGCTTGAACTCCTCCCTGCCGCGAAGCGACAGGGAGCAACAAAACGAAACTCTTCCGTGAACAGTAACAATTTCTCCGCGGATTTTTTATAAATTTTAAAAAAAGCTATTGACAAGAAGGAAAAATTGAGGTAATATATGTTCACTCGCTCACATAAAGCAGTAAACAAACTGAAAGTGAGCGCATAGCTGTAAAAGCTAACTTGTTCCTTGAAAACTTCAGAGTGTAAAAGTTATGTATCATAACTAAAAAGCCAGAGATTGTGCAAGCAATCAACAATTCAAATAATGGAGCTAGAACAGCTCTCATCATATCTTGATG
>JAGBKP010000025.1 GCA_017635875.1 Selenomonadaceae bacterium | reverse complement strand
TTCTTTTTCTTTGCTACTTTCTTTTTCTTCTTTCTTTTTTTCAAAAAAGAAAGAAGAAAAAGAAAGTAGGACAAGTCTGCAATACAACGCAAAAACCCCTGACAAAGGTCAGGGGTTTTGCGCTTCAGGTCCTCAAACTAAGGAGGGGTATTTATACCACATATCAAAGTTTTTTGCGGATAACTTTAATATGGTGGTTTGCAAATTATTACTCCGCTTTTTCGATCGTGGAGCCGTTCCAAATGTACGTTCCGTCGTCGAAGTAGAGAGATACGTCTTTGATAGCGGAAAGCTTCTTGCCGCCCGCGCTTGCCTCGATAAGGTTGTCGGCAAACTTGAACGAGAACTCGGTGTCCGTGGTTTCGGGGGTGAACTTCACCAAATCTTCGAACTTCGAGCCGAGGAATACGATGTTATCTTTGCTGGACAAATTCTGGATCTCGTCTTTGCCCATCTTCTCGCCTACGAAGAACGTCGTGGACTTAGTCGCAACGCCGCCGCCTACTAACGTGTCCGCTTTGGTGTCGGTCCATTCGTCCGCAACGAAACCGCCGGAAATGGAGGACGCTCCTCTGGAAGATCCGGCTATGCTTTGCGCGTAGTCGTTCAAGCCTACGATAACCGCGCCGTCAGCCGCCATAGTTCCGTCTACGCCGCCGATGTTTACATAGCCTGCGCCGCCGTCCCAGCCGAGTTTAACGTCTTTCGCGGCAGAATCGACGCTTATGTAGGAGCTGTCGCCCTGTCCGATATATACGTTTACGTCGGAGCCGTAGGTGATTTTTCCGTTGGAACCCTCCGTTGCGTCAACCATAGCCAAGTACTTGTCGCCCTCGGTGCCGAAACCGTACGCGACTTTTTCGCCTGTCGTGGTGCCCAATAAGCCCACATGTACGCCGTTATTTTCGTCCGCGCCGAAGACTAAAGCTTTCTTATCCGCGGCTACATATCCTATGCCGTCTAAGAAGCGTACAGCGTTCGCTTTGCTTGCAGAAGTGCCGTATACATAGCCCTTAACGCTGTCTACACCGTCGTTTGCGCCGCTGAACACTATCTGGTTCTTTTCTTTTTTCAGAGTGATTTCATCGCCCACAATGTTATTCGCGCCCCAAATGGAGTCGTTTGTCCCTTCCAACTTAGCCGATATCGACGTGTTCTCTACGCCGTTGATGATTAAGCTCTTGCCCTTGCTGGAAGACGTAATTTTGGAGACATTCTGATATACGTTGGTGTCGCCCCAATGCTTCTCGTCGACGGTGTTTGCAAGAACCACGGTAGTCTTGTTTGCCGTGCCGAGGTTGAGAGTTTTGCCTGTATCAGCGATAACATAATCATACTTGCCGAAATTAACGCCCTGAACGCTTGTTAACGCCTCGCCACCCACGAGAAGCGCGGAATATGTGTCGTCGGCTGCCTTGATGTTCACGCCGAACGCGTAATTGCTCGCAGCGTTGGTCGCGCTCGAATTTAACGTCGTTGTCGCGTTAGCCTTAACAGCAGCAGCTACCGCGCCGTTTGCGCTCTGACCGACAACAGCCTGAGTCCCTTTAACCGTATGCGCGTAGAAGGTGCTCATAAGACTATCTATTATTAAGGTGTTGCCCTCATCTTTGTCCCCATCGGTAGACGCCCAGCCCGTGACCGTGTCACCATCTCCGGTGGCCGTTTTGCTCATAACCAACTTCTCTGCACCCGTTCCGGATAGAGTAATCTTGTCTTGACCACCCGCGCCGGTGATCGAAACCGAACTACGTTTTACATCGGTCCCGATAATGATTTCGTCCGCTCCATCAGCGCCGGTGGTTGTAGAACCTAAAATCGCAACCCCGGAGTCTTTTATAGCCGAGAGGGAGATTTGCGCGGATTTACCTTTTTTTGCGTCGAATGTGATTTTGGTGAATCCATCCACGCTGCTCGAATGTACGGTCGACTTGTCAGCGCCGCCGATTGTGACAACAGCTTCGGAACTTGAGCCTTTGAGATTGAATACATTTTTCTTGGTATCAGCAGACAAAAGGGATATAACTCCGCCCGCTTCGCCGGTTAATGTAGAACCCTCCAACGCGGAACCGCTGAGTAAGCTGACTTCGCTCGCGCCGCCCTTGAGAGCTACAGCGCTTGATATGGTAGTAGCAGTCTCCGTGCTCGTACCGACTGTATCTACTTTAACCCCTATTACACCCGCGCCGAAGGTTATTTCCTGACCTCCTGCCGCGGCTAGGGTCGCATTTAGCCCGTTCGCAGTAACCCCCAATAGGTTAATTTTCGTTTTTGAACCGAGAGAGATTGAGGTTATTTGTTTAGAGTTGAAACTCCAATTATATTTACCTCCGTCAAACATTCCCACGCCGGTAGGTGCATTAGAACCATTAGCGCCTTTGAAAGCGATGGCTGAGGTGGTAGTGTCCGCGGTTGCCGCAAACTTACCTGAGAACCCGCTACCCGTCGAGCCTTCTGCGAAGTTCGCGAACTCCACCCCACTCGCGAACTCCGCCGAGAGCTTAACGTCTCCTATAGAGTAGTCTTTTCCGGATCCGGAGAAACCGGACGACGCCGAAACGGTATCGCCGACACTTGTCAATAATTGTAAATCAAAAGTTAAATTCATAATTAAAAAATCCCTCCTGAAATTTGTATAATGATACAGATGAATTACTAATCCGCGAGAATTCCGCCAAACCCGCGAAAGAATAACTTTCATCCTGTATAGTTGACAGTATATCACCCCCCCCCGAAGCTTTGTCAAGCCCTTTTTGAAATTTTTTTTTTAGTTTTTTACAAAAAAAAATCGACAAAGAAAACTTCGTCGGAGCATAAAAAAATAACGCAGAGCCTCGCTCTGCGTTAGGGGGTGTTGTTAATATTCAGACTATGCGCCGATATTTTAATTCGACCTCGCGGAGAATTGGTCGCGAAGTATTACGTCGTGAGAGCCGCCCTCTACGATGCTTGTGGCGGATACAAGCGTCAGTTTTGCCTTTTCTCTGAAATCGGGCAAATTAAGCGCGCCGCAGTTGCACATCGTGGAACGAATTTTTGAAAGCGTTATTTCTACGTTGTCTTTCAGCGCGCCCGCGTACGGAACGTAGGAATCAACGCCCTCTTCAAAGGAAAGTTTTTTCGCGCCGCCAAGGTCGTAGCGTTGCCAATTTCTTGCGCGGTTGGAGCCTTCGCCCCAATATTCTTTATAATATGTTCCGTTTATGCGGACTTTCGGCGCGGGGCTTTCGTCAAAACGCGAGAAATAACGCCCGAGCATAAGAAAATCCGCGCCCATAGCGAGAGCGAGCGTCATGTGATAATCGTGCACAATGCCGCCGTCGGAGCAAACGGGAATATAAACGCCTTTTTCCTTAAAATATTCGTCGCGCGCGCGGCAAACGTCTATAAGAGCAGTCGCTTGTCCGCGACCTATGCCTTTGGTTTCGCGCGTGATACAGATAGAGCCGCCGCCTATGCCGACTTTTATGAAATCCGCGCCCGCGTCCGCCAAAAATCTGAAACCTTCCGCGTCGACAACATTTCCCGCGCCGACTTTAACCTTATCGCCGAAATTTTTGTGTATATATTCTAATGTAATTTTTTGCCATTCGGAAAAACCTTCGGAAGAATCTATGCAGAGAGCGTCCGCGCCCGCGGCTATAAGCGCGGGGACTCTTTCTTCGTAATCCCTTGTGTTTATCCCCGCGCCCACTATGTAGCGT
Source organism: Selenomonadaceae bacterium (assembly GCA_017635875.1). Classification (GTDB taxonomy): domain Bacteria; phylum Bacillota; class Negativicutes; order Selenomonadales; family Selenomonadaceae; genus RGIG9201. Next base: position 13,352 of record JAGBKP010000025.1, on the reverse strand, counting down.
TTATGCTCGTCTATAAGTTCAAGTTCGTTTTCCTTGTTGTCCGTGTAGTCCTTGCGGAAAACCATATAGCGCAGGCGTTGATTTTTATCTATAATGGGGAGCATATTTAATTTATGTTCCCATATTAAATCGTTTGCCTTTGAGAGCGTAATATTTTCCGCGTCGGCGTAAATAAGTTTTTCAAACGGAGTCATAAAAGTCGCCGCTTCTTCTTCTCCCGTCATACGGCTTACCCTGTAATCGCGGCTTGTGACTATGCCGAGAAGTTTTCCCGTAGCCGTGCCGTCTTCCGTCACCGCCATAGTGGAATGTCCGGTTTTTTCAAGGAGTTCCAAAATTTCCTTTAATTTCGTTGTAGGGCGAATATTTGAATCGCTACCCACAAAGCCGGATTTGTAATTTTTTACGCGTCGCACCATAGCCGCCTCGTCCGCGGCAGACTGAGAGCCGTAGATAAAAGCGACGCCGCCCGCTTTTGCAAGCGCGATTGCCATATTGTCGTCGGAAACCGCCTGCATAATGGCGCTGGTCATCGGAATGTTCATAGAAAGCGCGGATTCTTCGCCCTTTTTAAACTTCACAAGCGGCGTTTTTAAATTCACGTTTGAAGGAATACAATTTGTACCCGAATAGCCCGGCACCAACAGATATTCGCCGAAAGTATGAGACGGTTCTTCAAAATAATATGCCATAAAGACCCTTCTTTCATTTGCAAAACTTTAAATTTTCAACAGTATACTAAAAATAACTTTTTGCGTCAATAATAATATAAGGCTTCAAAATAAAATTTTACTCATCGAAAAAATGTACGAAAATTAAAAAAAAATTTGCATTATACAAAGGATTTATGTTATACTACTTTCTATTATGTAAGGAGGCGGATATATGGAGGTTTTGCTTGCGGAGTTCTTGGGCTTTTGCTACGGCGTAAAGCGCGCCATAAAAATCGCCCGTGAAAACGCTTCTACGGAAAATAATCCGTCGGCGACGCTAGGCCCCATTATCCACAATCCGCAAATGGTAGCCCGCCTGAAAGACGACGGCGTAGGCACCATAAATTCCCTTGAGGAAATGGAAAGCGGCACGGTAATAATTCGCTCGCACGGCGTAGGCCCCGGCATTTACGAGGCGGCGAAAGCAAAAAATCTAAAACTTGTAGACGCGACTTGCCCGCACGTACGAAGGGCGCAACTTGCCGCCAAAGCCTTAGTGGACGAAGGATACAGCGTCGTTATCGCGGGAGAAAAAAATCACCCTGAAGTTAAGAGCATTTTCGAGTGGACAAACGGAAAGGCAACAATAGTTGAAACGGTGGGAGAAGCGGAAACCGTTACGCCGTCTCCTAAACTTGGAATTGTATCTCAAACGACTTTTTCGGGAGAAAATTTCAAAAAAATAGTGCTCGCTCTGATAGACAAATCTCAAGAAGTAAAAATCGAACGCACTATTTGCAATGCTACAAGCGAGCGGCAAAAAGCCGCCGCAGAGCTTGCGGAAAAAGTTGATTTAATGCTCGTTATCGGCGGAAAAAACAGCGCGAACACCACAAGGTTATATCAACTCTGCAAAGAAAAATGTAAGACTTATCACATTGAGACTGCAGAAGAACTGCAAGACCAATGGTTTGATAAAATTAAAAAAATTGGTATTACAGCCGGCGCGTCTACGCCCGACTGGATTATCAAGGAGGTCTATGTAAAGTGTCAGAAGAAATGAACAACGATTTTGCCAGCATGTTTGAAGCGTCTGAGGAAGCTCTCCCCGATGTGGCTGTTGGCGATGTAGTCGAGGCAACGGTTATCTCGGTGGAAAAATCCTGTTGCTGGGTGTCTATTCCCGGGTTTAAGTCCGATATTCCGATTATGAAACGCGAACTTGCCCGTCCCGAGCCCGACAGCGCGGAAGATATCGTTAAAGTGGGAGACGTAATCGAGGTTGCCATCGTTTCTCTTGGCGGCGAAAACGGCGGAGCTGTCTCTAAAGTTAAGGCGGAAGCTCGCGTCGCTTGGACTCAGATTGAAGAACTTAAAGAGCAAGGCACGCCGCTAAAAGCGGAGGTTTCAAATATAGTAAAGGGCGGACTTGTTGCTTACGTCAACGGGCTTCGCGGATTTATTCCCGCATCTCAGATGGAGCTTCACTTCGTAAAAGATTTGTCCGTGTACGTAGGTCAAACCGTAGAAGTTATTCCTATTGAAATTGACCCCGCAAAGGGTCGTCTTGTACTTTCGCGCCGTCAGATTTTAGAAGAGGAACGCGAAAAGAAACAAGAAGAAGTGTTCTCCACCATTGAAGCGGGTCAAACTATTAAAGGCGTAGTAAAACGCATAGTAGACTACGGCGCGTTTATCGACATCGGCGGCGTGGACGGACTTTGCCATATTTCGGACGTTTCTTGGAACCGCGTGAAAAATCCTTCCGAAGTCCTTACCGTAGGTCAAGAACTCGACGTTTACGTCAAGAGCGTGGATAAGGAATCCAAACGCATTTCTCTTTCCGTAAAGGATACAATGGAAGATCCGTGGCTCACCCGCGTTGAAGAGTACAACAAAGGCGATTTAATCGAAGGCAAAATCATCAAACTCACCGATTTTGGCGCGTTTATGCAGATAGAGCCGGGATTTGACGGACTTATTCCTATGGGAGAACTTTCCGAGAACCATATCGAACGCGCGGACGAAGCCGTTAAAGTGGGCGATGTGGTAAAAGTTAAAGTCCTCAACATTGACAAGAAGAAAAAACGCATCTCTCTTTCTATCAAGGGCGTAAACAAAGAAACTCCTGCGGAAGCCGCGGAGTAAAACAAAAAAGAGGCTGTGAAAAGACTAAAAAGTTACAGAACAAGATAAAACGCCGGCGAGATTTTGCCGGCGTTTTATTATTTAGCGTAAAACTTTATTTTTATAGGCGAACACATATTAAAGTTCTTTTTCTCTTTTCTTTCTCTTTGCTTCTTTCTCTTTCTTTTCTCTTTTTCTTTCAAGAAAAGAGAAAAGAAAGAGAAAGAAGTTTTTTCACAGCCCTTTTTTTTACGCAAAATACAAATCCTTAATTTCTTTTGCGATATTATCCATATTGTTCGGCAAAAAGCGAATGTTGTATCCTATAAAAAGCGGCGAAGTCGCAAAGCGCGGCATTGTTTTTACGTAAATATTTTCCTCGTCGTAATAAAAGAAAATATTGTAACTCGTCACGCGCTTATTGAAATTATTCATTATATAATCCACGGAAATCCGAATAAAATCAGCCAAAGTGTCTATATTGTAATTTAATTTATTCGCGACAAGGTTAAGTTCGCCAAAACCGACGCGCGGATATGTGGCGGCGTTAAAATTTACGCCGTCTTTTTTTATTATCTCTATCCCTTCAAATTCTTTTTTTGAAAAGGTAAGCCCCGTATTTAATTTAGGGAAACCGACAATTTGCATATGCGGATGAGAAATCGTGCCGCCCGACATTATACCGAAATTTTTAAAAAAGAGCACGTCTTCATATTTGCCGCTGTCTATAAAATTTTGCCAATGCTTTACGCTAAACCTTATCAGCCTTCGCATATATTCCTTTGAATACATAGGCATATCTTTCTTACACTCGGCGGATTCGATAATTACAAACTGTTCCGCTTCGGTTATTACGTTATACTTGTTTTTTAAAAGTATAATATCTCCGTCTTTATCTATAATATCGGTTAAATGGCGAACGTCGCAAAAGGGACATGGCGCGGCTGCGTTTCTTAAATTTTCGGGTTTTTTGCTCCCTAAAAAAACATCGAAACCTATTAAATTCGTTTCCGTAACTATCACCTAACTTTATAATTCGTTTAGTAACGCCTAAATTCTTGACTAACAAAGGCATCTCATTATATAATAAAGTATAAAATTTTTGAGAGGTGCATATTATGGCTAACAGAACTTATGCTATTAACGTAGCGGGCGTTAAACGGAGCCTGCCAATCTTAAACATCTCAAACGAGCTTGCAATCGCGGCGTTTGTTATAGTCGGCGATATGGAGCTTACGCAAAAAGCCGCAGAGGCTCTCGCAAAAAAAATTCCCAAGGATACGGAAATTTTAATGACGGCGGAAACCAAAGGAATCCCTCTCATAATAGAAATGGCTCGCGCGCTTAATATGCCGCGTTACGTCGTCGCGAGAAAATCCATTAAAGGATATATGGATAAAGTAATATTCGTCGAAGATTTCTCCATTACCACCAAAGGCAAGCAAATGCTTTACGTCGCCGACGACGACATCGAACTTTTAAAAGGCAAAAAAGTGCTTTTGGTAGACGACGTAATCTCGACCGGCGGCTCTATTAAAGCCTTGCAGCTTCTCTGCGAAAAAGCCGGCGGCATAGTTTGCGGCAAAGCCGCGATTTTAGCCGAAGGAGACGCAAAAGACCGCGAAGATATCGTGTATTTGGATGAATTGCCGCTTTTTAAAGCGGAATAGTTTATAGGTAACCTCTAAAGGCGACCGCATAACGCGGTCGTTTTTTTATACGCTGCTCTCTATATGCAAAATTTCTTGAAGTTCGTCGGGCGTCAGTTCAAAATTTGTAATAAGCTCTTTACTGCTGATTTTTCCGTTTCTGTAGAGCTTCTTTAATATATCGCACCTTGCCGCCGCCATTCCCTCTTTATAACCGCTCCTAAATATCACCGCGTCCATTCCGCTTTTTAGCGATTTTTTTCTCTCTTGGCTTATTTCCTCTATCATAATATCCTCTTCGCTTCGCCTTACGTCCGTCTGTTTCCAGAGCTTTGCCCTGTCTATAAACGGCACGGGCTTTTTGTTGTTCATCTTTCGCTTGTAATCCCCGTCGTATATAAGCTCCCAAGTTTCTTTGGCAAGCCACGAACCGTTCATAACCAAATCAATATCGTAGCGATTATGCAACATATAACGATTTTTTGCGTCCGATTCGGACCTGCCGCCCATCATTTTTCGCTCTATGAGCCTTTTCTTTAACAGCGACTCTTCAGCCGTTATAAACACGGTATAGTCCGCGTATTCGTACATATCTCGCCAATCGCCCTCGCGGTACAAGAGCCAATTTCCTTCGACAAGCAAAATATCTCGTTTTATCGTCACGACTTCTTCCACAACATCCCCTCGTCTTCTGTCGAACACGGGAAAACGAACGTTGCTTTTTTTTACGTCTTTCAGTTTTTTCTTCAACTTTTCCGCATCGTAAGTTTCGGGCGCGTTTTTTGCCGTGGTAAGCGGCGTTTCCTTATTGTTCCTTATTACGCTTTTATCTTTTATGTAATCCTTTTTATATCTAAATCCTTCAATACCTATGGATTGCAGAGCGATAACCTCGGGCGTTGTCTCTGAAAGCATTTGCAGCAACAGACTTAACGCGGTTTTTCCCGCTCCGGGCGGCGCCGCCAAAAACACAATCAGCCTTTCGCCTTTTCTTTTTTGCATTACGCTGAGGCGCTTTAAAAATGGTATAAAGAGGTTTTCTATAGTGCTTTCACTGTATAAAACCCTATGTTGAAGCCCTCCCATCATAAGTCGGCAGGTTCGCCAGACTTTTTCCGCCATTTTTCTTCTCCTCGCGCCGTTTTTTCCGTTAATTTCTTTTTTTCGTAATATTCTACAATAATATACCCCATTCCTGCAAACGAATAAAAAATAACGCGCAGGTTTTCGGTGAAAAAAGGTGAAAAAATTTGGTTTAACAAGAAAAATTTGTGGAAAATAATTTTAAAGTGTGTTATTATATGGATAATAATGGATTATGGGTTATTATACACGGAAGGTGTGAGGCATTATGGCTATGAAGGGAATTTCATCAAATCCCGATTGGGGCAGCAGTCTGTTTCAGCGAACCAATCGCGAAATATTTCAAACAGGTAAAAGAATGACCGAAACTATCGGAAGGCAGGACGATTCCTTCACCAATGTCTCGAACTTCGGCAACGAAACAAAGATAGGCAGCAGTCGGTTTGCAAGAGGCAACGCGAAGATTTTTCGCGACGGAACGAGCTTTACCGAGAAGCTTACGTCTAAGTCAAGAAGCACCACCGATGTGATGAATATGGGCAACGGCAAATTTTCAAGCACGACGAAACAGATTTTTTCCGACGGCTCCGGCGGTATGAAAAAAGGCGCGGACGGTATACGCTCCTACATCAATACGCTTAATTACAGGACGCAGAACGGAAGCAGCAAATTTCAAAAAGCGAACGAATTTGTAAGCCTAAAAACCTTGCAAAACGCGTAGCGATAAATTTTATGTAAAGGAGAATGACCTATGGCTTTCACGGCTAATTCCATAGCGAGTCAAAATTACACGATGCTGAATTTTGCCAAAAACAACGGCGTAAACCTTTTCGGCGGCGTAAACAGCGGCTCGCTTTTCGGAAATACGAACAATAAAAAAACGGACGCCATCTCTAGGCTTTGGAACAACTACACAAGCGGAAATTCCGGCAGCGGCATAAACGCGCAAAACGTCTACGATATAAAGCAGAGCGCGGCGGAGCTTGCGGCCTCTTACGACGACGCGAAGAAAACCTTTACGGCCGAATACAATTCCACTATGGACGATTTGAAGAAAGCCGTAAATAATTTTGACAAAATAAATTTTAACGTGGGCGAGGACGCGCTCACAAAATCGACAAAAACCGTGACGGATAAAGACGGCAAGACCTCGACCGAAACAGTCCTCAATATGAACAGCGATTTAAAGAGCGCGGTGAAAGGCGTTACGGATTTGGTGAAGAATTACAACGATGCCATAGACCTCTTTAAAGACAACGAGGCGATTTCGGAGCGTATGAAAACCGTAGGCAATATGTTTAAAGATACCACGTATCGCGCGGGAAATTACAGCGAAGTGGGAATAAACGTAAAAAGCGACGGCAAACTTGAGATTGACGAGGAAAAACTTGCCGAAACAATAGTAAAAAATCCCGACAAAGTTTCAAGAATACTTGGGAACGACAACGGACTCGCGGCAAAAGCGGATTCGCATATGAACATAGCGAACATCCAAAAGGACAAACTTTTCCCCGGTATAGAATCTATGTTCGGCAATCAGCTTAAAACCGCCTCCGCCTACACGGGTAAAGCGATGCTCGCTATGAATAAATACAGCAATATGGGCGAGATATTTAACTCTTACTACTGATACGCAAAGAATTTTAATATAAAAATATAAAAGTGTAATATTTAAATTCAGATTTTAAGCCGGTAAAGTTCTTTCTTTTCTCTTTTATGGATGCCCTATATAACAAAGCTGAGATGTCCCCCACTTCTAAAGTGGGGGTGTCAATCGGAGGAAGGGGGGTCTAAATCTCCATCCTCCCGCACGCTTTGTTGAAATGCTGACGAATGAAATTATTTTTTCTAACGAAAAAATAATACGGATTTACGGCATTTTAATGCGCTCGTAGTCCAGTGGATAGGACGTTAGCCTCCGGAGCTGAAAGCGTGGGTTCGACTCCCGCCGAGCGCGCCAGCTTGAGTTTTTAAGTTTCGCGAATTTCCGCGAAACTTTTTTTATTGTAGAATTTTCTAAAAAATATGAGATTTTTTGCAAATTTTTTAGTATAATAGCAAGAAAACGATTTTTGGGAGCGCTTTATGAAAAAATTTCTTGTTGCTTTTACAATATTTTTAACCGTGAGTACGCCCGCCCTTGCGGCGGATTCTTGGGGCCTAGCAGCGGAAGCCTTGGGTCTTTACGCGGCGTATCGCTCCGCTCTTTCCTCTATGCTCGCTTTGGGCGAGAACGTCGCCGCGCAGGTGGACACCATGCGAATGGATTTTAAGGAAAACGGCAAAGATACCAATCCTGCCGACAATAAAATCGTTGACGACATTATGAATAAATTGATAAATAACGGAGACTACGCTTTAAGGGCAAATTCTCTGCCTTTTTTGTGGGGCGTAAACAACAGCCGACTTTTTAACGCGTCCTGCTATCCGACAAATTACGTCAGTATTAACAAAGGACTCCTGCGCGCGCTTGAAAAAGACGAAGCCGCCCTTGCCGCCGTTTTTGCCCACGAGATGATTCACGGGCTTATGCAACACAGCGCAAACAGCTACGCGGAAGCGGTAGTGGGCTCTATGGGCGCGGTTTTGGCGGGTATGCACAGCGAGCGAATAAGTTGGGAAAGACTAAACGGCTCTGTCGGTTACGGTATCGCAAAAAACGTGATACTTCCCGCAGAAATTGAAGCGGACGAAAAGGGATTTTACCTTATGACATCGGCCGGTTTTCACCCTGGCGGCGGCGCTATGGCTATGGCGCGTATGCGTCACTATATGCTCTACGAAACCAAAAATATATTTGAATTTGACGGAGGCGACAAAAAAAACAACACGGTAAGCGACCACCCCGAGACACAAGACCGCGAAAAAAAACTTGCCGCGATGATGACCGAATATAGCGTAAATCACGTTACGGTGCAAGATTCAGAAAAAGTCTATATAGACGGCAAACTTATATACACCGCAAAAAACACCGCGATAGGTTACGATAACCGCCCGGAAGTCGCATACGGCATAGCGGGCGGCTTATCTAAAGCGTTCCACGATTATAAAACGTTTGAAGAATGGAATTTTACCGCAAGCGATTATTTGACTAATGATTCTGCCTATAAAACCCTTAAAACTTACATAAAACCGGCGGATATTGCCGCGATTATAAAAGAGAGTTACCAAACCGAAGATTTCGCCGCGCGGATCGCGTTAAAGGAAAAAGAAGAAAAACGCCGACAAGAGAACGCGAAAATATTAAGAGCCGCTATCGACGCGAACGCGAAAAACGCCGACAAGTACCGCTACAGGAGCGATACGTACAGCGATTATTTAATGAGCGATTTGGCGTTTAAAGAAATCGCGCGCGCAAAGGCGGCGAAAAATAATTCCGACCTCGCCGAAACCGTGGTAATGGAGGGCAGAGCCTACGCCGCAAAGGGCGACTACATAAACGCGACGGCTTTTGCCACAAGAGGCATCGCTATGGACGGCAAAAACGAATATAATTATTTAAACCGCGCGGATATTTACTATATGCAAGGCAAAATCGACGCTGCCATAGCGGACACCCTCGCGGCGATAAAGGTGAACGAAAAGAACGCGCTTTCGCATAAAATTTTGGGGAATTTATACGAAGCGAAAGGAGATATGACAAACGCAAAGGAAGCGTTTAAAAAAGCGTATTCGCTTAACAAAGATATTGACATACCTTTTTACATATTGAAGGAAATAGACGAAAAAGCGTACAAAGAAAGGTTGAAAACGCGTCAAAACGCTGAAAAAAGATTGGCGGAGGAATACAACGAGAAACATAAAAAGGAGAGAGGCAAATGAACGAAGCAAGCGAACTGTTTGCGTTTTTGTCGAATTTAACCTCTCTTAGAGAAGTTATAACGAGAAACATTGAGGAAGAAAAATCGCTCCGATATCTTGACATAAAAAACGGAAAAATCGCGGGAATAAAGCTTTTCAGCGCGCTTGACGAAAAGGGAAGGGAGATTATACTTTCCGTAGACAAGCCCGAATTTTCGCCTTGTCCGCCGCTTACAGAGCATATTGAGGGATGGTTTGACGACAGTTATAAGGATTTTCATACAGAAGATATAAAGCCGAAAAATCACAGAGTTTTTAAAACGGAAGAAGGGGAAGTCTCAAAATTTTTCCTTGACAGCGACAGGCGCGCCCGCGAATTTGCCGAGTGGAAAAGGGCGCGCATACTTTGGCGCAGAAACGAAAGGGAAAAGGAAAACAGACACGCTCTCTTTGACTATCTCTACAGAACGTACGAAAAACTTAAGCGCGATGAAAATTACGAATTATTCGTAGGCAACGGGCTGTTTTTCAGCGGACTTACCGCCGGAGTAAATTATCCTCTCATCTTGCGTCGCGCGACTTTAAGATATAACAACGGTCGTATGGAACTTATCGACGCGGGCGAAGATACGATTTTCTCGGAAGAAATTTTTAAAGGTTTGGACATTATAACGGACGAGCGTCTACTGCGCGCAAGAAAAGAAATTCGACGTTCCCGCGCGCATCCCGCCGAAGAAAATTTAGGCGACAGGCTCCTAAACGCGCTGTCTAAAATACTGCACGAAAATTGCAGGTACAGCTCGGAAGGATTATACATATTGCCCACGGATTGGTTTATCCTCTACGAGAGGCCCCATATATTTATTCGCAAGAAACGCGACGCTTCCAAAGCTTTTATGTATAATTTCGCAAAATATTTGGAAAGCGTTCAAAATTTGCCGCTACCGCTTGAGGATTTTTTCCACCCTCAAAGAAAAGAGATAGGCTCTTTAAAAAACGCCGTGCTCCCTAAACACGCGAGCCCTTCCCAAGAAAAGATACTTTCCGCTTTGGCGTCTTCCGCGCTTGTGACGGTGGACGCGCCGCCCGGCACGGGGAAAACCCACAGCGTTATGAATTTCTTGACTTATTTTTTAGCGCAGGGGAAAAAAATATTAGTGACGGGAGCAAAACGCAAAACCCTTCAAGATTTTGCCGAAAATTTGCCGGAAAATCTCAAACTTTTAACGCTTTCTTATAAAAAGAACGAACATCTTGCGGTTGAAAAAGCCATAATATCCCTTGGAGAGAAAATCGAAAAAGAGGATATTCACAGTCTTCGCGAACGCGTCGAAGATTTAAAAAACAAGCGGGAGCAAAAAGAGCGCGGCATCGCGGAATTTAAAAAGAAACTGAAAGCCATAGAGAAAAGCGAAAAAAAAGCGGACGCTTTCAAATTCGAGGGTAAAAATTACAGTCTTTCCGCTATGGCAAAGTATTTGTCGGAAAACGAAAATCTTCTTCACATAATACCGGGCGAAGTGAAGGCGGGGAAAAGCCTTACGCTCTCCGAAGAAGAGCTTACGATGCTCTATGAAACCAACGCCTTGTTTACGCCACAAACGCTAAAAGAAATGACAGAGCCCCTCCCAAAGAGCGAAAAACTTCTTGCGCCTTTTGAATTTGAGGAACTTTTGAAAAATCGCAAGCGGCTTATGGATAAAGAGCGCGGTCTTTTAATGGAACTTCCCGATTGGTCGGTTGACGGCGAAAAACTTCTCTACCTTGGGGAAGTCGTCGCCGAAAACATCGACAAAGACGCTTTTGAAGCCGCAGAACGCGCTTACACCGCGCTTGATTTCGGGTGGTTAAATACGCCGTGGGCAAGAGAAGCCGTGCTTGCGGGAAGAATGGGAGGCGAAACAAAAGAAGCGTATTTAGAGCTGAAACGCGCCGCCGAAGAAGTAAATTCCGCGCAGAACAGCGCGACTTTGTTGCTACTTGGAAACCGCGTGGAAATCGAAGACGAGTTAGCGCACGACGCCAGGATTATCGGCGATTTGGAAAAAATGGAGGAACTCTTAAAAGAAAAAGGCAATATTCCCCTGCAATACAGAATTTTTAACCGCCGTTACAAAAAAATAACAGAGGGAATAACGGTAAACAGCTATCCGATAACTTCCGCATTAGACGCGAACATAGCCCTTACCGCTCTCATCTTAAAGCGCGCGAAACTTCGCCTTGAGGCGATATGGAACGAGCTTATGGCAACCCAAGGCGAAAAAACCTACGAAGAACTTTCCGACGATTCAAACGACGCGGACGAAGAGATTGCCCTCAGAATAAGAGAGATTGAGTACGCCGTCGAATGGTACGACAAAAAGCGGGGCGAATTTGTAAACCTCTTAAACGAGGCGGGAATAAACACGGATAAGATAATCCCCGCAAGCGATCCGTTTACCACGCCGCGCCAACAACTTGCGGGCGAAATAGATTGGCTTCTCAACGTATATCCGACTTTTGCCGCGCTCCTTCGCCTTATCGCAGTCGAAAAAGACGAATTGAGAAAAATTATGCATTCCCTTAAAAACGCCCTTGTAAATCGTTCTTCAGCCCTCGCAAAGCGTATGATAATCGCTATCGGCGCGGCGAACGCGGCGGATTACAAGAGAGAATACGAACTTCTCTTAAAATATGAAAGCCTTGCAGACAGTTATCAAAAGCGTTCGGATTTGCTTTCTCGACTGGCCGAGGTCGCACCGGATTTTGCGGCTGACATCGCCTGCCAAAAGCACGGCGGCGCGGTTACCGAAAAACCGAAGGATATTTTAAAAGCTTACACCGCAAAACAATTTGCCGCAGAGCTTGAAAAATGCGGAAATATAGATTTTACAAGGGAAACGGAAGAGGATTGGGCGCTTAACCTAAAACTCCTCGAAAGCTCCGTACTTGAAAAATTCTTTGAAAAAATCGAAAAGAACGGCGCAAAAGGCTCCATTCTCCGCCTTGCAAAAACGTTAAAAAAATCTGTCAACGACAGGCGCAGAAATAAACTAAACGACCGCGAACGGCAAATGTTCGCGCAAAATATGCCGCTTTGGGTAATGCCTATCGAAGACATATTTTTAACTGTTGAGGATTTTACAGACAAATTCGACATAATTTTTATGGACGGCGCATCGGATTTGGATTCTTTGGCTCTTTCGCTCCTCGGGCTCTCGCAAAAAGCGGTGATTTTCGGAGACAGGCGCGCTCCCGTGAAACTAAATCTTCCCATATCGGAAGAAGTTTACGATATGGCAAAAGAAAAAGGCGAATTTTACAAATCCCTTACCGATACCTCTTTTTACGAACTCGTACGCGCGCAAACGGAGCCGTATCATTTGCGCGAAGAATTTCGCTCTCCGCGCGTTCTTTCAAACATTATCTCAAAAATCGCTTACGATAAAGAGCTTAAACCCATGCGTCTTGTAGACGACGAAGAATTTGTCCCGATTGTAAAGCATAAAGTATCGGGGACGCTAGATCCGCTTCGTCCGGTAAATTTTGCGGAAGCCGAAGAAATCGCGCTTTTAATATCGGCGTGTTTAAGAGAGAGCGAGTACAGCGGCAAAACTTTCGGCGTAATCTCCCCCAGCGACGAACAGGCTGAAATTATCTTTGAAATAGCTATGCGCCGCATAACGCCCGAGCCTTTGGAAAAAATTTCGTTTATTTCAGGCACAGTCGCAGACTTTATCGGAAAAGAGCGCGATATTATATTCTTATCCCTGCTGGACGACGAGACAAGCGTAAAAAATATCCCCGAAGATTACGAACTAGCTTTTGCGGTAAGTCGTGCCAAAGAGCAACTGTTTGTGGTACATTCCAAAAAAAGCTTTAAAGGCAACGATCCGCGAAGATTTTTGTTTGAAACGGTGGTGGGACAGAAAGAAAAAAGAGCGCGGGCAAAAACAGCTCTAGGGCGAGAAATAGCGGAAAATCTCGTGGAATTCGGTTTTGACGCCAGGGAAAGTTTCCGTTTAAGCTCTATGACGCTGGAAATCGCCGTATTCGGGAA
>JAGBKP010000024.1 GCA_017635875.1 Selenomonadaceae bacterium | reverse complement strand
TTTCTTTTTCCCTCCGCAAGGGAGGACAGGCAAAAGAAAGAGAGAAAAGAAAAAAGTAACTAAACACTCACTCTTTTGTACCGTTCAAAATACCTTTTGTAAAATCGACTACTTCTTTTTCGATTTGTTCGATATCGCCGCCTTCTATCTGCGCCGCCGCCACGTTTTGATGACCGCCGCCGCCGAAATGCTCCATTATTACTTGCACGTTAAGGTCGCCCGTACTCCTTGCGCTTATTCCCACCGCGTTTTTGAGGGGGAATATCACTATGCTCGCGCTTACGTTTTCAATGGTAAGCAGCGCGTCCGCCGCTTGCGCCGCCAAAACCTGCATATTCGGCAAAAACTCCGGCGCAACGCTCACTATAAGCCCGCCTTCGTTGTATTTTGCGCGCGCCATAATCGCCGCAAGCGCGATAGTCGCGTCGTAATCCTGCTTGAACATTTGTCGTACGCTTACGGGGTCTGCTCCCGCGCGTCTTAAATACGCCGCCGCCTCGAATGTGCGTACGCCCGTTTGCACCGCAAAATTTTTCGTGTCTACCACAATACCGGAATAAAGCGCGGTAGCCTCGAGCTTCCCAAGTTTCATATGCTCCGAGAAATACAGTATAAGCTCCGTCACAAGTTCGCTTGACGAGCTTGCGGACGGCTCTAAATAGACGAGCAGAGGATTTTTCACAAAGTTTTCGCTGCGTCTGTGATGATCTATTACGACGATTTTCGGGATTTTTTGCGCGATGTTTGGCACCGCGAAAATGTTCGGCACGTGTACGTCAACGATAAAGAGCACGGGGGACAGAGCGATAATGTTGTCCACTTCGTCCGCTCTTATAAACAGGTCTTTGTACTCCTCTTTTTCCTCAAACATAGCCACCGCCTTGGCTATAGCGGTTGTTTGGTTGCTTAAAATAATGTGGACTTCTTTTTTAAGGTGACGCGCCATTCTCGCAACGCCCATAGCCGCGCCGAATGCGTCAAAGTCTTCGCGCACGTGGCCCATAACGTAAATAACGTCAGCCGCTTCCATAATCTCTCTGCAAGCGAGCGCAACGACCCTAGCCTTCACGCGCGTGTGACGCTCGACAGCCTTCGCTCTGCCGCCGAAAAACTGCGTCTTGCCGTTTATCATAATAGCGACTTGGTCGCCGCCGCGTCCTAAAGCGAGGTCTAGTTTCGCTTTCGCTTCTTCGTCAAGAGCCGCCATATCTGCGCGGTCTTCTTCGCCCGCTATCGCGCCGCCCGCCGATATGGTTACGGGCAGACCGTTTGCGCCTTCTATTTGACGAATTTTGTCCATTATCTCAAACTTTTCCGCGATGGCTTTATCAAGAGCGGAGCGGGTTAAAAGCACCATGTATAAATCTTCCCTCACGCGGCGAATAAGCCCGCCAAGCCCCAAGAGCCATTCGTCTAGCGCCTTGCGCACAGCCATTAAAAGGTTGGCGTGTTCGGTTTCCGTAAGCCCTTGAGTCACTTCGTCGAAATTGTCTATCTGGAGACTTAAGACGACGGCGCGATTGTTTTTGTATTCGGTTTTAAGTTCCTCAAAACGCGTAACGTCGCGGATATAAAGCGCCATTAAATCGTCTTTTACCATACGGTGACGAACTCTAAAAAACCTGGAGCCTGCGGGAAAAACGAATTCTCCTTCTTCTCCCCATATCTCTTCGATGTTTAAATCCGGCCAGATGACGTTTATATCGGTATCCATTTCGGGCTTTTTGTCAAGAAAATCGGTTATTGAATCGTTAGTCCACTCTATTCTGCCCTCTTTATTTATCATTAAGATGCCGTGAGGAATTTTTTCCGTAGCGTAAACCACCATTTCGCCCACGCTGCCGATAACGGTATCGGCGTAACGGGTGAGCTTTTTCTGTCTGTATGCGCAACGCTCTCTTGCAAAAACGGCGAGAGACAGCCACAAAATCGCCGCCATAGAGGCAAGCGACGGATTATACATATACAGAACGGCAATAAGAGCCGCCATAACGACAAGGCATATAACAAGATCCAGCCAAGCCGACAAATTTTTTGGCATTTTAAAGTCTCCTTAAAATTATGAGAACAACTAAACATTCGTATCATTATAGCACATTTTTAACTTTTTCAATAGAAAAGTTTTTCAATATAGGAAACGCTGATTTATTCCTTAAATTGTACTTTTCTTATCAAATATTTGCATTTATGAAAAAAATATGATAAAATAAGTCAAACAATTATGGAAAGAGGACAGTCCAAATGAGAAAAACAGCAAAAAAATCTTCCGCTCCAAAAGGGCGAAATCTCATTACTCGCAATCTCAGACGGCTTGTTCTCTTTCTTTTTTTTATGCTTGGCATTGTTTTTTTGCGCTATTTCATAGTGCAGATAATTGAAGGCGGCGAGCTTTCAAAGCGTATGCGAGAGCAGGTGTCTTCCCATTATTCCCTTCAGTCGCCGAGGGGCGAAGTGCGAGACAAAAACGGCAGACCGTTTGCCATATCTGTTATGACTAAATCTCTCTACGTAGACCCATCTCATGTCGAAGACCCCGAAAAACTCGCGGCAGAACTTTCGCCTCTTATAAATGTGTCCGAAGAAGAAATTTTGGCGGATATCGCGGTAGGGGGCGGCTTTGTGTGGGTAAAACGCCGTCTTGAACACGTGGAGTACGAAGCCGTTCTTGAACTCATACGAAGTCACGGCTATATCACTTGTCTTGGCTTTAAAGACGAGGCGAAACGCTATTATCCGAACGAAATTTTGGCGGCAAACGTCCTGGGATTCGTCGGCACGGACGACAAGGGACTTGACGGCATAGAGCAGGCGATGGATTCGCTTATTAAAGGCGAGGTTAAGGAAACAACCCTTATGACCGACCGCTCAGATACGCCCATATTCGATTCGGTATTTACAAAAAACCGCTATAACGGCGATTATTGCAAAAATATAGAGCTTACCATAGATATGACGGCTCAGTTTTTGGTGGAGCAAGAACTCGACAAAGCTATGGCGACGACTCATCCCCTCGCTATCACCTGCATCGTGATGAACCCGAAAAACGGCGACATCATAGCTATGGCAAATCGCCCAACATACAATCCCAACAGCTTTTACAACTATAGACCGGAAATTTGGAAAAACCGCGCGGTATCCTTTAGTTACGAGCCCGGCTCTACTTTTAAAGCGGTTGTCGCGGGCGCGGCGCTTGAGGAAAAAATCGTAACACCAAACCAATATTTCGTCGACCCGGGCTATATTATGGTGTCGGAGCGGCGCATACAGAACTGGAACGGCGCGAGTTTCGGCACTATCACTTTTACGGACGTGGTGAAAAATTCCGTCAACACCTCTTTTGCTCAAATAGGATTAAAGCTCGGCGCGGAGCGGCTTATGCGCTACGCGAAAACTTTCGGCTTCGGCGAGTATACGGATATAGAGCTTCCCGGAGAAGAAAGGGGAATACTCTTTAACCCTGCGGATATGGTGGATTCGGATATGGCGACGACCGCCATAGGTCAGTCGATAGCGGTCACGCCCATTCAGCTTGTAACGGCAATGGCGGCGATAGCAAACGGCGGCGTTCTTTTAAAACCGCATATCGTAAAAAATATTTACAACGCCAACGGCTCTCTTTACAAAACTTACGACCGCGAAGAAGTGCGGCGCGTGCTAAATATTGACACGGACAAACAGCTCTCTTATATGCTTGAGGAAGTTGTAAACTCCGGCGGCGGCGGCAAGGCCTCCGTTCCCGGGTACAGGATAGCGGGCAAAACCGGCACGGCGCAAAAGATAAAGGACAACGGATTAGGTTATATGGAAAACCGCTACATAGCGTCGTTTTGCGGTTTTGCGCCCGCGGAAGACCCCCAAATCGCGCTCTTGGTGATTATAGACGATCCTTTGGGCGTATTTTACGGCGGGCAAATAGCCGCGCCGGTAGCGGGAAATATCTTTAGCAAGTTGTTTAGGTATATGAAAATACCGCCGTCGTCGGGTGACGCATTCGCGGATATGACTAAGGAGATAGAATAATAACATGGGGCGTTGCCCCATACCCCACAAGGGACTCTGTCCCTTGACTCTGCAAGGGGAACTCGTCCCCCTTGACCCCCATTTTTATTTTTTTGAGGTAATATATTTATGAATACTGAAGAAGGCGTAATAATCGAAACAGACGGCAAAATCGCAAAGGTGCGGGTAGGTCGGCACGAAAACTGTACGGCTTGCGGAGCTTGCGCGTCGGCGAAAAACGTCGTTATAGAGGCAAGGAACGAAGTAGGCGCAAAAATCGGCGAAAGGGTAAAGTTTATAGCGCCTAAGGAAAACATTTTATTGGGCGCGTTTATGGTGTTCGTCTTTCCACTCGTTTTCGCGGGGTTTGGAGCGGTTGTTTCATATTATTGTATCTCTGAATACATAATACAAACGACTGCTCTTTTCTTCGTAATTTCATTATTTTTTGTGAAAATGTACGATACGAAAAAAGGGAAAGAACTTTCTTCCAAAGCTATGATTACAGAGATAGTGTAAAGGAGGTATATTTATGATAATGCAGGTAGATTTAAGCCCCGAATATATGGATTTAATGAAAACATTTGCAGATGAAAAAACTATGCCGAATTTCATAAATGAATCCGTAAAAAAAGCCATACGCAAAGCAGCTTATGACGAAAAAATCAAACAAGGGCTTAAAGATCTTGAAGAAGGTCGAACCGTAACTTATACAGAGGAAGAATGGGAGAAGTTGGGTCGTGAATACGGTTTTCATTGAAAAGGCAAGCGAGGAGTACAGTGATTGGTTGCGTAAAAATCGCAAAATTGCCGAAAAAATTTGGAATTTAATAAAAAGCATACGGCGAGACGGACCTATGCAAGGTCTTGGCAAGCCGGAAAAATTAAAATATGAAGATACTTACAGCAGGAGAATTGACGAAGCCAATCGCTTGGTTTATAAAGTAAGCGACGATGCGGTTTCAATTATCTCCTGTCAAGGACATTACAACGATTAAGAAGGTGATATTTTGTTTCAATTTTTAGGAGGCATACACCCGAACGACGGGAAGAGCTTGTCCGGGGACGCGGCGATAGAAACAATGCCGCTTGCAAAGGAGCTTGTCGTGCCGCTTTCGCAGCATATCGGCGCGCCATGCAAGGCTCTTGTCAAGGCGGGCGATACGGTGAAAAAAGGCCAGCTTATCGGCGACCATGAAGCTTTTATGAACGCAAAAGTCCATTCGCCCACTTCCGGCAAGGTTACAAAGATAGAGATGCGTCCGCACAGCGGACAAAACGAGGCTATGGCGATAGTGATAGAGCCTGACGGACTTGACGAATGGGCGGACGGCTTGCCGACAGAGCGCGACTTTAACGCTATGACGAAGGACGAAATCGTAGCCGCCATAGGAAACGCGGGAATAGTTGGCATGGGCGGCGCAACTTTTCCGGCGCATATAAAGCTCACGCCAAAGAAAAACATAGACACGCTCATCATAAACGGCGCGGAATGCGAGCCGTATTTAACGGCGGACGACAGACTGATGAGGGAAGAGTCCGCGCGAATTGTGGAAGGCACGAAGATACTTGCCAAAATGCTTGAAACGGAAAAAACCGTCATAGCTATGGAGGACAACAAACAAGAAGCCTTCGACGCTATAAAAAAAGCCGCTACGGGGACGGATATAGAAGTGGTGAAACTTCCGACCCGTTATCCGCAAGGCGCGGAAAAAATGCTGATTTATGTAATCACGGGGCGTGAAGTTCCCGCGGGGGGACTCCCTATGGACGTAGCCTGCGTCGTGCAAAATGTGGGCACGGCGGCGGCGGTTGCGGACGCTGTTACTCGCGGCATACCGCTAATCGAACGCGTAACCACCGTAACGGGCGAAGCGATAGCAAATCCCAAGAATTTGCGCGTCCGTATCGGTACAACTTACAAGGACGCGATAGATTTTTGCGGCGGGTTTAAGGAACAGCCTTCAAAGGTTATCGCGGGCGGGCCTATGATGGGATTTGCCCAGCATAACTTAAACGTGCCGATTATGAAAGGATCAAGCGGCATACTCGCGCTTACGAAAGAGCTTACGGCGCACGAAAAAGAACGTCCCTGCATTCGCTGCGGAAGATGCGTGGACGCTTGCCCTATGGGGCTTGTGCCGTCTATGTTAAGCATTTACGGCGAGCGCGGCAACTTCAAAGGCGCGAGGGACGAATACGGCGTTATGAACTGCATAGAATGCGGCTCTTGCACTTACGTCTGCCCCGCAAAGCGAAATATCGTGCAATACATTCGCCACACAAAGAGCGAGTTAAGAAGAATTATGGCGGAAGAAAAAGCCAAAGCGGAAGCGAAAGGAGGGGACAAATAATAGTGGAAAACAACGAGAATACTACTTTAAAAAGTAACGATGCCGATACTTCGGCTAAACCGACAGATGCGGCAAACGCCGCGAAAACAGTGGATAAGTCTAAAAGTCAAAGTGACGCTCCGCCACTTTTGACGATTTCAACTTCGCCGCATATAAGGGACAATATCAACATTCAAGGCATAATGCTTACTGTGATAGTTGCCATAACTCCGGCTATCGTACACGGGATTATAAACTTTGGTATGAACGCCTTTATAAACCTCGCCGTCGGCGCGATTTCGGCGGTGCTTGCCGAATATATATGGCAAAAGGCTATGGGGCAAAAGGTAACAATTTCGGACGGTAGCGCGTGTCTTACGGGACTTCTCCTCGCTATGAGCATTTCGCCGCTCTTGCCCGCGTATATGGTCGCGATAGGCTCCGCGATAGCGATAATCGTCGCAAAGCAGTCTATGGGCGGACTTGGTTTCAACATCTTCAACCCCGCTCATATAGGACGCGCCGCGCTTATGGTGTCTTGGCCTGTCGCTATGACGACTTGGACGGCTATGCCGGGCGTTGACGCGGTAACGGGGGCGACTCCGTTAAACGTCCTTAAAATGGAGGGTTACGAAAAAGTCGTTGAAATGTTCGGCGGACAAGAGATGATGTATCTTAAAATGCTCTTCGGTCAGCAAAACGGCTGTATCGGCGAAACTTCCTCCCTCCTCATTCTTTTGGGCGGCTTATATTTAATATGGAAGAAAATCATAAAATGGCATATTCCCGCCGTTATGATAGCGACCGTCGCCCTTATCACTTGGGTGTTTGGGCCTGACGGCTTATTTACGGGCGACCCGCTCTTTCATACGCTCGCGGGCGGCTTAATGCTCGGCGCGTTCTTTATGGCGACGGATATGGTAACCGCGCCGATGACGGTAAAAGGGCAAGTGATATTTGCGGCAGGCGCGGGCGCGATAACCGCGCTTATTCGACTCGTCGGCGGCTATCCCGAAGGCGTTTGCTACTCGATACTCCTTATGAACTCGCTTACGCCGCTAATCGACAGGGTAACAAAACCTCGAATCTTTGGGATTGGGGGTAAGAACAAATGAGCGAACACAAAGAAGAAAAAAGTACGTCGATACTTGCGATAACTTCAAATCTCGCGCTTGCCGCGTTTTTCAGCGGAATTGTTATCGGCGCGGTATATTTTGTAACCGCGCCCGTTGCGAAAGTAAAAGCCGAAGAACTTCGGCTCGCGTCTATGAAGGAGCTTGCAAAGGACGCGGACGGTTTTGATGACATAGACTCAAAGCCCGGTTGGGTTGCGGCGACCGCTAAAGGAAGCATTATCGCCTACATAGTGCCTGCGGAAAGCAAAGGCTACGGCGGCGCGATAAAACTACTCGTTGCGGTGTCTAAGGACGGAACGGTGCTTGACTACACAATTCTTTCACACAACGAAACGCCGGGGCTTGGCGACAATGCGGATAAAGAACCTTTCAAAAGTCAATTTCGCGGCAAAAAGCCCGAAGACGTTGAAATAGTGAAAGACCCTTCGGACACCAAACATATACAGGCTATGACGGGCGCGACAATATCGAGTAGAGCCGTAGCGAAAGCGATAAAACAAGCGGCGGAAGAAGTGAAGTTTTTTAGGGGGGATATAAAATGAGCGAACTTTGGCAGATATTTAAAAAAGGGTTGCTCGAAGAAAACCCCATATTTATCCTAGCCCTTTCCCTCTGCCCCGCGCTCGCCGTTACCACAACGGTGATAAACGGGCTTACAATGGGCTTAACCGTTACATTCGTCATCACAAGCAACAATGTGGTGGTATCCTTAATCCGAAACTTTGTAAATCCGAAAGTGCGCGTCCCCGTTTACATCACAAGCATAGCGACGATAGTCACGGTGGCGCAGCTCGTTTTGCAGGCGTATTTTCCGTTGCTTTATAAAGCTATGGGTATTTATCTTGCGTTAGTGGTTGTGTTCGCGATAATCCTCGCCCGTGCGGAGGTTTTCGCCTCGAAGCACGGCGTTGTAAAGTCTTTTTGCGACGGTTTCGGTATGGGCTGCGGTTTTACGGCGGCGATGCTCGTGATAGCGGCTATAAGAGAAGTTACCGGCTCGGGCACGTTCTTGGGTTATCCCGTATTCGGCGAAAATTTCAACCCTATGCTTATGATGATTCTTCCCCCCGGCGCGTTTATCCTTATAGGTTATCTCGTAGCGGGGACAAAGACTTGGCTTCGCAAGATAGAAGAAGCGAAACTTAAAAAGGAGGCGGCATAATGGCGGAATATTTCACTCTCCTTGTGGGCGCGGTACTTATAAACAACTTCGTCCTCACTAAATTTTTGGGGCTTTGCATATTCTTCGGCATAAGCAAGAATCTCTCCGCCTCCATCGGTATGGGTATGGCGGTCACCTCCGTTATGACGATGAGTTCAATCCTAGCGTGGATTGTGTATTTCTTCGTGCTTCAACCCTTCGGACTTGAATTTTTAACCACCATAGTCTTTGTAGTCCTTACGGCAAGTTTCGTGCAACTTTTGGAGCTTGTCATCAAAAAGCAAGCCCCCGCTCTTTACAATATGTGGGGCATATATCTTCTCTTAATCGCCACAAACTGCATAGTTTTAGCCGTCCCCATTCTTAACGTCGAAAACGAATATAGTCTATTAAAGAGCATAGTTTTCGCCATAGGCTCGGGCGTCGGTTTTGCTCTCGCCCTTATCCTTATGGCGTCGTTACGCGAAAAATTAGATTACGCCGATGTTCCAAAACCGTTACAGGGCATAGGCATAGCCTTTATCTTAGCGGGTATGCTCTCCCTAGCGTTCTTGGGATTTTCCGGAATGATGTAGAGGTGTTCATTTCTTTGCTTGTGCAAAGAAACGAACCAAAGAAACACACAAGGGGTTTTCACCCCTTGACCCCACACTTTATTCAACCTATTTTTTTCGTTTTCATAGCGGCGGTTGAAGAAGTTTGCGACTATGCGACTGTTCGTTGTCCGCTGAAACGCCGTCCGGGCGTTTAGGCGGACGGCGGCGCGTCCTGCGCCGCATAACGTTCCTTAAAAGTTGCATTAAAAATAAAAATGGGGGTCAAGGGGGACAAGTTCCCCTTGCAGGGTTAAGGGGCAGCGCCCCTTATGGGGCTTGGGGTGAAACCCCAATAATAAAAGGAGGTGTAATATGAATACGCCTGTAATGATAGTTGTAGTGTTGGTTGGTGTTGGCGCGTTTTTTGGGCTTGTGCTTGCGCTTGCCAACAAGAAATTTGCGATGGAAAGTAATCCTTTAATAGAGGAAGTTGAGGACATATTGCCGAAAGGTCAATGCGGCGCGTGCGGATTTGCGGGTTGCCAGAAGTACGCCGAAGCGGTCGTGGAAGATCCGGACGTGCCGCCGAATTTATGCGTTCCCGGCAAAGCCGCCGTCGCGGAGATGGTGGCAAAATTAACGGGCAAACACGCGGAAGCCGCGGAGCCTCAATACGCATATATAAAATGCAGGGGCGATAACGCGGCGGCTAAAAATAAAGCCGTTTACGAAGGAGTCGCGGACTGCGCGGCGGCAAAGCTCGTAATGGGCGGCGGCAAGGCTTGCAAATACGGTTGTATGGGCTTTGGAAACTGCGTAAAGGCTTGCCATTTCCACGCATTGGAAATGGGCGAAAACGGACTGCCGAAGGTAAACCAAAACCTCTGCACGGGTTGCGGCGCGTGCGCGAAGTCTTGCCCGCAGAATATAATCGCTCTCGTAAGTTTTGAGGCGAAAGTCGAAGTCAAGTGTTCGTCAAAAGATAAAGGCGCGATTGCAAAGAAAAACTGCGCGAACGCCTGCATAGGTTGCGGACTCTGCAAGCGAAACTGCCCGCATCAAGCCATTGAAATTGTCGATAATTTAGCGAAAGTAAACACCGCGATTTGCCGCGAAAAGTGCAAAGAAGCGGACTGCGTTTTAAAATGCCCCACAAAGGCGATAGCGGATTTGATAATAAAATCATAAACGAATGACCTTCCTTGAAAAACGAGGAAGGTCATTTTTGTTGTTGCAGGAAAAGAAAAAGTTTTATAGAATGTTTTCACATAAATAAGTTGAGGGGAGCAAAGCTATGATAAAGAAATTTTCGACGTTGCTGTTTTTATTTTTGCTTACAATAAGCGTAAACGCTTACGCTTATTGGGTTGGTCGTGATGCGGCTTTTCACGAAAAATACGAGCTGCAAAAGATGACTATATTAAGTAGGCATAATATCCGTTCGCCTATGTCTGCGCCGGGTTCTGTTCCGGAACAGGCTACGCCTCACAAATGGTTTAAGTGGACATCCGGGCCTGCAAAACTCTCCCTTAAAGGCGGACAACTTGAAACCATTATGGGGCAGTATTTCAGAAGAGCCTTAACAAGCGAAAAATTGGTGACTGAAACATATAGGCCTAAAGAGGGCGAGATGCGCTTTTACGCAAATTCCAAACAACGCACAATAGCCACCTCAAGATTTTTCGCTGCAGGTTTTCTTCCTATCGCTAATGTGACCGTTGAATACAAATACGAGCCGGAAAACAGCGATTTGGTTTTCAGTCCTCATCTTGCGTATTATAGCGAAGGCTACAAAGAAAAATCAAAAAAGGAAATGCTTGACAGGTTTAACCGAGAAGGTATGAAAAGCAAGTTGGAACACGCTTTTAAAACGCTGGAAAAAACCATAGATTATAAAAATTCGCCAATGGCAAAGGCGGGTAAGACATTTACGTTAAAAGATATGCAGATAAGTATTGAAAAAGACAAGCAGCCAAGATTCAAAGGGTCGATTAACGATGCTTATGACGTTGTGGACGCGCTTATTTTGCAATATTACGAAGAGACGGGCAACAAAGTTTTCGGTAAAGAGCTAACAACAGAGGAATGGGAGAGTCTTTCAAGCATAACCGATATGTATATGGACATAACTTTAAAAACGCCGTTGTCGTCTGCAAACGCCGCCCATCGTTTTTTAACGGTTATGAACGAGGAACTTTTAAACAAAGATCGCAAATTCTCCTTTCTCTGCGGTCACGACAGCACCATATCCGCCGCCCTTGCGGCTTTAGACGTAAAGCCTTATAAACTCCCGAACACCATTGAAAAAACAACTCCTATCGGAGTAAAATTCGTAATAAGCGTTTGGAAGGATAAAAACGGCGAAGAGTTTGCTTCTCCGGAGCTTGTATATCAAAGCGTAAATCAACTTAAAAGCGCGGAAATATTAACGGAGAACAACCCGCCGATGGTTTACCGCATAAAACTAAAAGGCTTAACCGAAAACAAAGACGGACTTTATCGTTTAAAAGAGGTTGAGGCGCGATTTAAAAAGGCTCTTAACGATTTTGACGAATTAAGTAAATTGTAAAACTCTTATTCCTTTCCACTCGCAATGATATAGGCAAAAGAAAACCCTCAAAAAGTTTGCGCTTTTTGAGGGTTTTTTTACGAATAAATAAACTAGGGCGTGTTGGTAAACCCCGCCAACGCGCTTTGACGGCTATTTTGCCGCCTGAACTGCGTCAGAAAAAACTCGACGTAGCCTAGCTACGACTTCGTTTTTTCTTCCTTGTCAGACGACAAAATCTCTCGTCACAT